>DATGMJ010000305.1:0-2357 GCA_035293685.1 Chloroflexota bacterium | reverse complement strand
TGTCCGCCCGGTAGCGGTGAACGTGAGTAGACGCATTCCTCCCTTTCTCCTTGATGTGACCAAGTACGGTGCCGTGACTATGAAGCCGCGCGGGCGGCGGTGCCAGCGCGGTGGGACGCCTGGCATTGTAGCGTACGATGCTGCATTCTCCAAGTCGGTTCCGTCTTGGAAAATTGGGGCGGCGGAGAATCGGCGCTATAATAGCAGAGATCGCTCGCGAATATCGGCGAGGACGTGAGATTATCGTGAGGGAAGCATCGCCCTGGGGCCCGAGGAATCCGATCTCCAGCCTCCATACTCATAGCCACTACTGCGATGGCGAGGGGGAGATCCGAGAGTACATCGAGGCGGCCCTTGTGGAGGGGTTGGGTGCGTTCGGCGCCTCCGGACATGCCCCCCTCCCGTTTCCTTGTGATTACGCGATACCGCTTACCGCCCTGGACCGCTACTGTACCGAGGTCCGCAGGCTTGCCGAGGTCTACGCGGACCGCCTCCCGGTTTACCTGGGGATCGAGCTTGACTACCTCCCTGGTCTGAGCGCCTTCTACGAAGGTGAACTCCTCCGCCGCGATTTTGACTATCTCATCGCCTCGGTCCACTATGTCGCCGGTCCAGGAGGCACCCCCTGGACGTATGATGAAAGCGCCGAGCGGTTTCTCTCCGAGATCCACGCGCGATACGGCGGCGATGCACGGCCGGTCGTTGAGGACTACTACCGCCGCGTCTGTTCGATGGTTGACGAGGTGGCGAATTGGGGTGTACCAGCCGTGGTTGGTCATCTGGATCGGATCCGGCTCTGGAATCGCGACGACCGCTTCTTCCCAACGTCTGGCCGGTGGTACGAAGACCTGGTCGAGACTGCCCTCGCGGCCATTCAAAGGGCCGGACTCCCGGTCGAACTGAACACGTCGGGGTGGGCAAAGCCGGCGGGACAGCCTAATCCCGATCTTCCCCTTCTTCGGCGGTGCGCGCAGTACGGCATTCCAGTCCTTCTAAGTTCGGATGCCCATCGTCCGCGGGATGTCGCGGCGCGATTCGATGAAGGGATGCGTCTGCTCGCCTTAGCCGGCATCCGTGAGATCGCAGTGCTCTCGGACCGTCAATGGAAGCTGGTACCGCTCTCCCCACGCTCGGCAGGCCCTCTGTGATCCCTCTGCTCCCCGGCGATCCGGCTGGCCAGCCGCCTGGGATTGATCACGTAGCACGGTGGCGGACCCTGGTCCGGGCCCGCGAGGAGCAGGGCAGACGGCTCGATCCCCTGCACGGCCGACCAGATCCGTGGGGTGACAATCGAGCCGCTCGATTTCGTCATCTCGTCAGCGAAGCCGGTCCGGATGCCCTTTTCGCTCTCATTCGCCCATTTCTGCGGCCGGATCTTACGGTGCTGGATGTCGGAGCTGGCGTGGGACGGCACGTTATCCCGATTGCCCCTCTGGTCCGAAAAGTGATTGCTGTCGAGCCCTCTGCGGCGATGCGCCGGGAACTCCAGGACATGATACGTGCGTCGGGTCTTGCGAACGTCGAGGTGATCGCGGCGGCTTGGCCGGATGCAGACGTGACGGCAGCTGATCTGGTCATCTGCTCGCACGTCGTGTACGTCGTGGCGGAGATTGAGCCGTTTCTCCGCCGACTCGCGGCGGTCTGCCGGGGACGCTGCTACGTCACCTGCCGCTGGACCCAGCGCGAGGCGCCGATCCTTCCCCTGTTCGAAGAAGTCTGGGGCGAGTCCCGCTGTCCTGAGCCAACCTTCGCGGATCTTCTCGGCGTGGCCGATCAGCTTGGCCTGCGAGGGCAGGTAACCACAATTCCATTTGGGGCGGGACGCGGCTTCGAGTCCTTCGAAGCCGCCGTGGCCGCGATCAAGGCGGACCTGCTGAACCCTCCGGGCGCGGCGGCCGATGCCCGGATCCGGGAGTACCTGGCTGGACATCTTCGCCTCCGGGAAGGGCGCTGGGTCCTGGAAGCACCGCCGATGTTCGCGGGGGTGCTCTGGTGGGAGACCGGCCGCTAATGTGGGTCGTCGTAGCCGTACTCGTCGTGGTCGCACTGCTTGTTCTGGCACCAGTGATCGCGACGTTCTACACCGAATGGCTGTGGTTCGACAGCATCGGCCAGGGAGCCGTGTTTACCAGGACCGTGGGGGCGCAGGTTGTCCTGTTCGCTCTCGGTGCCGGCGTCTTCCTTGTCCTGGCAATGACTTCGCTCTTCGTCGGACGTGCGGTGACCCGGCGGATGGGAGGATTACCATTTCCGCGCGAGGGCGCACTCACCTACATCGTGCGGGTCAGGACATATTCCGCCGATCGGCTGGTTACGTATGGTGCGCTCGGGTGCGCCCTGGCTCTTGCCGCGATGAT
>DATGMJ010000304.1:0-2661 GCA_035293685.1 Chloroflexota bacterium | reverse complement strand
GCTGGCTGGGTGACCGCATCGACGTCAACCAGGTTGCCGTGAGCAGCGAGCTGGGCCTGGAGCAAGAGGCGACCATGACCATCGAGGTCTTCTACACGCTCAAGGTGACGCAACAACGCCAGCGCGTCGTCGTACAGGTATAGTGCATGAACAGGGAAATCGCTCCGTCTCTCGCAGGTCCGGACCCCGAACTGCACCCCGGGATGCAGGGCATCCTGCGCGTGGCCGTGGGCGATCGAGAGCCGCGCCTGCTGGTGACTCTGGGCCAGCCTCCCGCGGGGGAATCCGCCTATGCCTTGGATGAGCGCCACTATACGCTGACGGGCGGCCAGCAGGTATTTCCCCGCATCACCGGGGCAAGGCTCGCCCAGCCACAAGGGAACGTCGTCGAACTCACCCTTGACCGTCGTGGTGATTCGTCGCTCTATACGCTGACCCTCAGCGGCGCGAAGGTCGATCCCGTCTTTGCCAGTTCCAGGCTGCGTTTCGACATCGATCACGACGCCACATTCGACTGCCGCGTCCCGCCCGCGGCGATGGTCGCGCCGATCGAGCCGGCCGTGGCTATCGATTATCTGGCGAAAGATTATGCCAGCTTCCGGCAGGCGCTCCTAGACTTCATCCCCACGCGACTGCCGACCTGGGTCGAGCAGAGCGAGGCCGACCTGGGTGTCATGGTGCTTGACCTGTTGGCGGCCACCGCCGACACCCTCAGCTACATGCAGGACCGGGTGGCCAGCGAGGCATTCTTGAGCACCGCCACGCAGCGGCGGTCGCTTGCCGCGCATCTTGCCCTGCTCGGCTATGAGATCGATAACGGGGCTGCCGCCTACACCTGGCTGCTGTTCAGTCTCGACGCGCAGGATGCGGTGGTGGCGCTGCCGACTAACCCCGGTCTGCGCGTGAGCAATGAACCAGACGGCCCGGACGACGCCGTCATCGTCTTCGAAACCGTTCAGGCTGCCACGCTGCGTGGCGAGCACAGCGCCATGGCTCTCTTCGACTGGGGGCATCGCCACTTACGCTTGCCGCGCACCTCGCTGAGCGCGTCCTTGATCGGGGCATACCCCTACCTGCGGGCGGGCGATTACCTGCTGATCGACGACGGCAACGGCGCCGCTGACGTGATACGCCTGACCGCGGCGCCGACCGTCGCCACGCAGCCGTCGCTCGAGGGCGGCGCGGCAAGGGTGACGCTGACCGCGATCCGCTGGTCGGACGCGACACCGCTCAGCCGCGACTACGACTGTCAGGCTACTGTGGTTCGGGGTAACCTGGTTCTGGCTACCCACGGCGAAACGATCGTCGATGAGGTCCTGCGCGACGGGGGCCAGAGTGCCGAGCCCGCATTGGCCGGCCGGACATCGCGCTTGCGGCTGACTCTCAGCCAGGCTCCGCTGGCGCTCCTGGATCGCGGCGGCCCCGCCTTTCCGGAGCAGGAGATGGTGCGTCCGGCCGCGCCTGGCCGCTTCACGGCACAGCCGGCCCGTTCCGTCAGCACCCTTCAGATCACAGTTGACGGCGAGCGCTGGTACGAGCAGCGCAGTCTGCTCAACAGCGGCCCCACCGACCCCGCCTTCCGCCTGGAGTTAGACGAACGTGGCTACGCGACGGTCGTCTTTGGCGACGGCGTCTTTGGGCGGCGACCACCCGAGACGGCGACGATCAAGGCGACCTATCGGGTGGGTAACGGCACGGCCGGCAATGTGGCGGCCAATGCTCTCACCCGCATGCAGCCGTACCGGGGCGAGGCTGCCATCTGGCGCCGCATAACCGGAGTGACCAACCCGCGTCCCGCGACCGGCGGGCGCGACCAGGAATCGGATGACTATGCACGCTTGTTCGGTCCTCCGAGCACGCATCAGGCGCTGACGGCGGTGAGTCCCGATGGCTACAGATCGGCCATGCTGGAGTATGTGGGGGCGGATGGGACGGCCCCGATCCGCCATGCCAGTGCCGCCTACGATTGGACCGGCAGTTGGTCGGTGGCTTCGCTCCGGGCACAGCCGCGATCTGGACGAAGTCTAGACGCCGCGTTACGCCAGGCCCTGCTCTCCGACCTCGCTGCCCGACGGATGGCCGGCTACGACGTGGAGCTGGCCGCGCCCTCGTACCTGCCGATCGATCTCGTCGTGGATATCCGCACCGATCCGGCTAGCCGGATGGACGACGTCCTGTGTCGCCTCCAGCGTGCGCTCAGCAACGTCGATCTACCCGACGGCGGCAAAGGTTTCTTTCACCCGGATAACTTTGATTTCGGTGAGAGTCTCTACATCAGCCGGCTATATAGGGCCATCCTGGCGGTAGCCGGTGTCGCCTCCGCCGACATCACGCGCCTGGCCCCCGCAGGATCGCGCAACGCCGATCGGGAGACGCGGGCGAATCTACGTCAGGGCTACCTGCGTGCGGCACCCGACCAGATCATCATCCTCGACAACGATCGCGACAGGCCGCTGAACGGGGTCTTGATCATACGACCGAAAGGAGTGGCCCGATGGTGATGCCCGATCCGCCACCAACGCTGGAGCGCGCCGCCGCGGCCCCGGCAGCGCCACGTCGACCCGACAACCCGCCGGGGCTCTCGGCCATCAGTTACCGCATCGGCGACTTCAACGGCTTCCGCCGGGCCATGCTGGACATGGTCAGCCGCCCCGACCTGTT
>DATGMJ010000303.1:0-4162 GCA_035293685.1 Chloroflexota bacterium | reverse complement strand
AACTACGATAACGGCGGTCGTGCGGCCCGCGGGCAGCGCGAGCTGTATGCTACCGTCTGCTCGAACTGCGGCAAGGAGGCCCTTGTCCCCTTCGTGCCGCGCGGCGATAAGCCGGTGTACTGTAGCTCCTGCTACGAGCAGATTCGAAGCTACCGCTAAGGGTTCTTATCTGACCCTGCCGGAACAGGCGGGGCCGCCGCGAGAGCCGCGGCGGCCCCGCTGTATTTTTTATCGCACTGGCCGGCTCCTGGTCAACATCAGTCCGGCCCCTCTACAGGTTCCACCTGAACCTGAATCACGCCGGTCGAAGGGTCGGCCAGCTCAGCAAAGGCTGCATAGCTGAGATCGGCGACATTGGGGTAACGGAAAGCCCCGTGGTCAGTGACCTCGACCACGATGCTCTTACCCGTCGACAGGCGCGTTACCCGGATCCACGTGCCGAGGGGATAGGCGTTGGCGGCCGCAGTGTGCGGATTCCACATGTTGTACGGGCGGCCATTGCTCATGCGCCGCCCCTGGAAATCACTCCCATACCAGGTCGAGACGCCAACCAGCACTGGACCGCGTCGGCTGCCGCGGGCGCTGAGGACCGCTGGACGGCTGGCGGGGCGATCGGCCGCCGCGGCAACCGGTCGGGGAGAATCGACGGGAGGCGGTGGAGAGACAGCGAGAGTGCGAACGGTTCGCACGGATGAGATAACAGCCAGGGACTCGCGCGGCGTCTCCTGCCACGGCAGAGAGCGGGGACGGGCTGCCGGGGTCGGGATAAGCCCCACCTCCTTCAAGAGATCACCGGCCAGGCCGACACTCGTTCCGTGGTCATCGGCCCATGGGACGCGCTCTTTCCAGTGGTAAAGAACGGCACGCTGGAATCGTGCGGCGTAGTACGGCCCCATGTCTACGATGGGAGAAGTCGGCAGTCCGTAAATCGTGTAGTACGACGGCGTCGAAAAGTAGCGGTGAAAGATAGACGGATCGGTATAGAGCCAGCGAAAGCGGTAATGGGCCAGGACGAGGAAGGGGAGCGGCGCGCTCTCCTCCGGTGTTCGCTGCGGGCGCGGCGCGATGTGGGCGGCGAGGAGCCAATCATCCTTCCCCGCGTCAGAGAGGTAATCAAAGATGTTGACGAGCTGAAGCTGGTGGGTCGCCGGATCCCACTGCATCACCGCGCGCTGGGTGGCCTGGCATACGTAGCCGTCCCAGAGAAAACGCTGAGAGATCGGATAGCCCAGCACGTCCACTCCACCGTGCTGACGGAAGAAGGTCCAGAAGGGAATGCCGTCCGCGTCGGTTATTGCGTATCCCTGTGCGGGCTCGCGGTCAGCGCGGCCGCCGGTTTGGGTGTAGAAGTGCCCGCCGGGGATATCCAGATCACGCGGGCTCTCGGCGCGGGCGATACTGGCGACGGGGGGAGCCAGGGTGCTCATGAAGATGAGCAAGGTCGCCCATATAGAGAAGCGCATATCTACTCCTCCACCGATGGTCCGGGGCACAATTTCCCCGATCGTCTTGTTCGGGACGCCATCTGAACGCGTGGACTTCACGAGGGGCGCCCAGAGAAAGGCGAATGGGGAAGGGCCAGTGATCACCTCCCTTCTCGACCCCTGGCACTACCACATCGGATGCGCCCGCTGCCGCCGGCAGGAGTTGATGAACGGCACGGGCAGAGCCCTGGACGAGACCCTGCCAGGGTATCGCGGGCAGTATAGACTTGACATGTCGACATGTCAACCCGTTGTAGTATCAAGATGTCAGGCTGACTCGCTGACGGGCTGGCGCCGCCTACCGCGTCAGTCGGGGGCTTAGGCGAGCGGTCCACCTCGCCGCGCTGTCTCGTCCTCTCTGGCCGTTCTGGTACAATCCCCGTCGGATTCGGCTACTGGCTAGTCGACCCCGATCATCGCGGGGTCGCTGCCGACCGTTGCCGGGAGGAGAGAAATGCTCGTGGGTGCGATGAACCATCCCATGCGCGATGTCATTCAGGAAATCCGGACATTCCGCGACATGGGCTTTGACTTCATTGATCTCACCCTCGAGCCCGAGGGCGCGCGGGCGAGTAAGCTCGACCTGATCGCGGTCTCTGGGATTCTTCAGGAGACCGGCTTACGTGCGGTCGGCCATACCCCGTGGTACCTGCCGATCGGGTCGCCCTTTGACTCGGTGCGCCAGGCAGCCCTTGACGAGCTGACGCGGTGCCTGGATGCCTTCGCACGGCTGGGCATCTCGCCGGTGAACATTCACCCGGATCCCCGCGCGCCGCTGTACGACCATCAATGGATCATCTGGCGGAATACCGAATCGCTCCGCTACCTCGCGGAGCGTGCAACCGAACGCGGTCTTCAGTTGATGGTCGAAAATATCCCCGGCCTCTTCAATCTGCCCGAGGTGCTCGCGGCTGTCCTGGACGCGGTACCCTCCCTCGGGTGGCATCTTGACGTCGGCCACGCCAACCTCGGCAACCCGACCAACCTGACCGGCCAGCTCCTCGAGACCCTGGGGCGCCGTCTGCTCCACGTCCACCTGAGTGACAACCGCGGGGGCGATCTTGATCTCCATCTGCCGCTAGGCGCCGGGGCGATTGATTGGCCGTGGGTTATCCGCCTTCTCAAAAGGACCGGCTTTGACGGCACGATAACCCTGGAAGTCTTCTCCTCTGATCGGGAGTACCTCGCCGTCAGCCGCCGGAAGCTGCTCCGTCTCTGGTCCGAGAACAGCGCCTGAGCCCGGTTTGGCCCTGCCTCGTTCTCCCTGCTCGCTGTCCGATACATCCCCGACGAGGTCATGCGTCCGTACGGGCAACCCGGACGGCAGGATAGACGGGCGGCACCTTGCATCCCCGCCGCTTGGTCGGCTACCATAGGGCGGGCCATCGACAGGAGGGGAGGGCGTCATGAGACGACGGGAGTTGCTTCGGGGCGGCGCCGGGATGATCGCGGCCCTGGCACTGTCGGCAGTTCGCAGTAGTTCGGCCGGCGCGTCGCAAGACCTGGTCGTCGGCGGAGGTGCCATGGTGACGGCAGACTGGTTGAACCTCCGCGGGGGCCCGAGTATTGAAAATCCGATTCTGGATGTCCTTGCCGGGGGAACGCGGCTGCGACTTCTCGGCGGACCGGTTAATGGTGTGTGGTGGCGTGTAACCGACGGTGCGCGCGTGGGCTACGTCTCCGGTGACTGGCTCGCGGGTGCAGTGCCGCCGGGAGATGCAGCGACCTTCGACCTGGATCTTCCCATTCCGTATCACCGGCAGATGACCTCAATCTGGTGCGATCCGGCGGATCTCCAGTGCTGGATCGAGTATGTGCGGGGTCAGCCGCTTGGCCCAAGCTACGCGGTTCAGCAGGAGATCTGGAACTGGGAGCTCGCTCATAACGCCGGCTTCACTGTCCAGCAGTGGGATGCGTCTCCCTATGCGGTGGCATCCGCTGCTCACCACTGGCTGCCCGAGCGCGGTTTCAACCATTTCATCTACGACGATCCGCTCCAGGCGACGATGACGGTGGCGTGGCTCCTCGCCAACCCGCGCTACCGCGAGCCGTCGATCGCCACGATCTGGTGGGGCGACCATTACGTACTGGTGCGTGGGGTTCGGGCTACGGCGGATCCGTACCAGGCGTATCCAGACGTGAAGATTCTCGGCGTGTACGTCATGGATCCCAATAAAGGGCGGCCGTCGTGGCTCGGGGAGGACCGATTTATTCCGATTGATCAGTGGGTTCGCCGGTACCTCACGCCGGTGAGCTACCTGACACCTGGATCGGGCGTCCCCGGCGATGTGTGGCAGGGGCGCTACGTGACAATCCAACGTGACTGGACCGACAGCGGCCCGACCCTGCCGGGCCGGGTCAATGCCACGCCGCGATCATATGAGAAGACTGCTCTCTAAGCAGGTATGTATGGAGGCCCCGGACGCCGCGCTCGCGGTTGTCTCAGGGTCGCAGATCCATGGGGCCGTGGCCTGGTGGGACAGGCGAGATCTCCTCTGGTTCCGGGGGAGTCCGTTTGCAGGAAAATGCTCTTAGTCTGGCCTGGCCAGCGTCTCTGCAAGGCGTCGGAAGAGTTCTCGACAGTGGGAAAAGGCGAGGTTAGGGGGGAGCGCCTCCAGCGAAAACCAGGAAAGAGCCGCGACATCGTCGGCCGGGCGGGGCTCGCCGTCGATGACGTG
>DATGMJ010000302.1:0-2895 GCA_035293685.1 Chloroflexota bacterium | reverse complement strand
CCCGACCACGCCGGGCTCAATGCGGCGGCTAACCCTGGACCGTGGGATGGCGGGCTTCACTCGTGCTCGTCCACGCCTGGTGGTCTACGCCCCGTCCGTTGCAGACGGGGGAAACAGGGGGACATCGGCCGGCCTGTCGTCCATCGCCCCCCGGTCCTGGCGGTCCACTCGGACCGGTGGGGACCGCCTTCGGTCAGCACGCGGCGGCCGGCAGGCCAGGCAGGTCGTCGCGTAGGGCAGGGCCTCAAGCCGCTCCAGCGGGATCGGCTGGCCGCAGTTCTCACAGATGCCGTACGTTCCCTCCGCGAATCGCCGGAGCGCATCCTCGACTTTCCCGAGCAGGCCGGCCAGGTGGGCTTCCAGGGCAAGCGCTTTCTCTTCCTCGAAGGTATCCGTCCCGGCATCTGCCAGGTGGTTTCCGTAGTAGGATTCGACGGTCGGGCGATACTCGGCCGGCAGACGGGCAGCAGCGCGGATCTCGGAACGCAACCGATCGCGCTCCTGCTCCAGACGAACCTTCAATGCATCCAGGGACGGCATCGTCGGACTCCCGGTCGGCCGCGTTGCCATTGGTCACAATTGTACCCAATCAGGGTGCTGCCCGCAAGACAGCATGCAGCCGAGCGGTCGAGTGAGATCTCGCGGTGGAAGAGCGCGGTTCGATAGTGCTTCCCTCAGTTGATCCCGCGGCGGGTCAGCCCTACAATCGCGATGGCTGATGGACAGTCGGGCCAGTCGAGGGCACACTGATCCGCCTGATCAATCGAGCAGGGGAGCAGTTCCTTGCTGATCTGCGGTTCTCCAGGGCCGTGTCCGACGAGATCGCCGATCTTGCCGTGGTGACAGGCAGACGAGGAGAGACGGTATGGAGCTGACTAGCTTTCCCATTGAAGGGCTTATCGCCGGCCAGACCGCGCTGGTGACCGGTGCGGCGCGCGGCATCGGCCGGGCGACGGCCCTGTACCTCGCGCGCGCTGGCGCAGACGTTGGTATCTCTGATCTGGACCAGGCTGGTGCGGAACGGGTGGCGGATGAGGTCCGGAGGCTCGGCCGCAAGGCCGTGGCGATCCGGGCCGACGTGGCGAGCGATCGGGATCGACGGGCTATGCTGGCGGCCGTCGAAGCAGAACTGGGCCCTCTGGATATCCTGGTGAACAACGCCGGAATCATGCAGGTGGTGGACATCTTCGACCTGACCGAAGCCGATTGGGATCGGATGCTGGCGGTCAACGCGAAGGCGGTTTTCTTCATGTGCCAGCTCGTCCTGCCGGGGATGATCGCCCGGCGGCGAGGAGCGATTGTCAGTCTGGCCTCGGCGGCCGGCAAGGCGGCCACCGGCACCAAGTACCTGCACTACAACGTCTCCAAGGCCGCGGTCATCGCCATGACCAAAACCCTCTCTCAGGAAGTGGCGCGCCACGGGGTGCGGGTGAACTGCGTCTGTCCGGGCATTATCGACACCGATATGTGGGCACTGATTGATCGCGAACAAGGGCAGCGCATGATGGGATTGGCCGAGCGCGAATGGATGAACCAGCGGCTTGCCGCCGTGCCGATGGGGCGGCCGGGCAGCCCTGAGGAGGTGGCACGGGTCATCCTCTTTCTCGCCTCGCCCCTGGCGAGTTACATGACCGGTCAGGCGATCAACATCACCGGCGGCTGGATCACCTACTGAATCCCCTACGCTACAGGGATCGGGCCGGGCGTGGTGCCCTTGAAGGTGGCGGACTCAGGCACCACGCGCCAGCTCTGGCACGATCCAGAGAGGCGGCTCTCCCCGGGCAACCCGGACGACGTTAGAAAAGGCGTTGGCGAACCGACGGGGCCAGCTATCCCAGGTCGGTCCCGCGACGTGCGGGGTCACCAGCACGCGGGGATGCCGCAGGAGTGGATGATTCGGCGGAGGCGGCTCCTGGGCCAGCGTATCGAGCGCAGCTCCGAGCAAACGCCCTTCGTTCAGCGCGGCCAGGAGTGCCTCCTCGTCGACCAGACCGCCGCGGGCGGCGTTCACCAGGATGGCCGTGGGCTTCATCAGGGCGAGACGATCTGCATTGACCAGGTTGCGGGTTTCCGGCAGGAGTGGCGCATGCAGGGTGATCACATCGGACCGGCGGAAGAGATCATCGAGCGGTAGGTAGGTCAGGCCGAGCTCAGTCTCCTCGGTCGGTGAGCGTCGGACGATGTCGTGGTAGAGCAGAGTGACGGACCACCCCTGGAGACGGCGGGCAACCTCGCGCCCGATATTCCCCATCCCGACAATGCCCACCGTCTTGCCGTGCAGCTCGTAGGAGCGCAGGCCGGGGGGGAGCGGTCGCCAGCGTCCATCCCGCGTCAGCGCGATCAGATCCGGCAATCGGCGGAAAGTCGCCAGCATCAGCATAATCACGTGCTCGGCAACGCTGATGGCATTCGCGCCACCGTTCGAGCAGACCGGAATGCCGGCGCGACGCGCGCGGTCGAGGTCGATCTCATCGTAGCCTGCGCTGAGGGTCTGGATGAACTTCACGTGGCCGGGGCCGGCGTCCCAGACCTCCGTCGGGATGCCGCCCGCGTATCCGACAGCGGTAGCCGCCCAGAGGACGACATCGGCCTGACGGACCTGCTCGGCCAGAGCCGGTCCGCCCTCGCGCGGATCGGCCATGACGAGTTCGTGTCCTGGCGGCAGGAGTGACTGCGCCAGCGCAAGGAGGTCGCCCTCGATGCGCGGAAAGAGCAGGATACGCACGGGTATGGACTCCTTAAAAAGCATAGGCATTTCGGGAGCCGGCGCTCCGGGGCCGGCCCGGACCGGACCCCTGCGCGGTCCCGACGTCCACCGCGGGGCGGTGCGGCTTCTCGGCCATCATACCGGGGCAGGCCCGAAAGTCAAGTGCCGCCGGACATAGGACAAGCATG
>DATGMJ010000301.1:0-5909 GCA_035293685.1 Chloroflexota bacterium | reverse complement strand
TGCTGAAGGGCAAGTGCGGGCGGTGCTGGCTGCGTACTGTCTGTGGGGGGAGCCGCGCCCGCGCCTACGCGCTCACCGGCGACTACCTCGCCGCCGATCCCTCCTGCGTCTACGAGCCGCCGGTTGACGCGGGAGAGGGATCCCCCGCCTGATCGGGCGCCGTGCCGGGCCGTAGTCGGCGGGCAGCCCCGCGGGTGTGGTAGACTCCGCGCGGGAGGAGGGTGTGCACGCCGCGTTGCCAGATCGTCCGGCGCGCCGGACCATCCTGGTCCTCGGTGATGACCCGCTGCTCGGGCGACTGGTGAAACTCGCCCTGGAGCCGGCGGGCTATCTCGTCCGGGTTGCCGAATCGGCGGCGGAGGCGCTTGCTCTGGCCGCCGAGGGAGCTCCCGATCTGATTGCCCTGGAGCTGCGCTATCGGGAGGGGGACGGCGTCGCCCTCTGCGAGCGACTGCGCGAGCTGGCTGACGTGCCCATTATCTTCCTCTCGGCGGCTGATGACGACGCGAGCAAGGTCCGGGCGCTCCGCTGCGGAGACGATTATCTGACCCGTCCCTTTTCGCTGGCCGAGCTGCAGGCCCGGGTCGCGGCGATCCTCCGCCGTGCCCACCCCTGTCTCGAGGTCCGGGGGCCGGCCTACCGCGACGCGCTGCTGACGATCGATTTTCAGCGGCGGGTGGTCAGCTTCGCCGGCGTCACGGTCAATCTCACCCCGACCGAGTATCGGCTCCTGGCTCTTCTCGCCCGCTACCCCGGTCGGATCTTCCTCCACGACGAGCTCCTCGCGCGGGTCTGGGGCGAAGCCTACCGTGGTGATCCCCATCTCGTGCGTCTGCACATCGCTAACCTGCGCAAGAAGATCGAGCCGGATCCGGCGCGCCCGCGCTACATCAAGACCCACCGCGGGCTCGGCTACAGCTTCGCCCCGGCCTCCTGACCGGGATTGCGCGGCCCTGTCCGCCCTCTGCCCTCGCCTCCCCGCTGGAGATCTGGACACAATCGAGACGTTGGAGAGGGCCTTCTGGACGTACCGCCCCTGGATCAGCCCTATGATCGAGGCAGATGCGGCACTGCTCTGGAGGTGCCCATCGGGGACACAGCAAAGGAGCGCACAACGATGATGGTGATGGGACCGAGCGCACCGGGCCGAGCGCGGGAGGAGCGGACCGGGGTGGATCGCCTTTCGGGAGCGGCGCCAGCGGGGTGGTTGCCCGTGCTGACCGAGCAGGACCGGACGCCAGAGATCGATCTCGTGGATCGACCGCAGGAGCTTGTCCTGGAGGCCGATCTCCCCGGGGTCGAGCGGGAGAGCATCGCAGTGACCCTGGTCGGCAACACCCTGACCCTTCAGGCGGTTCGCAAAGCGACTGTGGACGGGCCAGAAAGCTATCTCTGCCGCGAACGGCCGCGCGGCCGCTACATTCGGGCGATCGAGCTGCCAACCGAGGTCATCGCCGAGCGCGCCACGGCCGAGTACGGCGACGGCGTCCTCCGGATCGTTCTGCCCAAGACGGCGGTGAGCCTGCCGCGGAAGATCGCTGTCACCACTGGCTGAGGTCGGGGCGGCCGGCCCGTGCCTGGACCCGCGGCCATACCGTGGGCGGGGACGTGTGTCCCCTGTCCGATGCGACAATCAGATATGAGGGAGGGATGACTTATGCCATACTTGAAAGAGAGCGATCGCCAGGTGCTCCGCGATCATTTCGCTGATCTCAGCAGGCCGGTGCGACTGCTGGTGTTTACCGAGGCGCACGGCTGTCCGTACTGTCCGCACACCCGCCAGCTCCTCGAGGAGGTGGCGGGGTTGAGCGAGCACATCGAGCTGGAGCTTCTTGACCGGCGCGCCGAGCCTGAGCTGGCGCATCGCTACGGGATCGACAAGGTGCCGGCGATCGTCCTGCTGGTCGGAGGAGGCGAGCCGGTCGATACTGGGATTCGCTTCTTCGGCATCCCGTCAGGCTACGAATTCGGCACGCTGGTTGATGACATCGTGGCCGCCTCGCGCGGTGAGCCGGCGCTGAGCCCGGCGACCCGGAACTGGCTCGCGACGTTGGATCGGCCGCTACACCTGCAGGTCTTCGTCACCCCGACCTGTCCGTACTGCCCGCGCGCGGTGAGCCTCGCCCACCGCCTGGCCCTGGCGAGCCCACTCATCCGCGCCGACATGGTCGAGGCGACCGAGTTCCCGGCGCTGGCTGATCGCTACGAGGTCTACGGGGTGCCGCGGACGGTCATCAACGACACGGTCGCGGTCGAGGGGGCGGTGCCCGAACGCGACCTGCTGGGGTACCTTCAGGAGGCCGCGACCCGAGCGAAGCAGACCGCATGATGGGACGGTGGAAAGGAGCAGGCGATGTCTGGCCTGATCGCGTTCATGAACGGCGGTGTAGGACGAGCAGTGCGGGTGGTCCTCGGCCTGGTGCTGATCGCCTACGGCTGGCTGGGCCTGGGGGGGACGGCGGGGCTCGTCGTGGCAATTATCGGCCTGATTCCCCTGGCGATGGGGCTTCTCGGGCGCTGCCTGCTCGAGCTGGCTTTCCCGGCAGGGCGGCGTCCGGCCTGACCACGCGACCGTGAACAGGAGGGGGAGCATGATTCGGCGCGAACCATTCCCGGACGGGAGCCGCGTCCGCGTGACCTTCGCCTGCCCAGGCGGCCCGTGGGTGGACTGGCTCGCGGTGATTGGGGATTTCAACGGGTGGGATCCCCGGGCGGCGCCGCTTCTCTTCAGCCGGGATGGGGAGATCCGCAGCACAACCGTGGAGCTCTCGGCCGGTCGGCGCTACCAGTTTGCCTACCTCGCCGACGGGGTGCGGTGCCTGGAGCCGGAGGCTGACGGTGTGGCGCTGGATGCACCGGGCGGACCGGCCTCGCTGCTGATCACCTGAGGTCCGGGGAGGCGATGGATGGAGCGGAGAGGGGAAGGGACTGACGCGGCCGGGGTGGCCCAGCCGGATCTCTTTGGCGAGCGGTATGACGCCTGGTATGACGGACCGGTAGGCCGCCGCGCCTTTCCCCAGGAGTGCGCTGCGCTGCAGCCGCTCCTGGATGGACTGCCGCGGCTCTGGTTGGAGGTCGGTGTGGGAACCGGTCGCTTCGCGGCGGCGCTCGGTGTCCCCTACGGTCTCGATCCTGCCCCGGCGGCGCTAGCCCTCGCCCGCCGCCGGGGCGTCGCGGTCGTGCAGGCGCGGGGCGAGGCGCTTCCCCTCCGGGCCCGGTCCCTCGGCGCCGTTCTCCTGATTGTTACCCTTTGCTTCGTCGCGGATCCCCTGGCGGTTCTCCGCGAGAGCCGGCGGGTGCTCCGGCCCGACGGTGGGCTCGTGCTGGGGCTGGTCCTGGCGGAGAGCCCCTGGGGACAGTGGTACCGTGCCCTTGCCCGGGCAGGACACCCGTACTACCGCCTGGCGCGCTTCTTCACCCGGGAGGAGCTCGCTGGCCTCCTGGACGCGGCGGGCTTCGCGATCACCCGGGAGCGGTCGGCCCTCCTCCGGCCGCCACCGGAGGTTTTGCCAGACGAACCCGCCCGGGAAGGCTTTGATGTGCGGGCCGGCTTCAGCGCCATTCTGGCCCGTCCGCGCCGCTGAGGACCGGCGGTCACCGCACGGGTCTCCCTCCCCTGCTGGCTGGGATGTCCGCGCGTCCCAGCGTTGCGGTCAATCCGGGCACCCGCAAGGCGATGCGGTAGGCATCGGGATCACCGACAGCATCATGGCCCGACTTGTGCCTGGGCCCGGCGCCTTCCTGGCGGGAAGCGCGGGGGCGCGGCGCGAGGTGGTGATCGGCCCGGTTGTCAGGGAGCGTTCAGGAGCTGCGCCCGCTCATTCAGGCGCTGATCAGGGGAGTATCGTACCCTGGGAGTCGGAGAAGCGGCCGGTTCGGGGGCCGCGCCAGCCGGCGGCCGAGAGCGGGCCCGCTCGGAGGGTGCACGATGAAAGATCGCATGTCTATCATCCTCTTCTCTGGCACGGTCGATCGGCTCTTCGCCGTCGCGACCCTCGCAACCGGCGGCGTGGCGATGGGGCTCGACGTCGATATCTTCCTGACCTTCTGGGGCTTGAACGCCTTCCGGAAGGACCAGGTGCGGACGAACCAGCGTTTCAGCGCCGACTTCGCTGAGTTCGCCGAGCCGGCGCTCCAGGCCATGCAGGCGAAGAGCGTGCCCCACTGGCTCGACACGCTCAGGGCCGCGCAGGAGATCGGCCATGTGCGCGTGCTGGCCTGCAGCATGACGATGCAGCTGTTCGGCTGGACGCTCGAGGAGCTCGATCCGATTGTCTCCGAGGTCGCCGGCGTGGCCACATTCGTGGAGGAGGCACGGGATAGTCGCATCACCCTGTTCATCTGAGGGACCGGAGGTCAGCACGAGCCATGGAAGCGATCAAGGTTGACAAGGAGATTGATGCCCGGGGGAGCTTCTGCCCGGGCCCGCTTCTCGAGCTCATTCGCGGGATCAAGAGCGTCGAGGTGGGCCAGACGGTCGCGGTGCTCTCAAGCGATCCCGGCTCCGATCGGGATATTCCGGCCTGGATCCAGAAGGCGAACCACGAGTTCCTCGGCCGCTTCCCAGGCGACGGCTACACTCGCTTCGTCGTTCGGAAGACCCATTGAGCTGGTTCACCGCTTAGCGCGGAGGGGAGGAGCGATGGCCCACGAGGTTGTGGTCCTGGGCGGTGGGGTGGGAGGAACGCTGCTGGCCAATCTCCTGGCCCGTCGGTTGCGTCCCGCGGAGGCCCATGTGATCGTCGTCGACGCGAGCGGTCGGCACGTCTACCAGCCGGGCTGGCTCTATGTGCCGTTCGGCGAGGAGAAACCGGAGAAGCTGGTGCGGCCCGAGCGCCGCCTGCTCGATCGGCGCGTGGACCTGATCGTCCAGCCGGCCCGGCGGATCGAGCCGCGACGGCAGCAGGTCATACTGGCGGACGGCTCGACGGTCGCCTATGACACCCTTGTGATCGCCACTGGCGCGGTTCTGGCGCCGGACGCGGTGTCTGGCTACACGGCTGGTGCACATCACTTCTACTCCGAAGAGGCGGCACGGGCGCTCGGCGAGACGCTCGCGCGTTTTACTGGCGGCAGGCTGGTCATTGGGGTCGCGGATATCCCGTACCGGTGCCCGCCGGCGCCGCTCGAGTTCGCCTTTAAGGTCGAGGAGTACCTCACCCGTCGTGGCCTGCGCGATCGGACCGAGATCATCTACCTCTCACCGATCAACCGCGTCTTCACGATCGAGAGCGTCTCCGCGTTCGTGGCCCCCCTGCTTGAGCAGCGGGGTATCCGCTCCGAGACCTTCTTCAACGTGGAGCGCGTGGATGCAGAGCGGCAGGTGGTGACCTCGCTGGAGGGTGCGGAGATCGCCTACGACCTGCTGGTGCTAATCCCGCCGCACCGGGGGGCGGCGGTGGTGCGGGAGTCTGGACTGGGAGATGCCCAGGGCTGGCTCCCGACCGATCGGGCTACCCTCCAGGTGAAGGGGTACGAGAACATCTACGGCCTCGGCGATGCAACCGACGTTCCGGTCTCCAAGAGCGGGTCGGCCGCGCACTTCGAGGCGAAGGCGCTTGCGGAGCGCCTGACTGCGCTGATTCACACCGGTCGCCCGCCGGCGACAAACGGCACCTACGACGGGAGTGTCCTCTGCTTCCTCGAGACTGGTTATGGTCAAGCCAGCCAGCTCGCCTTCGACTTCACCCACCCGCCCACACCACCGGCCCCGAACGCCTTTTATCATTACGAGAAGCTCCTCTTCAACCGGCTGTACTGGCACATTGTGCCGCGCGGGCTCGTCTGAATGGATGCGGTCTTTCCGGTCGCGGGATCTCGCCAGTCGGGGGTGAACGGCTCGCCCTGGTCGGGAGCTCCCCCGACCAGAGACGCAACATCGGTCGGCGCCGGGCACGCGGAGTGGTAGA
>DATGMJ010000300.1:0-3015 GCA_035293685.1 Chloroflexota bacterium | reverse complement strand
CGGAGCTCCAATCCGAAGGCCACGTTGTGCCACACGTCCATGTGCGGCCAGAGAGTGTACCGCTGAAAGACCATCGCCGTCGGCCGGCGCTCCGGCGGCAGGCGTAGAACGCTCTGGCCGTCGATCCGCACGTCCCCGCTGTCCGGGGTCACAAATCCCCCAATGACCCGCAGGGTTGTCGTCTTGCCGCAGCCGGATGGCCCCAGCAGGCAGACGAGCTCGCCGTCTCCCACTTCCAGCGAGACATCCTGAATCGCGTAGCCGGACGCATAGCGCTTGACAATGTGATCGAGCTCCAGGCGTGCCACTGCTCTCACCTGCCCCGGAAGCCAGCGGCGAGGTAGCCGGCGATCAAGAAGCGCCGAGCCAGGAGGAGAAGGATCAGCGACGGGACCGACAGCAGGATCGAGAAGACCGCCCCGACTGGCTCCGGGTAGTTCGCGACAAGAGTATACATGAGAATGGGCATCGTCGTGATCCGGGGGCTCCCGACGATCAGGGTTCCCTGGGCCTCGTCGAAGGCGGCCAGGAAGGCCAGGACGCCCGCGACCAGGATCCCCGGCATGGCGATCGGGAGGGTGATGCGCCAGAAGACGCTGAGCGGCCCGGCCCCGGCGTCCCGGGCCGCTTCCTCCAGCTCCCGCGGCACGCTGTCGAAGCCGGCCGCCGGAATCCACACCATCACGACCAGGGTGTTGATCAACTGGATCAGGACAACCCCCCAGAAAGTATTGATGAGGCCGAGCTCGAAGAAAAGGGTCGCAATGGAGATGTAGAGACCAAACTTCGGGAAGGCGTTTGCGGCAAGGAGGGAGATGAACAAGAGGCCGCGGCCTGGGAAGCGCAGGCGGGAGAAGCTGTAGGCGGCCGGCAGGCAGATCACTGCCGAGAGCAGGGTCACAACCGGCGCCGTGGTGATGCTGTAAAAGATCGCCTTGTTGACATCGCCGTTCTCGAAGACCCAGACCCACCAGCGCAGGGAGTAGGACTGGGGCAGGATGCTCGGGTACTGCCAGGTGTCGGCGAAGGCCCACAGAACGAGGGTCAGGAGCGGCAGGAGCAGGAAGGCCCCCAGCGCGAGCACGATCATCACGCCCACTGCGCGGCGGAGCTCCGGCACATCGAGGAACCAGGTCAGCTTCATTCAGACCGCCTTCCCCGACCGGGCCGTCGCCCACACGTAGACCCCGCCCGCGATCGCCGCCAGCAGGAAGGTGAGCACCGCCATCGCCACCGCTGGCTGAGGCTGCTGGTAGCTGGTGAAGTAGGCCTGCATGGCCACGCCGAGCATCTGCGGCGCGTTCGGCCCCAGCAGATAGGGAACGGTAAAGCTCCCAAGCACGCCGATGAAGGTGAAGGTCACGACAATCATCGCCGGCACGACGTTCAGCGGCAGGATGATCCGCCAGAGCACGCTGAAGAACCCGGCCCCGGCATCCTGAGCGGCCTCGATCATCTCCTGGGGAAGCGCATCCAGACCAGAGCCGAGCAGGAGCACCGCGAACGGGATGTTCACCCATACCTCGCCGATCACGATCCCGAATTCATGGTAGATCGGCGAGCTGTAGCCGAGCCCCAGGTGGCTCAGCACCGCCTGGAGGATGCCGTGATCCACGTAGAAGGTGATGAGGGCGTACGAGGCGATGACCACCGGCACGAACATCGGGATCAGATAGAGCGACCGGACCACCGCGGGCAGTAGTCCCGAACCGAACCGCACATACAGCGCAAGGATGTAGCTGATGACCAGCACGAACACGACTGAGAGGGCGGTCACCTCAAGGGTCAGCCGCAGGTCATCCCGGAAGAACTGGCTGGCGAAGAGCTGTCGGTAGACCTCGAGCGTGAGCGAATTGCTGACCACCAGGTGCATGCCGGTGCTGAACGCGGCGTTATCGGTGGGAACACGACCCAGGGAGAAGAGAATCGCCTCAATGGCCGGGTAGACGATCAGGGCGACGAGGACAATGAACGGCGGGAGGGCAAGGATAAGCCCCAGTGCCGCCTCACGCAGACGCGCCCCGGTTCCGAGAGCACGTGCAGGCGGCACCGGTCCGGCAAGCCGTCCATCAGTGAGCTCCCCCCGCGCGACCACACGCGCGGCCGATGGATTCAACGGCTCGGTCACCGTGTCCTCCCCGCACTCGGCGGCTCTCCCGAGCGGGAGCCGCCGAGCAATCCCTGGTGGGGGCGCCCACATGACACGTTCTGACAGGCGCCCTGCCGCGCCCCCACCTTCTCCCTCCGGCCTGCGGCCATTGGCTCAGCTCTTCTTCGGCGGCGGCGTTCCGGCCACCTTCTCGTACCACTGCTGGTTCATATCGTTGGAAAACTTCGCGCTGAAGCCGAAGCTGAAGTCCTTGGCGATGTCGGCGAACTGCTTCTGGACCGACTCGGGCATGTACTTCCAGTCGAGCCCCGGATAGCCCTTGATCGTATCGATGATGAGCTGCTGGGGCTCCGGAGTGAGCAGCCAGTTCAGGAAGGCATAGACCGCATCCTTATGCTGGCTGTCGGCGATGACGCCAACGAACGCACCGCCGCCCGAGAAGGGGGGATCGATCTGGAGGAGCTTCACCTCAGGCGGCAGGAGCTTCTGGGCCAGGTACTGGAGCCCCTGATCCGACCACACCGGCGCGACACTGATCGCGCCCTTCGCCAGGGTCTGGAGGACCGGGACGTTCCCCTTGGGATAGAAGCCGTGGTTATAGATCGAGGGATGGATGTCCTTCAGGATGCCCCAGCCCTTCTCCCATTCCACCTCCTTGGCCGGGTCGTAGCCGGTCTGGAAGAGGTCGAGATCGCTGTCGGGAATGCCAATCTTGAGCACGCGGGTGACGAAGGCGGCGCCGGAGCCGCCGGTATCCGGCGGGTTATAAGTGAACTTACCTGGATTCGCCTTGATCCAGCTCAGCAAACTATCCAGCGTCCGCGGTGGATTGGCAACCTCCTTGCTGTTGTAGGCGAGGACGACCGAACTGCCCCGGTACGGGACGCCGTATCCGCCGTACTGCC
>DATGMJ010000299.1:0-5101 GCA_035293685.1 Chloroflexota bacterium | reverse complement strand
TCTCGAGGAGACCGATGTGAGCCGCTACTGCCCGCACGGACGGCCCATTGTCGTCCACCTGCCGGTTGCCCAGCTCGAGCGCGACTTCCACCGCCGCTGAGCGGGGCAACCGCCTCAGAATGACACGCCCAGCTCGTTCACCACGTCGACGACGCCAGGGACTCCCCAGGCATCGTTCGCCGCCTGCTGGGCCTGATAGTAGGTGGGCACCGTGCCGCGCAGGTAGACGGTGCCGTTCGCCACGGTCACCGCGATATTCGCGGCATCGATGGTCGGGTCCCGCGCCAGGGTGTCGCGAACATCGGCGGCGATCTCAGCGTCAGCACGGCTGATCGGCGGTGCGACGGCCAGCGCATTGACCACATCGACGACGCCCGGCGCTCGCCAGGCATCATCGGCCGCGTCGGACTTCTGGGTATAGGTTGGGACAGTGCCCGTAAGCGTCACAACGCCGTTCTCGACCCCAACGGTAATCTGGCCGGGGTTGGAGATGCGCACGTCACGCGCCAGATTCGCCCGAACGGTAGCGGCGATCTCCTGGTCGGTCCATGGGGCGACCAGGGTCACATTGAGCTCGTTGGCCACACCGCGAACGCCTTTAATGCGCTCTGCGGCGTGGCCGGCGGTGACCTTCTGGAAGTAGGTGGGAACCGTGCCGGAGAGGCGAACGACGCCGCTGTGGACATCGACGGTGATGTTCGAGGCATCGATGCGCACGTCATGGCGGAGTTCGTCCAGGACATCCTGCCGGATCCGGGCATCGCTTTCGACGGCGGTCATGGCACCCCCTCGATCCTGACCGCGCGCCCGGCGCAACAACCGTGCCGAGGCGCCATACTTGTGGTACACTCTTGGCCAACAAAGCACTTTCTTCAGAGGGAGGGAGACCCCATTGGCCCACTTCGACCCGCGCCACATGAGCCGGAGGATTGTCGAGGGACGCGACCGGGCACCGGCGCGCGCCATGCTCAAGGCTGCCGGCTTCACAGATGACGACCTCACCCGGCCGCTGGTTGGCGTTGCCCACAGTTGGACCCCATACGGTCCCTGCAATCTCCACCTGCGCGACCTCGCCGGCCACATTCAACAAGGGATTCGGGAGGCCGGGGGGACGCCGATAGAGATCAATACCGTCTCGATCAGCGACGGCATTACCATGGGCACTGAGGCGATGAAGACGTCGCTGGTCAGTCGTGAGGTCATCACCGACTCGATCGAGCTGGCAGCGCGCGGCGAGGGCCTGGATGCCCTGGTCGTTCTAGTCGGCTGTGACAAGACGATCCCGGCCGGAGCGATGGCGCTCCTGCGTCTGAACCTGCCGGGCCTCGCCCTCTATGGCGGGTCGATTCTGCCCGGGCACTGGCGCGGCCGTGACCTGACGATTATGGAAGTATTCGAGGCGGTTGGCGCGCACGCGGCGGGAAAGATCGACGACGAGGAGCTTCGCCAGATCGAGAACCATGCCTGTCCCGGGGCCGGTGCCTGCGGCGGGCAGTACACGGCAAACACGATGGCTATGGCGCTGGAGTTCCTCGGCCTTGCCCCGATGGGGAGCGGTAGCGTGCCGGCGGTCGATCCGCGCAAACCCGAGGTTGCGCGTGCCTGCGGGCGGCTTGTCATGCAGCTTCTCCAGGAGGGAGTGCGGCCGCGCGATATCGTGACCCGGGCATCGCTGGAGAACGCAATTGCGGGTGTAGCCGCCTCCGGCGGCTCGACGAATGCCGTCCTCCACCTCCTGGCGATCGCTCACGAAGCGGGGATCGAGCTCTCGCTCGATGATTTTGATCGCATCAACCGACGCACGCCGATCATTGTGGACCTCCGGCCCGGCGGCCGCTTTGTCGCGGTGGACCTGGACCGGGCCGGCGGCATCCCGCTCGTTGCCCAGCGTCTGCTCGAGGGCGGCCTGATCGATGGCCGTCAGCGCACGGTGACCGGCAAGACGATTGCTGAGGAGGCGGCGAGCGCCGTGGAGACGCCGGGTCAGCAGGTTGTGCGTCCTCTCGACCGTCCGCTCAAGCCGGTCGGGGGGCTGGCGATCCTCAGGGGCAATCTGGCGCCGGAGGGATGTGTGCTGAAGCTCGCCGGCCACGAGCGGACCTACCATCGCGGCCCGGCGCGGGTGTTTGACCGCGAAGAGGATGCCATGGCGGCGGTAATCGGCCGGCGGATCCGGGAGGGCGATGTCGTGATCATCCGCTACGAGGGACCGCGCGGCGGTCCGGGGATGCGGGAGATGCTCGGGGTCACTGGCGCGATCGTCGGGGCCGGGCTCGGCGACAGTGTGGCCCTGATCACTGATGGGCGCTTTAGCGGCGCGACCCACGGGCTCATGATTGCCCACGTCGCGCCGGAGGCCGCCCAGGGCGGACCGATCGCGGTGGTCCAGGAGGGCGACATCGTCGTCATTGATGCCGACCGTCGCCGCCTTGACCTGGAGGTGCCGGAGGAGGAGATCCGGCGGCGCCTGGCGGCATGGCGGCCCCCACGTCCCACCTACACTAATGGGGTGATGGCCAAGTACGCGGCGCTGGTCACGTCTGCATCGCGTGGTGCGGTGACCCTTCCGCCGAGCGGTTGAGGCAGAGCCTCTATGAGTTCTGCACGGCTCGGTCCGTCCGAGGAGTTCGCTGTCCCGGCTCCAGAGGAGATCCCGCCCGAGGCGCCGGCCGCCGAGGCCCATCGGCGCATCCAGATCCAGGTGCCGGCGCGGCACAATCCAACCCTCCTCGCCATCCTCGAGCGGGTGAACGCGGACGACGATCTATACGCCACCTGGCGCTGCGCCAACATCAACGCGGTCGACCGCCTGGGCATGAGCGACCATGGACCGGTCCACGTGCAGATCGTCGCCAACATCGGGCTGCGTCTCTTTCGTCTTCTGGTGAGCCGCCAGATCACGCCGAGTGCGGTCCAGTATCACCAGCTCACAATCGAGGATGCTGAGGTCATCGTTGTGCTCGCATGCCTGCTCCATGACGTGGGCATGGCGGTTCACCGCGAGGACCACGAGCATTACAGCCTCTTCCTGGCGCACGACAAGCTCAAGGAGCTCCTGGCCGATCTCTACCCGCCGGCCGCCCGGCGGGTCATGATCTCGGAGATCCTCCATGCGATCATCGCCCATCGTGCTGACGGACGGCCGCTGACCCTGGAGGCCGGGATCGTGCGGGTTGCCGACGCGCTGGACATGGCAAAGGGACGATCGCGGATTCCTTTCGAGGCCGGTAAGGTGAACATCCACTCGGTCTCGGCCGCCGCGATCGATCGGGTCTCGATCGGACCGGGAGAGAATCGACCGGTCCGGATCGTTATTCACATGAATAACTCGGCCGGCATCTTTCAGGTGGACGAGCTGCTCCGGGAGAAGGTCGAGGGATCCGGGCTTGAGCCCTACCTGGAGATCACGGCGGTGATCGAAGGCGAGGCCGAACGGCGGCTGATCAGCGAGGTACGGATCGGGCGCTGAGGCTGCTCAGGGTCGGGGCGATGTGTCAACAACGTGGACCCGATCGCCCCCGGCGCGCTTCGCCAGGTACTGCGCCATGTCGGCGGCCCGGACCAGCGCATCCGCCGAGAGATCGGGAGGGGTGCCCGCCGCGCCGCCAATGCTCACCGTCACGCCGGCGATCTCTGGGAGATCGTTCAGCCGCACTGCCCGCACGGCCTGGCGCAGCTTCTCTCCCACCGCGCGGAGCCCGGCGACCGGGGTCCCCGGAAGGATTGCCGTGAATTCCTCCCCGCCGTAGCGCGCGATGAGATCGGTCCGACGAACGCTCGTCCGCAGGGCCTGAGCAACTGCCTGGAGGATGCGGTCGCCGGCCTGGTGACCGTGGCGGTCATTGTATTCCTTGAAGCGATCGATGTCGATCAGGAGCAGGCCCACCGGGTAGTCAAGGCGGCGTGCCCGGCTGATCTCCTCTTCGAGCACTTGATCGAAGCGGCGGCGGTTAGCCACGCCGGTAAGGCTGTCGGTGATCATCAGATGGGCCGCCTCGGCGTAGAGGCGGACATTCTCCAGCGCGATGCCAATGGTGTCAACGAAGTCGCGCATGAGCTCGCGCTCGGCCGGTTCCAGGGCAGTGGGCGGGCGGGTGGAGAGGAAGAGGAAGACGCCAGTCCGCTTCCCCTGGGCCCGGACCGGCATGGCGACGCCGCCCCGCATGCCCAGGTGCCGCTCGATCTGCTCAGCCGCTGTGGGCGAGGCCGGCGGGGAGATGAAATCAGCCAGGTGGACCGCCTCCCGAGCGAGGCCGTCGCGGGCAACCTGGCCGAGAAGGTTCTCTGGTGGATCACAGCGGGCTTGGAACAGTCGTGCCGGCTGGTCCAGATGTGCAGTAGCCTCGCGCAGGATGGGGATATCGGTCATGCCAAAGAAAGTGAGTTCGCGCTGTGCCTCG
Source organism: Chloroflexota bacterium (assembly GCA_035293685.1). GTDB lineage: Bacteria > Chloroflexota > UBA6077 > FW602-bin22 > CADDYW01 > JADGGD01. Next base: position 701 of record DATGMJ010000299.1, on the reverse strand, counting down.
TCAAGCGCACAGAGCACGCCGCCGAGGATCCCGCTGTCTGCGCCGAATACCTCCGGAACCGCGTTGGCGACGCGCTGGGCAACCTCGGAGACCTCGACAGTATTGACGAGAATTGTGGTGAGGTGGCGGAGCGCGGACAGCTGGCGGGTGCGCTCACGGAGCTCGGCCTCGATCCGCCGGGTATGGAGGAGCGTGTGCACGCGCTGGAGGAGCTCCTCGCCGTCGAACGGCTTGGCGACGTAGTCATCCGCGCCGGCCTCCAGGCCGCGCGTCCGATCGGACGGTGTCCCGTGGCCGCTCAGCACGATAATGGGCAGGCGGGCCAGTTCGGGTGTTGCGCGCACCTGCCGGCAGAAGTCGAGGGCACTGCCGTCGGGCAACACGAGATCGAGGATCATCAGGTCCGCGCGGGGGAGGGCCGATCGTGCCGCGGCGAGCGTTGTCGCCACTTCCACCTCGTAGCCTGCGATCTGGAGCAGAGCGGTCAGGACGTCAGCCACTCGTGCGTCGTCATCGACGACGAGAATGCGGCCTGGCATAGACGACTCGCGCACGGCAGTGTTCCTTCCTCCACTCTACGCCCGTCCCCGACCGATGACCACCCCTCACCGTAGCCCATTTGGGGGACCCCCGGCCAGCGGCTCGGAGCGCCCGGGCAAGCGGGCGCATGGGCTAACCGTCGACTCACTGATCGGTTGCCT
>DATGMJ010000298.1:0-7358 GCA_035293685.1 Chloroflexota bacterium | reverse complement strand
CCAGCCGATCGGGAAGGCGAGCACTGCGACGACATCGGGCCGCTCGAATGCGCAAAACTTATTTATGGACGAGTATAGCATGGGGGCCTGAAGCACGAAGGTCGCACAGCGCGTGCCCCGCACCTCCTCCGTGCCCGTGCTTTCCCTGGCGTCAGTGGGACCTTCGGGCTATCCCGCGGTGGGAAGGAATGGGGATCGCTTGCGGTCCCCGACGAGTACACTATGACCGACGAGTGGCATCCTGGTGGCCGTGCGGGGCCTGGAGGAGGTACAGAGATGTCGAAGCTTTCCCGTGATATCCTGGTCATACTCCTGATGGGCCTGGCACTCCTCTGGGCGGTCCTCGCAGTGGCCGTGCTTCTCCTGCCCGCCGCGCTCCTCTTGGCGATCCATCGCCTGGGCTGTGTGCTCCTTGCTCCCGGCCGGTCCGCCGAGGCCCGCGATCTCCTGGATGAGCTGTCGGCTCCGGGCGCTCTACTCCCCTGAGCGTCACGGCGGCCGTCGCATCCCCGCGGAATTCCCTGCCCCGGTCGCACGCCGTGCTGGTGCGATTGATCCCTTTTCCGTCCTGATACGTGCTCCTGCCTAATGTTATACTTTCGCAATAGGGGCGGGCCGGTAGACGGCCTATTCATGGTTGGCTCCCCGTTTCCGACGCGTGGGGTGCCTTGCCATCCCGGGATCAGGAGGCTCGGTCGTGGTCCAGACCACATCCGCAGGGTCCTGCCGGGTCAGCGAGGGGATCATTGGGCGCTTCACCCGGACTGTGGTGCTCGAGAACGATCTCCTTCGCTGTACGGTCCTGGTGGATAAGGGGGCGGATATTTATGAGCTTCGCTACAAGCCCCGTGACATTGATGTGCTCTGGAAGGCCCCATGGGGGCTGAAAGAGATCGGTACGATCGCGCCGACCGCGGTGAGCTCGCAGGTGGCATGGCTTGACCATTACGAGGGCGGCTGGCAGGAGATCTTCCCTTCCGGCGGTGGTCCGACGATGTACCAGGGCATTGAGTTGCCCTTCCACGGCGAGGTGGCGACCATGCCGTGGGATTACGAGATTCTCGTGGCCAGCGGCGTCCGCGCCAGCGTGCGCTTCACGGTGGTGACGACCCGGACGCCGTTCCGAATCGAGCGGACAATGACGCTGGAGGATGGACAGCCGGTAGTGCGCTTTGATGAGCGCCTGACTAACGAGGGGGCTGTTGCGCTCGACTACATGTGGGGCCACCATCCGGCCTACGGGGCGCCGTTTCTGGGAGAGGGCTGCCGTCTTGATGTGCCCGCGCGGCGGATCATCGCCGATGCATCCCAGACCGATCCTGAACGGAGCTGGCTTCCCGATGGGGGCGGCTTCGATTGGCCAGTCATTCTCGGCCGGGATGGGCGCTGGCGGGATCTGCGCCAGATCCCGGGCCCAGATCAGCGGGTCAACAACATGGGCTACCTCATTGATCTTGAGGATGGGTGGTATGGGCTGACCAGTCGAAGTCTCGGGTTCGGCATCGGCCTGGTCTGGCCCAAGGAGTTCTTCTCCTGCGTCTGGCTGTGGCAGGAGTTGTGCGGCTCGTTTGGGCACCCCTGGTACGGACGCGCCTACGTGATGGGGGTAGAGCCGTGGACGAGCTGGCCGGGCCACGGACTGAGCGCAGCTCGGGCGAACGGCACGGCCCGGACGATCGGTCCCGGCGTGTCGGAGGAGATCAGCTTCCGCGCGGTCTTCTACGAGAGTCGGGCGGGCATCCGGCGCATTCACCCCGATGGGACCGTCGAGACGCTGTAAAGTCGCCGGGGGCGGCATGCCGTGAGCGCTGATCCAGCCCTGATTCCGTCTGAATCGTCTGACGGCATGGCCGGGGTAGAAGGCCCGGCCGTGACGGTGCGGGAGGTTCTGCGCCTGGCGCTCCCGCCGGGCACGATTGTCATCGGCGGGGCGAGCGGACTGGACCGCGCCGTGACCTGGGCGCGGCTGATCCACCTGGACCAGCCATCATTCGAACGTCTCGAGGCCGGTGAGCTCGCCCTGGCAGCCCTGCCGGTGCAGAGTGAAGCCCCCCATGCTCTGCTCGCCAGCATCCTCCAGGCCCTCTCCGGGCGAGGCATTTCAGGGCTTGCCGTCTCCGGACCGGTGCCGCCCGGGGCCCAGGCCCTGGCAGATGCGATCGGAACGCCCCTGCTGGGGATGCCGTCCTCTGCGCGGCTTGCCGAGATCGAGAAGTCGGTCATCGGTCTGGTGGTGAATCGCCGGGCCGAGCTGGAGCAGCGCGGGATCGAGATCTACCGCCGCCTGGCCCAGCAGACGATCGAGAATCGGGGCATCGAGGCGATCCTTGAAACGCTCGCCGAGATCACTGGGAAATCGGTTGTTGTTGAGAACGCCGACGGCGAGCTGGAGCTCTTCCGCAGTCCTCCCGGCTGGTCGGTCAGCCGGGAGGAGCTCGTCGCGGCGCTCCGCGGACCGGCCGATAACCGTGATTGGCTCACCGGTCAGCCTCTTTCGAGCACGTCACCGCCGATCGCACGGCTACCGCTCGCCGCGCCGGGCTGGCAGCGTTTCATTGCCCCGATCGTTGTCAGCGGTACGCCCGCTGCTTTCCTTTCGATCATTGGTCGGGAGGATGAGCTGGACGAGATCGACCGAGTGGCGACCGGCCGCGCGGCCGCGGTCTGCGCACTCGAGATTGCCAAGCGGCAGGCCATCAGCGAGGCCGAGCGGCGAATCCGGAGCGATTTCCTCGACGATCTCTTTGCCGGCCACTTCACCTCGGAAGCGGCGATCATCAGTCGCGGCCAGCTCCTCGGCTTCGATCCGCTGAAGCAATATGCGGTGGTGATCTTCGACCTCGATACCTCCGCTGCATACCTGGAGTGGATGAATACGCGCAGCGAGCAGCGAGTGCTCCAGCTTCGCCAGGCCTTCAGTCGCGGATTGACTGAGGAGGCAGTGCGGGTAAATCCGGGGGTTCTCCTGCGCATCAATACCGAGAGCGCGGCGGCACTCTTCCCGGTGGATCCCGAGACGGGCCTCGCTGGCGTGCGCGCCCAGGTCGAGGAGGTGCGCCGCCGGGTAGCAGCCCGGATTGAGGGCATGACCGTGTCGGCGGCGATTGGCCGCCTCTACCCGCGTGTTCTCGATGCGCCGCGGGCGTACCGGGATGCCGAGCAGGCGCTGACCATTGCCCTGCGCCTCTTCGGTCCGAACCGGACGACCGCCTTCGACGACCTGGGGATCTATCGCCTCCTCTTTCACCTTCATGGCACACCGGAGCTGGCGAGCTTCTATGAGGAGACCCTGCAGAAGGTGGTCGAACATGATGAGCGCCATGGAAGCGAGCTAATTCCGACCCTCAAGGCCTTCTTCGCGGCCCACGGGAACCTGAGCAAGACCGCCGAGATGCTCTATCTTCACCGCAACACGGTGAGCTACCGCCTCCAGCGGATCGAGGAGATCACCGGTCTGCGTCTCGACCGCGAGGACGACCGCTTCCAGCTTCAGCTTGCCCTCAAGCTCCGCGACCTCACCTGATGCGGCACCGGGCCGGCCTAGCCCGGTCGCTCAGAGAGTGATGAAGAAGCGCTGGAGGCGGGCATGCTCGGGGAGCGGTCCGCCGAGGAGCGGCTCGGCGTAGGTACGGAAGGCTTCCGTTGGCATTGCCTCGCCCTCAGGGATGAAGGCAGGCGGGAGGCGCTTCTCGTGGTTAGCGATCTCAGCCAGCGGCGCCAGGCCATAGGTGCAACGGTAGGTCGGCCCCGGTGCCCGGATCAAGGTTACCATGCGGTCGGTTTCGCCGTCCAGGAGTGCCGCAACCGCGTGTCGACCGGCCTCATAGGCCTCGGTCAGATCGGTCTCGGACTGACACGGGGTTGACATGCGCTGGATCGTCCCGGGACGGTCGTAGCGGGCGCGGAGCTTCAGGTGCTTCTCGACCAGGAGAGCGAGCCGCCGCGCTGGTTCGACCAGGCGGTGGTGGCCGAAGCTGTCGCGGATCTCGCGCTCCTCCTCCGCGCCGATCAGCTTGCCGTCACTGCCTCGGACCGTCTCGCTCACGACAATCACGGCATAGCCGTAGCGGCGGTATGTTGCCTCGACCTCGGCGAGAAAGCGGTCCAGGTCCAGCGGCCGCTCCGGCAGATACACCAGGTGGGGCGGATCGTGCGGGTCGCGCTTGCCAAGCGTGCTTGCCGCCGCCACCCAGCCGGCGTTGCGCCCCATGACCTCAATGATCTTGATCGGATCAACCCGGTGCATCGCCTCGGTATCGCGGCCGGCGTCCTGGAGTGCGATCGCGACAAAACGAGCGATCGAGCCGTAGCCGGGGCAGTGGTCGGTGATCGGCAGGTCGTTGTCGATCGTCTTGGGGACGGCGATGACCCGGAGCTCCTGACCAATCTGCCGTGCGCGCTCGGCGAGGAGGTGCGCCGTGTCGGCGGAGTCGTTGCCGCCGATGTAGACGAAGAGATCTACCCCGAGACGGCGAAGCCGATCGAGAACGCGGTCCGGCTCCCCCGGGGCAAGCTTATAGCGGCAGGAACCGAGCGCCGCGGCCGGCGTTCGGCCGAGCGCTCGAAGGGTGGTGGGGCTCTCGCGGCCGAGGTCGATCACCTGTCCATCGAGGAGCCCTTCGACGCCATCGATGGCCCCGTAGATCGCCGTGATAGCGGGACTGGCACGCGCCGCCTCGATGACACCCAGGAGCGAGCTGTTCATCACCGCGGTTGGCCCACCCGACTGGCCGACAAGAAGACGCAAGCCCATCGTCCACGTCCTGGCGCAGAAGAGCCGGGAGATATCGCCAGGGCAAAGCACTGCCCCGAGTAACCTTTCGCTTCCCCCTACTCAGCTTCTCGGGGCAGGGCCGGCGCCGCCTGTCGCACTCGTGTGACAGGGCCGCGACGCCACCTGGTGGAGCACCATGCGTTGGACCAGACGCGGTTGCTCCAAGCCGATCACGACGACGTGGTCGCCCTGATCGGTTCTTGGGCGAAGCACGAATGCCGATCGTACGATCAACCGCTTCGCGACCGCCTTCCCGATCGAGCGATTGTCCAACGCCTCTCGGGAAGACGGGTATTTAACATAGCATAGCGGCGCTCGCCTGTCAAATATTCTTATTCTCCGCACCGGTGTGGCAGGGAAACTTGCACGCATGCCTGGCTGTGCCAGCCGTTCCGCACGTCTGAGTGGGTATCTCCCCCGTGATCCTCCGTCTCGGTGCCCTCGTGATACTCGGGGGGAACCGCGGACGGTATGATACCATCAGCCTGCAGTCCGCATCGGGCCGGGGCACCACTGCAAAGGGGTATCACCTGCGAAAGTGCATCGACTGCAAAAGGGGGAAAGGCTCCATGGCTGTTAAACTGCTTATCTTCCCGCCGGAGGATGAACGCCTGCCGGAGCGCATTCGCGCTGCGGTGCCGGGGGTCGAGGTGGTCGTCGCGCATGATCAAGACGAGGCCCTCCGCGAGATCGTGGATGCCGATGCGGTCTACGGCCGCGTCGATCGCGATCTCCTGGCGGCTGCCCGACGGCTTCGCTGGATCCAATCGCCTGTGATTGGTCTCGAGCGGACGATGTTTCCGGAGCTCATCGAGCATCCGGTCATCCTGACCAACCCACGCGGCATCTTTGCCGACGATATTGCCGATCACGTGATGGCGCTGGTCACCGGCTTCGCCCGCCAGATTCCGCGTTTGATCCGCTTCCAGCTCCAGCATCGCTGGGAGCCGCGCGATTACCGGGTGATGCACTTGCCCGACTGCACTCTCGGCATCGTCGGCCTGGGAGGTATCGGCTCGGCGGTGGCGAAGCGGGCGTCTGCCTTCGAGATGCGGGTGATCGCAGTCGATGCCCGCCGGACCGAGGCGCCGCCGGAGGTGAGTGCTCTCTGGCCGCCGTCCCAGCTCTTCGACCTGCTCGGCCAGTCTGATTTCGTCGTTATCTGCGCGCCCGAAACGCCGGAGACGCGGGGGCTGTTCGACACCGCCGCCTTCCGGGCGATGAAGCCGACTGCCTACCTGATTAACGTTGGCCGTGGTCGGATCGTCCGTCTTGACGCACTGGTCGAGGCCCTGCGTGCTGGCGAGCTCGCGGGTGCCGGTCTCGATGTGTTCGAGATCGAGCCGCTTCCACCCGATCATCCACTCTGGGACATGGAGAACGTCGTGATCACGCCGCATGTCGCAGGAGTTGGTCCGTACACGGCCGAGCGTCGCCACCAGGTGCTACTGGAGAATCTGCGCCGCTTCGTCGCGAATGAACCCCTGCTGAACGTCGTTGATAAGGCCCGCTGGTTTTAGCCCCGCGGCCAACCCCGGCCCGGGCGCGTGAACCTTTCGGTGATTCCGCGCTACTCATAAAAAGGGGAGGGATCACCGGTATGATGCGGAGAGCGGCGGCACGGGAGGTCGGCCGGGTGGACGAGCTGGTCGCCGGCGATCCACGCGAGGTGCTGCAGCGAATCGCCCGGGGAGATCAGGATGCGCTAGGGGAGCTATACAGCCGCTTCCGGGTGCCGCTCTTCCGTTATCTCTGCCAGCTCACCGGTGATGAGGCGCTCGCCGAAGACATCCTCCAGGAAACCCTCGTGGCTGTCTGGACGAGTGCGGGCGGCTTCGCTGGGCAATCGAGCGTGCTGACGTGGCTCATCGGGGTCGCCCGTCGGCAGGCTCACAACATCCTGCGCCGGCGCTCTGTCCCGCTTGCCGACGCGGATGCACTGCGCGATCTGCCGGCGGAGGAACCGGAGCCAGAGGACGCCGTCCTCGCCCGTGCCGAGCGGGAGGAGCTGGCCCGTGCTGTCCGACGCCTCCCGACGATCTATCGAGAGGCGCTGGTCCTCGCCTTCGTGCACGGTTTGTCATACCGGGAGATGGCCGAGGTCCTGGAGGTGCCGGAGGGGACGGTGAAGAGCCGTTTGAGTAATGCCAAGCGCGCCCTGCGCGCGCTGCTTGATTCGCACGAGGAGGGGATACGATGAGGCCGGAGGGAACTGCCGATCACGTCACGCCGTTTCTCCCCGCCTACGCAAACGGCACCCTGGAGCGGGCCGTGCGCGCACGGGTCGAGGCCCATCTGATCCACTGCGCGGCTTGCCGGATCGAGATGGCAGCCTGGCTTGCTATCGGTGATGCAACGCGGGCTGCGCTGCTTGATCGCCTGCCCACGACGCGCGTGCTGGAAGGCGCACTCGCGCGGATCGCGGAGCGGGGCGAATGCGTGAGTGGGGCATCGGCATCAGGGAGAGCAACACCTACGCTGGCAGGAACGAGCCCAGCGCGGCGCATCAGTATTGCTAGGGAGATAGCACGGATGATCCGCATTGCCCGTCGACAGATTCCCGGCCTGGCGTGGGCCGGCGTTG
>DATGMJ010000297.1:0-9579 GCA_035293685.1 Chloroflexota bacterium | reverse complement strand
TTCCGATTGCCCTCGCGATCATTGGACACGATCTCCTCTCGCGCCGGCCGATGCTGGCCAGCGCCGCGGTGGTTGGGGGATTGCTTGCCCTCGTGACCATTGCGGTCTGGTTGCAGCCCGGCAGTCTGCTGGCCACGTTCTATGGGCTGGTCGTGTTAATCGCGGGCGCGACCGGCGGCGCACTGGCCGGCTTCCTCACCGCCGGCCTTGCGGTCATCTTGCTTACACTCGCGTACCTGGCTGTTCCGGCGCGGGTGGACCTCCCACTGCTTCTGGCGTCGGCGACGATTGCCGTGGCCGGCGCGGTTCTCAGCCGCGTCGCCACGGGTCCGATCCACGTGGCCCTAGAGTGGGCGTGGCAGAGCTATGATGAATCCCGGCGCGTGACGGAAGAGTTACGGGACCGCCAGATCGCGCTGGGGCGGGCGCTCAAGAGCCTGAACGAGGCGTATCTCCAGCTCGAGCACCTGAATGACGAGCTGACCCGCGCACGCCAGGCCGCTGAGGAGGCGCGGCGGCTCAAGGCCCAGTTTGCCGCCAATATCAGCCACGAACTGCGGACACCGCTCAACCTCATCATTGGCTTCGCGGAGATGATGGCGACTGTCCCTCAAGCCTATGGGGACCACCCACTGCCGGAGCTCTATCGGCGGGATCTCGAGGCGATCTTGCGGAACGCACGCCATCTCGCCGGCTTGATTGACGACGTCCTGGAGCTGAGCCAGATCGAGGCCGGGCGGATGGGGCTGGTGAAGGAGAGCGTCCGCCTGAGCGAGGTCGTTGCCGAGGCCGTCGGCGCGGCGGCCCGCCTGATCGCGGGCCGCGGCCTGCGTCTGGAGGTCTACGTTCCGGACGACCTGCCGATGGTCTACGTTGATCGGACCCGGATCCGGCAGGTCCTGATCAACCTGCTCAATAACGCGGCACGATTTACCGACACGGGCGGCGTCACGATCACCGCCCGTGTCGACGGCGGCGATGTGCGGGTCAGTGTGGCGGACACCGGCATCGGAATCGCGCCGGAGGACCTGCCCAAGGTCTTCGAGGAGTTCCGTCAGCTCGATGGCTCGCTCCGACGGCGAGCCGGCGGGACTGGCCTGGGGTTGGCCATCTGCAAGCAGTTCATCGAGTTGCATGGTGGTGCGATCTGGGCCGAGAGTGCGGTCGGTGTCGGCACAACGTTCCACTTCACCCTGCCGATTGGAACGAACGTGGCCGCTGGGGTACTGCCGGGTGATTGGAAGATCTGGGATCGCATTGTGAGTGCGCGCCAGCCCACGCCGCCGGAGGTGCGGGTTGTCTCGGCCGATCCGAGCGCGGCGCGGATCATCCAGCGCTATCTTGAGGGCTACCAGATCCGCGAGTTCACTGCATTCGACGAGGCGGTGCAGGCAGAGCCGACTGTGATCGGGGCTCGCCAGGCCTATGTCGTTGTCTCATCCTCGCCGGAGGAGATGTGGGCGGCGATGACGTCATCCCAGCGAGTGCCGGATGGTGCTCCCCTGCTCGGGTGTGTACTCCCAAGTCGCCGCGCCGGTGGGCCGGAGCCCGGTGTGGCGGCGTACCTGATCAAGCCGGTGACGCGCGAGCAGGTGCTGTCAGCACTCGACCGGCTGGGCGTTCGCCTTCGCAGTGTCCTCATCGTCGACGATGAACTGGACATGCTGCGTCTCCTGGGCCACTGGGTACGCTCGGCGCGCCGCCGGTGCCAGGCGCTCCTGGCCAACGGCGGGGAGGAGGCGCTCGCCATCCTGCGCGCGAAGCGCCCTGATGCGGTTATTCTCGACATGCTCATGCCCGGTATCGATGGGGCGGCCGTCCTCGCGGCGATGCGCGGCGACGCGCGCCTGCGAGACGTGCCGGTTATCGTGATTACCTCGCGGGAGAGACCGGGGGACGAGGTGACTGCCGGTCTGCTCGGGGCGACCCGTGCCGGCGGCTTCTCCATCACCGATCTCACTCGGTGCTTGCGCGCGGCGCTCGATGTCCTGATCAGCCCATCCCCTGGCGCGCCAGTGCCTGGAGAAGCTCGGAGCGGCTGATCGGTTTGACCAGGACATCGGCGGCACCCAGGGCGAGCGCCAGTTCGCGCTCCTTCAGCACGGAGCAGACGATTACTGGAATGTGGCGCGTCTCGGGCTGGCTTTTGAGGAGCTGAAGGATCTCCCAGCCGTCGTGGCCGGGCATCATCACGTCGAGGACGATAATGTCCGGTCGCTCTGACTCGGCGCGATCGCGCGCGTCTGCACTGCTGGTCGCGGCCAGCACGTGGTAGGGCGTGCCGGCGAGGTAGCGGCGGTACAGCTGGATAGCGTCGGGGTTATCCTCGACGATCAGCACGCGGTGCCGCTGGACGGATGGCACGCGCACGGTGACGCACAGCAGGTGGTGAGGCGCAACGTCAACGGTCACCGTGCCGCCATACGTCCCGAGCAGGTGCCGGGCGACCTGCCACCGTTCGTCGTGCACGAGACGGTGGACCCGGGACGAATCGGCGACCGAGGAACGAACATCGATCGCGACGTCCGTGCCGTCGGCGGACTCCCGTGCCGCGAGCTCGACCGTGCCGACAGCGTGCTCGATCGTGACGCCGAGAATGCTCAGCAGTCCTTGGCGCAGGACCGTCCGATCAACCGCGACAGTCAGGGCAGGCGGCGCAGCGGCGCGCCGCAAGGTAACGCCGTGCCGGACGGCGAGCGGTCCGATCGTGTCCACGACGCTGTCGAGGGTCTCCGGCACTGAGGTGGCGTGTTCGTCGGCGCTCGTCTCCACGCGCTCGATCTCGCGCACCAGGGCCGGGAGGGCCGGCGCGCCGTCGGTCGGGACGGCGGTCTTCTCGGGGTCAGTCGGACGGTTACCCGGGGCAGTCAGCCCGTCAGATGCGCGGAGAGCGGGGTAGCGGTCGTGCAGGACCTGGGCCACCGCGGCCACTGCCTCGAGAGCGTAGCGGCGCGACTGGCGCGGACTGATCCCGAGATCGCTGGTGATCTCAGGGATCGTCAGCGCCTGGACATAGCGCAGGTAGAGGTAGCGGTATTTCCGCCAGACCAGCGACTCGTAGGGGAGATCATCCTGGGGCTTGAGCGCCTGGATTGCGTCGAGAAGGATGTGCTGGAGTACCTTGCCGCGCACAGCGCCGGGCTGCTGGCTCGCCAGGAGCCGGGCCAGCGGATGTGTCTCGAGGTAAGGAAGGTCGTGGAGGTGCGCGAGGGCCTCGCGAACCTGCTCGCGGAATTCGTCGCGCTGCATGCTGGTCCTCTGGCGGGATTATAGCACGGTTATTCGACGTCCCTTTGACGGCCACTCGACGGCCGGGGAAGGGTTGACGGGGCATCAGCAGGGACCTAGAGTTCCACGCGGAACACCGGGCCCGGATCCAACCGCCCCGGCAGGCACCTGCCAGGGGAACGCTCAACGGGCCTCCGTCGGCGATCACCGCGGAGGACCGATGCGCGCTGGCATGGAGGCCCCTTTCCCTGGCGGGCCAGGTCGGGGCGGTACGGCGAGTACATACAGGTCATCAGGGTCATCAATACGGAGGAGGCGCACGTGTCCCCTGAGCGACTTTCGCGACGCCGCTTCTTGGGCGGCCTCGCGGCCGGATCCGGTCTGCTTCTGGCCGTCCCTCTGCTGAACGCGTGTGGAGGTGGAGCTACCGCGCCCACGGCGGCTCCGACTGCTTCTGGACAGGCGGCCGCACCGACGGCGGCTCCGACGGGAACAGCTGGCGGATCGCCAACCGCGGCTCCGACCGCCACGGCTGCCACGGTCACCCCGGTCGCGACCGGTCGTCCAACCGGCCAAACGGTCAAGCTGACCAATGTCGAGAACGATTCTCGGCCGCTCGACAACAAGGCCTATGAGAATGTCTACAAGGCATTCCGCGAGAAACATCCGAACATTGAGATCGAGTTCCAGATCCTTCCCTGGGAGCAGGCCGAGGCCAAGGAGCGCACGATGGCCGAGGCCGGAACGCTGCCGGATATGGGGCGGGCGAACTTCGCGGCGTCACTGGTCAAGCTTGACGCGATGGTGCCGCTTGACGATCTTGCCACGTCCGACTACCTGGCCCGCTACCCGAAGTCGTGGATTGATGATCTCTACTTCGAGGGGCCGGATAAGCAACGGCATCTCTACGCCGTGGCGTGGTTCGCCGGTGACAAGGCGATCCTGATCAACAAAACCTTCTTCGACGAGGCCGGGCTGACCCGACCGGCAAGCTGGACGACCGACGAGTTTGTCGAAGCGGCGAAGAAGCTTACGATTCCCAACAAGCGATGGGGGGTCACGATCGACGCGGCGGGCATCGGCGATCCGTGGCAAAATTTCTGGCTGTGCGTCCGCGCCTTCGGTGGTGGGTTCGTCAAGGGCCGTGCATCGGACAGCAAGAGCCCGGAACCGGTCACGATCAACAGCCCGGAGTTCATCAAGGGCGCTACCTGGTGGCGGGATCTATACAAGAACGGCTATGCCGTACCGTCAGCGCCGACCGACACTTATAAGGAGCGCGACGCCAACTTCATGTCTGGCAAGGCCGCGATGATGTGGCAGGGGCCCTGGAGCCTGATCGACCAGCGGGAGACGCTGAAGAAGCAGGGCTGGGAACTCGCCGCATTGCCCCTACCGAAGGGTCCGGCTGGCAATCCACAGAGCAGCGGCCTCGCCGGGCTGGCCGGGATCTTCAGCACAGCCCGGAAGAGGGGAGTCGTTCAGGAGGCCTGGCAGTGGGTCAGCTTCCTCTGCAGTGACGAGGGCCAGAAGATCTATTCCGGGACCAATGGGATGCTCCCCGCGTCTCAGGCGCTCTGGAAGGACCCCCAGTTCGCGAACGATCCGATCTACAGTGGCTATCTCGAAGGGTTCCAGAATGGCGATCGGGACTACCCGATCTGGGCAGTCGGGGTGCAGTCGGTCTTCGATCAGAAGGGCGTTCCAATGATGCAGGGGCTGCTCCTCAACCAGCTGACCCCGGAGCAAATGGCCCAGCAACTCCAGGATGAGGTCATCCGCTTCCTGGAGAACAACGGGATCAAGGTGCCAAGAGGGTGAGATGACTGGCATGCCCCTGGGGTGTTGCCCCAGGGGCATGCCAGCGCGATCGTCGCCCGGACGGAAAGGAGCCCATCGTGGCCGCATACTGGTCTATGCTCCGCAAGAACGCGGTAGCCTATCTCTTCCTCCTGCCGGCGTGCGTGTCCATTCTCTTTGTCGACTTCGTTCCGATGATCTACGGTGTCCGCTTGAGCTTCTACGTCAAGAATATCTTTCGCCCTGACTACCAGCCCTTTGTTGGGCTCCAGCAGTATCGCCAGCTTATTGAGGATCCTCTCTTTATACGATCGTTCCTGCAGGGATGGTACTGGACCATCGGTTCAGTCATCGGATCGTTCGTGGTCGGTATGGTCGCGGCGATTGTGATGAACCAGCGGCTGCCTGCGCGCGGTCTGATTCGGGGGATCATTCTCATCCCATGGGTCGTTCCCTCGGCGCTCGCGGCGATGATGTTCGCACTGCTCCTCACGAGTGTCGGGTTGGTCAACACCGTGCTGACCAATCTCGGCGTGATTCACGACTGGCACCCGTGGCTCTCCGATCCACGAACGGCCATGCCGGCACTCATCCTGACCAATACCTGGAAAGGTTTTCCCTTCTTTGCGGTGATGCTCCTGGCCGGCATGCAGGCGATCCCGGTCGAGTTGTACGAGGCGAGTAGGATTGACGGTGCGACAGCGTGGCAAACGTTCTGGTACGTCACGCTTCCTAGCCTGCGCTCGACGATTATGATCTCGACGCTTCTGTCCACGATCTGGACCTTCAGCTCGATCGATCTGATCTACATCATGACCTCTGGTGGCCCATTCTATGCCACCTTCACCCTGGCGATGTTCGCCTATGTCACGGCCTTCGGCACTGGCCAGATGGGCTATGCCGCCGCCGCCTCGGTGGTCGTAGCGCTGATCCTGATGATCTTCACCGCAATCTATCTCTACGCCTACCTCCGTCATTCCGATGACTGACTGACTGACGTCCGGATTCGCCTTCCGGCTCGGTTCCAGAAAGAGAGGCCGATGATCGATATGATCGAGACGAGAGCCCCCATCGAGACGCCAATCCACCCGATCATCTCCCGACGGTCGCCCGGCCGTATCGTGCGCCGGACGGTCATCCGTTTCTGCACAGTCTATCTGCCAACCATTCTGCTGATCCTGTTTGTCATCACGCCGTTTCTCTGGATGCTCCTCGGCTCCTTCAAGACCAATATCGAGCTGATGTCGAGCCAGGGCCAGACGCTCTGGATCAAGGAGCCAACCCTCGATAACTACGTCCGCCTCTTTCACGATTATCCGTTCGCCCGCTTTTTTCTGAACAGCACCATCGTCGCGACCGGCACGACCATGATCGCGGTATCATTCTCGGCGTTCGCGGGCTACTCGCTGAGTCGCTTCAGCTTCCCGGGGCGCACGGTCATCGGCGTGGCCTTCCTGGTCACCCAGATGCTGCCCGGGGTTGCCATTCTCATCGCCCTCTACATCCAGTTCCGGGACTTCGGTCTGCTCAACAACTACGCCGGTCTGATCATCGGCTACAACGCCTTCTCGATCCCGTTCTGCACGTGGATGCTCCGCGGCTTCTTCGACTCGATCCCCCGGGAGCTTGAGGAGGCCGCCCTCATCGACGGCTGTAATCGGGTGACATCGTTCTTTTCGGTCGCCCTACCGCTCACGCTCCCCGGTCTCCTCGCAACCGGCATCTTCGCATTCATTCTGGCCTGGCACGAGTTCGTCTTCGCGGTGACGATGATCAACGACACCAAAATGTTTACCCTGACCGTCGGCATTGCGTCCATGAAGTCCATCAATATCATCGACTGGGGATTGCTCAACGCGGGAGTAGTGGTCACGACGATCCCCTTAGTTATTCTCTTCGCCTTTGTCCAGCGCTATCTGATTCAGGGACTAACCGCCGGCGCGGTGAAAGGATAGGAGCCTTTCCTTTTTTAAGGAGGAACTTCTAAGGAGGAACGATTACCCATGCGCGGCATACTCTTCCCCGGCGATCGTCGGGTTGTCATCCGCGAGTTTCCCGATCCGGTCCCTGGGCCGCGGCAGGTGGTCGTGCGTATGCGGGTAGCGGCCGTCTGCGGGAGCGATCTGCACGCTTACCGCGCCAGCGCTGCCGAGCGCGGCGCCCAGGCCGAGATCATTCCGGGCCACGAGCCGTGCGGCGACGTCATCGCGGTTGGGAGTGAGGTTCACACGGTGAAGATCGGCGATCGGGTAACGGTCTACCACTACCTCGGCTGTGGGCACTGTCGGTACTGCCTGTCAGGCTTCATCCAGTGGTGTCCGGAGCGCAAGGGGTATGGGGGAGCAATTCACGGCTCGGATGCCGATCTGCTGCTGACCAATGAGATCAACTGCCTGCCGCTCCCCCCAGGGTTGAGTTATATCGACGGGGCCTTCATCGCCTGCCAGGCGTCAACTGCGTACAGCTCTCTGCTCAAGGTAGAACCATCCGGTCGAGATACGATTGCGATCTTCGGTCTGGGCCCGGTGGGGCTCTGCGGCGTGATGATGGCCCGGGCAATGGGGGCGCGGGTGATAGGGATTGACGTGGTCCCGGAGCGGCTTGAGCTGGCTCGACGCTTCGGCGCCGAAGAGGTGATTCCGGGCGATCGCGCGGACGTGGTGGCACGGCTCCGTGACCTCACGGATGGCGAGGGGCCGCGCCTGGCCTTTGAGACATCCGGCAATGCCCTCGCCCACCAGAACGTGGTTGATGCCCTGGCGAAGGGGGGCAAGGGAGTATTTGTCGGATTCGGTGCGCATGAAAAGACCGTCAATCTCACTGCAATCATCGGCAAACAGCTCACCCTCATGGGCTCGTTCGTTGCGCCAATCTTCCTGTACTGGGATCTGGTCGACTTTCTTCTGCGCCACCGCTTGCCCCTGGCGGACTTGGTGACCCACCGCTTTAGGCTGGAGGAGGCGGAGGAGGCGCTCCGACTGGCGGATACCGCCCGGACGGGTAAGGTCATCTTTGAATGGCCATGAGCCGACCATCGGCCTCACCTGATTGGTAGGAGGGATACAGATAACCATGGAACGACGCATTCTTGGGCAGTCTGGTGTCGAGGTATCGGTGATCGGATTGGGAACCTGGCCGATGTGCGGCGAATGGTGGGGGCCAGCCGATGACGCTGAGTCCATCCGAACGATCCACCGCGCGCTTGAGCTCGGGGTGACCCTGATCGATACCGCCGAGGGGTACGGGAAAGGACACGCTGAGGAGGTTGTCGGCCGAGCGCTGGCCGGCCGCCGGCATCAGGCGGTGATCGCGGACAAGGTCGCGCCCAACCACCTGGAGCCAGCGCAGATCCGGGCAGCGTTTGCGGCTTCGTGCGAGCGCCTGCGCACGGACTACATCGACGTCTACTTCATCCATTGGCCGAACATCGACCTGCCCATCGGACCGGCCATGGAAGAATTAGAGAGGATGCGTGCCGAGGGGAAGATCCGGGCGATTGGCGTGTCGAACTTTACGCCGCCCGAGATGGACGAGGCGCGGCAGTACGGCCGCATTGACGTGCTGCAGCCGCCCTACAATATGTTCTGGCGTTTCATCGAGCGGGCCGAGCTGCCCTACTGCCAGGCGAACGGGATTGGCATCATGACCTACAGCAGTCTTGCCCAGGGACTGCTGACCGGAACGTTGCGCCGTGATACCCGCTTTGCAGAAGGTGACAACCGACCGAGTACAGTGCTCTTCCAACCAGAATACTACGGGCGCTGTCTGGATGCAGTTGACCGCATGCGTCCGATCGCCGAGAAGTATGGGAAGAGCCTGGCTCAGCTGGCCATCGCATGGGTCATCAGCCGCCCCGGGGTGACGACCGCGCTCCTGGGCGCGCGCACGGTGCGCGAGATCGAAGAGAACGCCGGGGGCGTTGGTTGGACGATGGATGAGGCCGACCGGGCGTTCATTGACCAGTGCACGGGGGCGGTCTTCGACAGCCTGCCCGACTACCCGGATATGTTCCAGAATTGGCAGCGCTGGGACCTCCAGCGGCGCCGCTACGAGCGGACCGGGCGGATCCCCACAACCTCCTGACCGCTCGTCGTCCCGTCCGCGCCGCCCCTTTCGCCCGGGGCGGATTTGTGGCATGCTCTTCCCGTCGCGGCTTCGGCGTCCGCTGGCCGCGCCTGGGGAATCCTGCTGATGATCGAGGCGATTCGGTTGGCGGCCCCGCGGTGGAGTATGGAGGCATCTGCAGCGGTCCGGCGGGAGCGGGAGGACCCGCGCGGGCGCAAGCCGCGGCAGGGAGAACGAATGCCGATGACGCTGCGTCGGGCCGAGCCGGGTGAGGAGGCGGCCCTGCTCGCGTTCGCGAGCCGCGAACCGTATTTCAACCTGTTTCTGATCTCGAATCTGAGCGAGGGGCTGAATGCCTACCAGGAGGCATGGGTGCAGGAGGGGGTTGGGATCCTCATGCGCCGCCACGGCAGCTGGGTGATCGACGCAGGCCCACGGCCCGAACAGTTCGACTTCACGGCCGCCGCCCGGCTGATCGACGCATTT
>DATGMJ010000296.1:0-4936 GCA_035293685.1 Chloroflexota bacterium | reverse complement strand
TCAATTGCCGCGAGACCGCGGCCTGTTCGGGCGCGAACTCATCCGGCATATCGGGCGTCTTCTCTCTCCCATCGCCGGGCCGGTCGTGCTCGCGGCGGGCATTCGACTGATCTGGCTTGTTCTCGGCTATCTGAGCATCATCCTTGTTCCGCTGAGCCGGGCCAATGGGGCGCGCTATATTCTCGATCCGGTGCTCGACCCGTGGGTCCGCTGGGATGCTGTTGATTATCTCACCGCGTCTCGGCTCGGGTACTGGGCCGATCCGGTTGCGCACCAGCGGTCGCCGCTGGTACTGCCGCTCTACCCGGCCCTCGTGTCGCTCCTGGGACGATTCGCCATCTCTCCGCCGGTGGCCGCACTTCTCGCGGCCAATGCGTGCCTCATCGGGGCGGCTATTCTCTTCTCCCGCCTTCTGATCATCAAGCACCGCCAGTCGCTCGTGCTCCCCGCCCTGGGCGTCTGGCTTATGTTCCCCTATTCCATTGTCCTGGGAGCGGCGTATGCCCAGGCAGTAGCAGTTCTCTTCGCGCTGGCGTGCTTCTGTTTCCTGGAATGCCAGCGGAGATGGGGCGCCGCGGTCTGCGCGACCCTGGCCGCACTGACCTATCCCCTAGCAGTGCCGCTCTGGCTCGCGCTCGTGACCGACGCGATTCCTGCCGCGTCCGGCTGCGCACGCCGCCGTGAGCTGATCTCGATCGTCCTCTCGCTCGCGCTCCTGCCGGTCGTCATGCTGTTGCTGGCGCTATTCCTCAACCGGGCCGCCGGCCTTCCGATCGGGAGCATCCTTTCGATGATCAGCGGCGCGCGCGGACCGGATCTCCTGGCCGTCGCGGCCCGAATTCGGGCGTTGTCGTTCGGGCGCGGCTCGAGCGATCTCCTTCTGCCCGCTAACCTGGCGCTTGGGATCCTGTCTCTGGTTCTGATCCGCCACGTCAATGATCTTCTCGGTCGCTCGTATGCGGTTTTCCTCGCGGGTGCGGCGCTCCTCGGGCTTCTGGTCGCACCGTCGGCCCTGGCCCAGACGATCGTGCCCTGCTTCCCCCTCTTTGTTGCGGGAGCCCGGCTCCTCGGGGACGGCATCGTCAGGATGCTGTGGCTGATCCTCTCCGCGCTTGGAACGGCACTGCTGACTGCCCTCATGGCCAACTGGTATCCCATCCAGGCCAACGCGCCGCCCATCCCCGGAGGGGGCCAGATTCTGGAGGTTGTCGCCGAGTACCACGTGGCTATGCGCCAGCTCGGCCTCGGGCCCGGCTGGGAGACACGCGACCTCCTGCAGGGGATCGATGACTCGATCCTGCTCCTGGGCTACGGCTTCCCCACGCGGATCCAGCGACCGGGCGATGTGATCCGGATTCCGCTCTACCTGTATGCCCGTCAGAATGACGACACCGGGTATTTGCTCTCGATTCGGTTGATGGATAACCGTGGGGTGCAGGTCGGCGAAGGACGAAAGGTCCTCTGGCAGCTGGCGGATCTCCCCCTCTTCGGAGCGGGAGCGCGAAAGCTTCTCCAGGGACACTATTATGAGCACGATATCCCGATAGCCCTCGACCCGCACCTCCCAACAGGCGTCTATACGCTGTCCCTGTTCGTGTTCAGGATCCCCACGTTCGAACGCCTGCCGCTCCGGCGGATTGACGGAGCGCCGGCGGACAGCACCGACCTGGGGAACCTGATCGTCGCGGCGCCGGGCGACCTGGGAACCCGGTCTATCCTGAAGCCCGAGGTGACCCTCGAGGCCAACCACTTCGGCGATTCTCTCTCCCTCCTGGGCTACGGGATCGACCCGAGCTTCCCGTGCGCGGGTGGGCCCCTGAGGGTCACGCTGTTCTGGGAGGCCATTCGTCGCCCGGCGTATGATTACACAGTCTTTGTCCAGATGCTCAATGCGTCTGGACAGCTCGCGTCACAGTCCGACTCCTACCCGGCTGACGGGCGATTTCCCACCTCGTTTCTCCAGCCGGGCACTGTCATTCGGGATCAGCACCGCCTGATCCTGCCGGAGGACCTGCGGGAGGGAGCATACCGGCTGATCGCCGGCCTGTACCGCCTGGAGACGATGCAGCGACTGCCGTTCGCGGCGCTTTCGACCGTGTCCGACCACGCCACGCTCGGAATGGTTACCGTCCGGAGATGCCCATGAAACAAGAGCACTGGACGTTGAGAGCGGCGTGGGGGAAGATCGTGGGCCAGTATGCGGGAGCACGGCGGATCTTGAATGCCGGTAAGGCAATCCGTCGCTGTGCCCAGATCGGTGAGGCCCTGCTCATCTGGGGCGGCATCCGTGCGGCCCTACTGCTGTTCGGAGGGATCAGCCAGCTTCTTCTCCCCCTGCACCCGGGAAGTCGCCCCGGCCCCTTCCCGGGGAACCCGTTTCTTGACGGCTGGTTTCGCTGGGATGCCGGCTGGTACCTCGGAATCGCGGCGAATGGTTACTGGATGGATCCCCGGACGCACAACGGAAGCGTCGCCTTCTTTCCGCTCTTCCCGATCAGCGTTCGGATCGTGGGCCTGGTGATCGGAAGCCTCCCTCTCGCCGGGCTTGTTGTCTCGCACATCGCGTTTCTGACGGCATCGGTCTTCTTTTACGCCCTTGTGCAGGGCATGTTCAATCGTGATGTTGCCCGGCGCGCCCTGATCCTCTTGAATACCTTCCCCTACTCTTTCTTCTTCTCCGCCGTCTACACAGAGTCGCTGTTCCTCTGCCTGGCGGTTCTGAGCTTCTGGCTGGCCGAAAGGAAGAAGTGGTGGCAGAGCGGTGCGGTCGGACTACTCTGCGCGCTGACCCGCTCCATCGGCATTGCCCTTGCTCCGGCCCTCGCCCTGGTGTACCTTCAGCAAAAGGGCTTTCGCTGGCGGCAGATCCAGAAGGATGTTCTCTCTATTGCCCTCGTTCCCCTGGGAAGCAGTCTCTATATGGCCTACCTGCTGGTGCGATTTGGCGACCCTCTCGCCTTTGCGAAGGCATCCTTATTGGCGTGGGGACGTTACGACATCTTTACCTCAGGCCTCGGACGCCTCGATCCGACGAGCTTCGTTCCCGGGGATTATGATCTCGTTCTGGCCCTGAACCTGGCGGTGACGATCCTCTGGCTGGCGGCAGTCATCCCGACGTGGCGGCTTCTCGGACCGGGCTATGCGGTCTTCGTGTTCCTCGGAGCGGCAATTCCACTGGCGAGCCAGCTGGAAAGCCTGGGACGCTTCATGGCGGTGCTCTTCCCGGTCTTTATCGTCGGTGGATACTATCTGCGCCATCCGCGGGTCTTCGAGCTGGTCGCATCAGGAAGCGCGGCCCTTCTCGGTCTATTAACCGCACTTTTTGTGAACTGGTACTGGGTGGTGTAAGCAGCCGGTCCGCCTGCCGATCAGGAGTTACCCCTCCTGTAGGGCCGACCGGCGCGGCAGGCCTGGAGACACCACCAGGAGACCTCCTTCGGGCGCTCCCCTGCGAGCGCTCTCCACGGACGGCCCATCCTCTGGCCGCTCCTCCTGCTGTCCGGTGGGACACGAAACAATGATACAATAGATCGCACGCGCAGTCCGACGGCGCCTGGCACTCGGCGCGAACCGAGATGGGGATCGTTCAGATGAGGGAGGGATGAACGATGATCGTACCCCTGACCCCGCTGGAGTTCGAGCACCGGGCGGTTCGGCTGTTTGGTGATCGCGTGGGGGTTGTCGACGGTGAGAAACGCTTCACCTATCGCACCTTTGGGGAGCGGGTGAGCCGCCTGGCCAATGCAGTGCGCGACCTCGGCATCAGGCCGGGCGAACGGGTGGCCTTCCTGGCCTTTAACTGTCATCAGCTCCTCGAGGCGTATTACGGTGTCATAGCGGCCGGCGCGATCCTTCTGCCGCTCAACGTCCGGCTGAGCGCGGAGGAGCTCGCCGCCATCCTCGACCACGCCGAGGCACGCGCCCTCTTCCTCGCCCCGGAGTTCCTCCCACTCTATCAAGCGCTCCGACCGCGCCTCGAGCACGTCCGACAGGTGGTTCTGCTAGAAGGTGAGCGGCCGCCCTGGTTCGACGGCCACGAGTACGAGGCGCTCCTGGCCCGCGCGTCGCCGGAGCGCCGGGAGGATCCGATCGATGAGAACGCCCCGGCCGAGCTGTTCTACACCAGCGGGAGCACCGGCCGCCCTAAAGGCGTGGTCCTGACCCACCGCAACCTCTATCTGCACGCCCTCTACGCCCAGCTGGCCATTGGCTACCGCGATTCGGATGTGCTCCTGCACCTCGTCCCGCTTTTCCATGTCAATGGCTGGGGTGCTCCCCACTACCTGACCATGGTCGGGGGACGCCACGTGATGCTCCGGCGCTTCACGCCCGCTGAGTTCTGTCGGATCGTCCAGGAGGAGCGCGTCACCCGCACAGCGGGTGTGCCGACAATGTTCACTGCCCTGCTCGCCTTTCCCGACCTGGACCGCTATAACCTCTCGAGTCTCCAGGAGATCGCTGTGGGCGGGGCGCCCGCTTCGCCTGCGCTGATCGAGGCACTGGAGCGGCGGCTCGGCTGCCGTGCCTACTCCGGCTACGGCCTGACCGAGACGTGCCCGGTCCTGACCCTGGCCAAGCCCACCGCTGTGCTCGCGGCGACCGAGGATCAGGCGGCTCGCATCCGGCGCCAGGCCAAGACCGGCTTGCCGATTCCGGGGGTTGACCTCCGGGTCGTCGATGAGAATGGACAGGAGGTTCCCCACGACGACCGGACGGTCGGGGAGATCATCGTGCGGTCGAACGTGGTCATGGAGGGCTACTTCCGCGACCCGGACGGGACAGCCCGGGCCATTGTGAACGGCTGGTTCCATACCGGTGATCTGGCGGTCTGCGATGCCGAGGGGTACGTAACGATCGTGGACCGGGCGAAGGACATTATCATCAGCGGAGGGGAGAATATCTCGTCCATCGAGGTCGAGAACGTCCTGGCAGACCA
>DATGMJ010000295.1:0-11393 GCA_035293685.1 Chloroflexota bacterium | reverse complement strand
GGTTCAGCAGATCATCGAGATGGAAGTGCGCGATCTCCTGGCCTGGTGGAGCAGTCGACGGGTTATCCCCACGATTATCGCGATGCGCGAACGGGCCGAGCAGATCCGCCGCGCCGAGCTGAGCGAGGCCCTGGCGCGACTCGGCCACCTCTCCGAAGCGGATCGCGCATCGATCGAGGCGCTGACCCGAGCCATCGTCGCGAAGCTCCTGCACCGTCCAACGGTGCGCCTCAAGGAGCTGGCCGCGGCAGATGACGAGGCGGCGATCGAGCTGGTCCGCGACCTCTTCTCCCTTGAGGGCACACGCGAGCGGCGCGACAGCGCCGCCCGCTGATCGCTGTTCCCCGATCGGCGTGAGGGTGACGCAGGGGGGCGTCCGTTCAGCCGAGACGGCGGGCCACGTTGCGTAGCTGTCCGAGGCCGGGGATCTCGATCTCGACGATATCGCCGTCGCGCAGGGCGTGCTCAGCGGAAACAATGATGCCGGTCCCGGTCAGGACAACCGTACCGGCCGGGATCGGGTTGTCGCGGCGGAGATAGGCGATCAGCTCCTCCAGCCGCCGCTTGATCCGGCTGGTTTCGACCTGGTCTTCGAAGAGGAGGTGTTCCCCGCGGCGAATGCGGGCGATCACGGTGAGCGCGTAGGGATCGGGAACCTCATCCGGGGTGACGAGGGCCGGTCCCAGGGCGCAGCATCCCTGGAAGATCTTGGACTGGGGAAGATAGAGGGGGTTCTCTCGCTCGATATCCCAGGCCGAGACATCGTTCGCGATCGTATAGGCGAGGATGCGGCCGTCCTGGCCGATGACGATGGCGAGCTCCGGCTCCGGGGCGGTGAAGCGGGAGTCCGAGCGAATGCCGATCTCCCCGTTGGGTCCGACGCACCGCGAGGCAGTGGCCTTGAAGAAGATCTCTGGCCGGGCGGCGCTGTACACCTGGTCGTACATGCCGCGCTGTCGGTCGGTTTCCTCATCTCGGAACTCGGCGCTCTTCCGGTAGGTGACACCACAGCCCCAGACCTCGGGGGGATAGAGGGGAAGATCGAGGAACGACCCGGCTGCCTGTCCCGGCGTCACATCGAGCTCGGCCAGGGGGACGGAGCGCCCGGGAGCACCAAGCCGCCGTGCGGCCGCGGCCAGATCCATCCGCTCGCGATCGGCCCACTGGATCAGATCGAGGGTTGACCGGAGGCCGTGCTCGGGGTGAGTGATCTCGATGACGCGGTCTCCCTCGATCCAGCCCACGCGGAGGCGGTCGTCCTCCCCGGCGATTCTGAACTGAACAATTCTCATCCAACTATCCTCCTTAGGCGGACGAGACCCGACCGTCGGCCGCGGCCCCGCGCTGTCCGGCACCGAGGCGGGCTCGCAGTGCAGCCCAGTATAGCACGCCGCCCCCGGAGCGGCCGCGGAGCGCGGGTGCCATGGAACGGCGTTGTTCCGCGGCGGGGTCCGTAGTAGAATGGCCATCAAGGGATCGACGAGCCAGAGAGCACGAGAGGAGGCAGATCGATGAAGTTCTTCCTGGACACCGCCAATGTCGACGAGATTCGGCAGATCGCCGAGCTCGGCATCCTGGATGGCGTCACCACCAACCCGTCACTCGTCGCCAAGGAGAAGCGCGAGTTTCGCAAGACGATCACCGAGATCTGCGAGATCGTCAGCGGACCGGTCAGCGCGGAAACGGTCAGTCTGGACTGGGAAGGCATGGTGCGCGAGGGGCGCGAGCTGGCGACCTGGGCGCCGAACATCGCGGTGAAGATTCCGCTTACGCCCGACGGGCTGCGGGCGACGCGGATTCTCGCCGATGAAGGCATCAAGGTCAATGTGACGCTGATCTTCTCCCTTCCCCAGGGGCTGCTTGCCGCGAAGGCCGGTGCGGCCTTCATCAGCCCATTCATCGGCCGGCTGGATGACATCGGTCACGACGGCCTCCAGCTCATTCGGGACCTCCGCCAGGTTCTCGCGACCTATGGTCTCGGGAGCGAGATCATCGCGGCCAGCATCCGGCATCCCATGCACGTGGTCGAAGCGGCGAAGGCCGGCGCGCACATCGCGACGATGCCCTTCGCGGTGATGCAGGCGCTGATGAAGCATCCGCTGACCGATCGGGGCATCGAGCGCTTCCTCGCGGATTGGCGAACGCTTCCCAACTACCAGGAGGCGATCCTGACGCCGGCGAAGGTCTGAGATGCACCGCGCGGCGGAGGGCTCCCGGTAAGGGCCTCCGCCGCCCGGTCGCGATTGGGCTCCAGCTCAGTAGCGCGGGCCGCGGTGCCGCTCGAAGCACTCGGAGCAGTAGAGAGGCTTGCCGCTAGTAGGCTGGAAGGGAACCATCGTCGGCTTCCCGCACTCGTCGCAGACCGCCGGGTACATCTCCCGCTGGCCGCGGCCGCTCCCGCGCGGCGCGGGCGCGGCCTCTGCCGCGCCCCCGGCCCGCTCCGCCTTGCGGGCGTTTCGACAGTTCCGACAGCGCGCCGGTTCGTGCTGGAAACCGCGGCTCTGGTAGAACTCCTGCTCGCCGGCCGTCCAGACGAAGGTCTGACCGCAGTCTCGACACGTCAGGGTCTTATCCACGAAGCTCACCGACGGACTCCCTCGCTTGACAGAGAATTGCGCCCCCGGGACCGGGCGGGCCGCGCGAGCGGCGACCGCGCCGCGGGAGGCGGGTCTGGCGCCGGATCGCGTGTCGAGAGCGATGTCAGGGCGTGGTCCCGAGAGCGGCGCATTTCGGGAGATGCGTCCGAACATGCCACGGAGCAGACGGACCGGCTGTCCAGCGGTCTGCAGTATATCACACCGGTTCGGCGAAGCGGCAAGAGTCGCGCCGCCGGTGAAGCTCGGGAAGGGGTCGCGGCCGTCACCGCGGCGATGGTACAATGAACAGGACGATCCATCCCATCTGTCACCGGGAGGGGTAGTGGAGACGCGCAAGACGACGGACAGTCGGGGAGCACTCCACGGTCCGGAGGACATCCAGGAGGCTCGCCTTCGTGATGCCGTCGGGCGCCTTCAAGTCCTTCTACTGCGTGACCTCGTCGGCCAGTACGAGGCCGACGAGCGGGACCTGGAACTGCCCTCGACCCACCGCGGATGGCTTTCGGAAGACGTGCTTGTCTCGCGGGCGCTGGGGATCTACGGTCCGAACGCCTCGCCCTCCCCATCGGAGCGCGCCCTGGTGATCGGTGTGCTCGAGGATCTCCGGCGCCAGCGCTTCGTCGATCGGCTCGATCTCGACGGGGGGAACCGGCGCGCCTGGCGTCTGCGGCGGCAGAACGATGAGATCATCGAGATCGCCACGCGCTTCGTCGACGAGTACAAGTGGGTTCCTCCGGTCGTTGACGTGGCTGGGATCATCCAGGCGGTCTCGGCGGTCGCCGGAACCGAGCGCCCGCAGGAGTTGCCCGCGCCCTCCTCGGATGTCTC
This sequence comes from Chloroflexota bacterium, assembly GCA_035293685.1. GTDB lineage: Bacteria > Chloroflexota > UBA6077 > FW602-bin22 > CADDYW01 > JADGGD01. The sequence goes on along the minus strand of DATGMJ010000295.1, from coordinate 7,968 downwards.
GCCCGGGCACGAGCGCTGAGCGTCTTGCCGCGGAAAGACGGGCGGGCCGGGCCTCCGGAGGCCCGGCCCGCCCGCGGGGTATCCCGGGGTAGGGACGGAACTCAGGTCAGGGCGACCTGGGTCGTCCGATCGAACGCGTGCATGTGGGCCATGTCCAGGGCGACCTCCATCTGCTGGCCGGCCCGGATCGGCGTGCGCGCGTCCATCTTGGCGACAAACTCCGTGTCGCCGCTGAGGAGATAGACGTACTGCTCGCTGCCCAGCGGCTCGACGACGTTGACCTGGACCTTCATCGTGCTGTCGGGCGGGACGTTCTGAACGGTTGCCCGGTCCACGATATCCTCGGGGCGGATGCCGAAGACAATCTCCTTGCCGAGGTGCGGGACGAGCTTCTCGGCCTTATCGGCCGGCACGCGCACCTTGAAGGTGTTGCCGTCGATATACATCGCATCAGGCGTGCCGACAAGCTTGGCGTCGAAGAAGTTCATCGCCGGGCTGCCGATGAAGCCCGCCACAAACATGTTGGCCGGGTGGTCGTAGAGCATCTGCGGCGTGTCGAGCTGCTGGAGGACGCCATCGCGGAGGACGGCGATCCGGCTGCCCATCGTCATCGCCTCGACCTGGTCGTGGGTAACGTAGATGACCGTGGTCTGCAGGCGCTGATGGAGTTTGATCAACTCGGCACGCGTGGCCACGCGGAGCTTTGCATCGAGGTTGGACAGCGGCTCATCCATCAGGAACACCTTCGGCTCGCGCACGATAGCTCGGCCGAGGGCGACGCGCTGGCGCTGGCCGCCGGAAAGCTGCTTCGGCTTGCGGTTCAGCAGGGCGCTGATGCCGAGGATCTCTGCCGCCTCGTGGACCCGGCGGTCGATCTCCTTCTTCGGGGTGTGGCGGAGGCGAAGACCGAAGGCGAGGTTATCGTACACGCTCATGTGCGGGTAGAGCGCGTAGCTCTGGAACACCATCGCGATGTCCCGATCCTTCGGCGCCACGTCGTTGACCAGTCGGTCACCGATGTAGATATTGCCCGAGGTCACCTCTTCGAGCCCGGCGATCAGGCGCAGACAGGTTGTCTTGCCGCAGCCGGATGGCCCGACGAAGACCAGGAACTCCTTGTCCTTGACCTCGATCGTGAGGTCGTTCACGGCGGTTACTTCGCCGAAGCGCTTCGTGACGTGCTCAAGGGTTACGCTGGCCACTCCAAACCTCCTCGTGATCTCACGGTGATTCGGTTGATCTGTAACCCAGCGTCGCGACGTTCGGTGCAACCGCCTCGCCGAGCCGGGTACAGCCATCCGAGAAAACAGAACTCTTCGGTCGGTCCGCACGACACGCGCACGGACGGGCTCATCGCCTGTACCGCTTCTCCCGAATTGACTGCCAGGTCATCGGGCTGAACGTCACTCCTTCCGAGCTCACCTCCCTGGTCAGATCACCCGGACGCACGCTGCCGCCGGGATCGGCGTCGCAAGGCCCCGCACGGCCTCGGCCGCGATCCCGTGCCATATCGCGGCATCCCCGCACGGTGCGCCCGCGATCGGACGCCATTATAGCACGCGTGACAACGGGTGCATAGGGGGCTATATGCTGTATCCACGAACGGCCAACCGCTCGTACTATTCGCTGGTCGCGCGTGCCCCATGACCGGCGGCTCCGGCCGACCCGGCTAATCCAGGTGGAACACCTCTTCGAGCACCTGCATGCTCTCGTCCGGACGGCGTCCCTCCAGCCCCTCGAAAAATGGCGCCATCTCCTTCTGCCAGCGCAGGTTGACCTCCCGTTCCGCCATGGCCTGCTGGGCCCGCGCGAAGTCGTCCGTCTCGAGATAGCCGAAGATCAGGCCGTCATCGCGCAGAAACAGGCTGTAGTTGCGCCAGCCTGTCTCCCGGAGGGCTTGGAGCATCTCCGGCCAGACCGCCCGGTGGCGCGCCTTGTACTCGGGGATCATCTCCTTCTTGACCTTGAAGCAGAATCCCACGCGCGGCACGTCCGCCTCCTTGAAGTGGATTGGGGAAGAGCAGGACTATGCTATCATAACGGGGTTTTCGCTTGCGCGATCGATCGTCGGCGCCGATACTGCAGGTGATCACGCGAGCAGGTCCGGTCGGCGGCGCCACCGGAGCGAGCCGCTGATGGAGGGGAGAACGTGGCGGTGCACGAGCTGCGAGAGCAACCGGCGGATCTTATCCGCCGCTTTCGGGTACTGTGCGAGGCGAGTGGGATCGCGCGGGCGAATCGCGTTCCCCTCGCACCGCCGATCCAGGCGGAGCTGGCAAGCCTGGAGCGGCGGATCCTGGCCATGCTCGGGGAGCGATCTGCGGAGCCTGGGGACGGTACGGCGAATCGGCCGCGCGAGGCGATCCTCGTGCCGCTCCCACGGCCCGAGCCGACCGGCGAGCCGGCACCGGCGCCGGCCGCTGGATCGACCCGCCTGACCGCGACAGTCTATACGGACGGGGCGGCCGAGGGGAACCCGGGGCCGGGGGGATACTGCGCGATCGTTCGTCTGCCCGGCCAGCCGGATCGGGAGCTGTCAGGCAGTTCCATCCACACGACGAACAATAAGATGGAGCTCATGGCGGCGATCGCTGGCCTGCGGGCGGCTGTGGAGGCGGGCGCGGCCGAGATTACGGTCGTCAGCGACAGCGAGTATCTCGTCAAGGGAATGACCGAATGGCTTCCCGAATGGGAGCGGCGCGGGTGGAAGACGGCGTCTGGCCAGCCGGTCAAGAATCAGGACCTCTGGCAGCAGCTCGCCGCGCTCACGCGCGGGCGCCAGGTTCACTGGCAGTGGATCAAGAGCCACGCCGGCCACCCCGAGAACGAGCGCTGCGACTTCGTCGCGACGGCTGCGGCCCGCCGGGCCGCCCGGGCGCGGCCGGGCTGAGAACTGGCCCACGCCGTACGAAGAGGTAGGTGCCCCGCGGTGGCCGGCGCGGGACCGGCTTACCGGCCACGAGCCTATCAGGGGAGGACGAAGCGTGCCACGACGCGTGAATCGAGCGATCGAGCTTCTGGAGGAGGATCAGCCGATCTACTACGTGGGGGGCCACACCGGCCACGTGCTGACCTACGAGCAGGGACGGAAGGATGCCCGCACCTGGGCGGACTACATCAACGTGGGAATGGAACACGGCGCGTTTGACCTGGCCGGTCTGGCGGACTACATGCGCGGACTCGTGGATGGCGGCCCGACGGCCTCCGGTCACCGAACGCCCGCGGTGATCGTCGAGGCACCGGTCAACGGCACTGACGAGGCCAGCATCCGGGTGAACGCATGGCAGTTCCGACAGATTCTTGGTCGCGGCGTTCACGGGATCCTGCTCTGCCAGGCCGAATCGCCGGACGCGGTCCGGGCTTTTGTGGAATCCTGCCGCTATCCCCATCACCTCGCAGGGGTCGATCCTTCTCTGCCCTCACCGGTCGAGCGCCTGAGGGGAGCGGCGGGTAAGACCGGATCGCCCGGGGTAGACGCGAGCGGACGGCCGTACCTTGGTCTCGGCACCCGGGGGCGCGGGTCGGAGCCGACGGCGGCGGCGATCTGGGGGCTGTCAGCGGAAGAGTACCTGGAGCGTTGCGATGTCTGGCCGCTGAACCCGCGCGGCGAGCTTCTGCTTGGGGTCAAGATCGAGAGCCCGGAGGGGGTCGCGCGTTGTGCGGAGATCCTGGCCGTGCCCGGGATCGGCTTCGCCGAGCTCGGTCCGGGCGACCTCGGCCTATCACTCGGCTACGTGCGGGTCCCCCGCGAGCCTTATCCGCCGGAGATGCAGGAGGCCCGCGAGCGCGTCTTTGCCGCCTGCCGACGCTACGGCATCGCCTTTCTCGAGGGGGCGACACCGGAGTCGATTGCCCGCAAGATTGATGAGGGGGTGCGAATCATCAGCGGCCAGCGGGAGGATACGGCCGCCGCGGGACGGGCATACTCCCGACGGACGATGCCGGTGTAGGCAGGGCTCGGAACGGGCGCGACCGGGCCGCTTCAGCGGAGGATGCCGCTCTCACGGGTTTCTCATTGACCCCCATTCCGCGAACGGATATTCTAGGTTCCGACGAACGTTCGTTCGTCCACCCTCGGGATCAACAGGAGAAGCCGTGAGCAATACCATGGATAGCCTCCCTATTCTCCATCTGGCGCACCCGATCTGGTATCAGGGGCGGCTGGCCGCAGTCGCGGCCAATGGCGAGGTGTACGCGGTCGGCTGGGTCGAGCCCGGTCAGCGGCCGGTCCTGCGGGCGATGGCACTGGCCGTCTTCGAGGCGCCCTTCCTCGCGCCTGATCAACAGCTGGGCTTTGCCGCCTACTATCTTCTGCCGTCGGAGCGCTGGCGAGCCCTGTGCTCCCTGCCAGATGAGCTGATCGTGCGGCAGACTGGCCTTCCGCTCGATCTGATCCGCCGCCGGCGAGCCCTGCCGCCTCTTCCCGGGGATGAGACGGTCGTGCCCCCTGGAACAGTGGAGCGCCCGGCGGGTGGGCCCTGGCCGGCGGGCACTCTCACCGCGGATTCGACGACCCCATCCAGCCCCCGCGCGTTGACACTGCCGGTCCGGACCGGTACCGTAGGAGCCTGATCAGCCGACGCGGCCCGGCACCGAGGAGCGAGCGGACGGAGCCGGGGGTGTCGGACGGGAAACCGTGCGAAGGGGGCGAACAGCGTGGACCTCAGCTTCTCGACCAGCACCGGGACCGCGGAAACCTGGTCCCTTGAAGAGATGGCAGAATGGGCGGCCGCTCACGAGTTCGACTGCGTGCGTCTCGCCACGGTCGGTGACCTGGATCCTGAGCGGGTGCTCACCGAGGGACCGGATCGCATCAAGAGCGTTCTGGCACGGCACGGTCTCTACCTTGCCGCGCTGCAGGCCGGCAGTACGACTGGTGCGCCCTTGCAAGAGGACCCCGCTCTGATGGATCGCAACCAGGCGCGCATGCTCCAGATTATCGACGCAGCAGCCGTTCTCGGCGTACCGGTCATCGTCACCAATACCGGGAGCCCGTTGCGCTGGCACTTCTACGGCATGCCGTCGAGCCCGCCGGGCAATCCAACCGACCGGAGTCGGGAGATGGTCGCGCTCTTCAAGGAGCGCTTCACTCCGCTGGTTCGGCGCGCCGAGGAGAAGGGGGTGAAGATCGCTCTGGATACGGCCGTCCGCATGGGCAATATCGCCTGCGTGCCGGAGATGTGGGAGCGATGCCTGGATGCAATCCCCTCCGACCACCTGGGGCTCTCATGTGATCCGAGCCATCTGCTCTGGCTCCACGTGACCCCCGTGGAGGATGCGATTCGCCTGTTCGCCGGGAAGTGGTACTACGCCGATGTCAAGGACTGCGAGATTAGCCCGCAGATGCTTTTCCGACAGGGCATCATCGGGAACTGGTGGTGGCAGTACCGGGTGCCCGGGCGGGGACAGCTCAACTGGGGGACGATCATCGGGGCGCTAAGCGAATCCGGGTACGACTACGTGCTCTGTGTGGAGAACGAGGACCGTGGGGTCCCCGGCCTGGAGGGGTTCGATATCGGTCGGCGTCATCTCGCCCAGTTTCTGCCGGAGAAGCGGCGGCGGTGGGATGGACGGAGACCGCCGCAGTACGGCGGCGGCGTGCGGGTGCCCTGGCGGCCGTGAGGAGACTGCGGGATCCGGACGGAAGTGGGATGGATCCGGAGGTCTGGACGGCGCTCGAGCGCTTCCGCGATGGCGTCCTGGCCGTGCTCGGCGCGGGTGTCGTGGCGATCTACGCCGACGGGTCACTCACGCTGGGCGACTTCGAACCCGCGACGAGTGACCTGGATGTGCTGGTCGTGACCCGGGCGCCGCTCGACGCCGTCCCGGTCGAGCAACTCGCTCGTCTACACGCACGCCTGGCGCGCGATCTGCGCTGGGGGGGACGGCTGGAAGGCGAGTACGCCGCGCTTCATCAGCTCTGCCCCGCCGGCATCAGCGGACCGGTGGTCGCCATTGTGGTTGGCGGTGAGCTGCGCGCAGGCGTTCCCAGCGCGTTCACCGCGGAGAACGGTCGGGCGATGCGCGACCACGGCATGATTCTGCACGGAGATCCGCCGTCGTCGGTGTTGCCCGTCGTTGACGATGCCGCCTTCACCGCCGCTCTTCGTTCCTACTTCGCCGAACTGGTCCAGGGAGCACCGGAGGCAGCCGCCGATCTGGTCGGGCTTGCCGATACCCTGCTCAACGCCGCGCGCTGTCTCCTCGGCCTTCGGATCGGCCGCCCCTGCACCAAGACCGAAGCGGCGCTCTGGCTCGGGGAGCGACATCCCGAGCTGGCTGCTGCCCTGACGATCGCCCGGGCGGTTCGCCGTGGGGAGCGGCCGCCGGACGGGGCGAGCGTCATGCGGGAGGGGTTGCGACGGCTGGCCGGTCTGGCCGGGGAGCTGGAATTCCCGCCGTGACGCCGCGGGCCGACCCGCGCCCAATGGTGGATTCGCCGCGCGGGCGGCATCGCCGGCGAGACCGCCAGATGACCCCTTCCGGCGGATCCCCCAAGCCCCGCCCATGCCGCCCAGCGCCCGCCTGGACAGCGGGCGGCGGCTTGGTTGGCGTGGTGATCTCAGCGGGGTCTCGCCTCCGCCGGGACCGTCTCGGCGCAGGGGGCGTTCAGGTATCCCGAGCGGAACGGCTCGACCCGCTCCTCTTCTGGAATAAACCGGTGGCGCCAGATGCAGCCGTTATCGTTGCCGAGGAGGTGGAGCGAGACGGAGGTTATGGCCGAGATCGTCCGCACGCGGTGGATATCGTTCTCGGGGAGCAGCGTGTACAGGTCACCCGGCCGCAAGCGCTTGACCGCAGCAGTTTCGAGGACGACGCGGTCATCGGCCGGTCCTGCATCCCGGCGGGTGAAGATCTCCTCTTCCTGCTCGCCGCGGTAGAGTCCGACCAGCCCCCAGGCGAGATGGTCATGGATCGGGGTGCCGGCGCCGGGCGGAACGACGAGCGATGAGAATGCCAGCCCTCGATCCGCGGAACGGTAGAGGAGCCAGGTTCCGATCCCGTGCCCCATCCCGCTGTGCCCGGCCGTCTCCTGGTAGCGCGCGGGCAGCCAGGTCTGGTCGGCGAGCAGGTCGACGAAGAACGGGCGAATGGCGGCGATCAGATTGGGTGGATCGATGATCCGACGGCGGAGCTCCTCGACCGCTTCGATGAACTCTCGGAGACGGGGAGAATCAACGTAATACTCACCTGCTGGCATCGGCTCGATCCTCCCGATCGCGGTGGACTTTAAACTACCGAACTGCCGAGCACACGGTAGCCAGGTGTGATACCCGTGCCCATCGGCCTATCTGCCGTCCCCCATCACGGCACCGTCGGGTCGGCGGGATGCCGCTCCCCACGCGGTCGCACCGGTCTCACGGCGGCTCAGGGTTTTACCTGTTGTCCGCCTGACCGCTGTGCCGCGATCTCGCCTTCGAGTGCCTTGATGTGCTCCTCGAGTTTCGAGATCTCAGCGGCAAGCGGCTCCAGGCGGGCATGCTCGATGGTGCCCTGGCGATACAACTCGAGGGCAACCTGCCCCATCTCCTCCAGGCGCTCCGTAATCTTTCCCCGCGTTCGGCTGATCTCCACGGTCAGGCGCGCGATCTTCGCCTGACGCTCAGCCTCTGCCGCGGCCTTGCCTGCCTTTTGCCGAACCGCATCCCACAGGCTCATCGCGTTCTCCTGCCGCTGGCCCGCTCACGCGGTCATGCCCTGTATCGTAGTCGTCGCCTGCCGATCCGTCAATGGCGCGCGGCCGTTTGACTCGCTCGTGCGGCCTGACTACCATGAGCCTCGCAGAAGATGACTGCAGAGCTCGGCCCGGCCGCTCGGGCAGCGCGCCGGGAACCGGCGATCATCTCCGCCCCCTGGCGAGGAGGCCAGCTATGGACCGTCGCGCACTCGCCGAGAAGCTCGGTGCCATCGTTGGACCGGAGAACGTCCTCTGGCAGGATTATGACCTCGTGCTCTACGAGTACGACG
>DATGMJ010000294.1:0-3392 GCA_035293685.1 Chloroflexota bacterium | reverse complement strand
AAGATGATCGTCCCGGACATCGTGGACTACGACCTGCCGGAGACCGGCGGTTTCCACAACTGCGCGATCATCTCGATCGACAAGCGCTACCCCAAGCACGCGCAGAAGATCATGCACGCCGTCTGGGGCGCCCACCTCATGTCGCTGACCAAGCTGATCGTCATCGTCGACTCCGACTGCGACGTCCACGACTACGCAGAGGTGTCCTGGCGGGCGTTCGGGAACGTCGACTACGCCCGCGACGTCGTTCATGTGGACGGGCCGGTCGACCACCTCGACCACGCCTCGTACCAACAGTTCTGGGGCGGGAAGATCGGTATCGACGCGACCCGTAAGCTGCCGGAGGAGGGTTACACCCGCAACGGCGGCTGGCCCGAGATGATCACATCGGACCCGGCCACGGCCGCCCTGGTGGACCGGCGTTGGAAGGAGTACGGGCTGTGAGCGCCGTCGCCGTGCCCGCCGAGACCGTCGGCGAGAAGTTCAAAGCGTTCAAGAGCCTGGTCCTGCTCGAGCACTCGGTCTTCGCGCTGCCGTTCGCCTTCACCGCGGCCCTGACCGCGATGTTCGAAGCCTCCAAGTCCGTCCACTGGCTTCAGCTCGTCCTGATCACCGTGGCCATGGTCGGCGCGCGCACGTTCGCGATGGCGGTCAACCGGATCATCGACCGCGAGTTCGACGCGAGGAACCCGAGAACGGCCAAGCGCGAACTGGTGACCGGCGTTCTCACCGTGAAGACCGCCTGGTTCGGCGCCGTGCTCGCCCTGGCCGTCTTCCTCGCCGCCGCGGCGAGCCTCAACACCCTCACGCTCGCCCTGGCGCCCCTCGCAGTCATCCCCCTGATCGTCTACCCCTACGCCAAGCGCTTCACGAACGTCCCCCACGCGTTCCTGGCGCTGGCCCAGGCGATCGGCCCCATCGGCGCCTGGATCGGCGTCACCGGAAAGTGGAACTGGGACGCGGTCGCCCTCGGTCTGGCGGTCGGCATCTGGATCGGCGGCTTCGACCTGATCTTCGCATGCCAAGACGTGGAGACGGACAGGCGAGACAACCTCGGCTCCGTCCCGGCCAAGTGGGGCATCGCCACAGCCCTCAACGGAGCCCGCGCCAGCCACGCGGTCACCACGGCCCTCTTCATCACCTTCGGAGTACTGACCCACGCCCAAGCGTTCTGGTGGATCGGCGTCGCGGTCGTCTCAGGGGCCTTCATCTACGAACACTCGCTGCTCAGGCCGAACGACCTCTCCCGCCTCAACCGCGCCTTCTTCACGGTCAACGGCTTCGTCGGCATCGCGCTGTTCTGCTTCGCCCTGCTGGACCTGGTCGTCCGCGGCCTCCGCCCGTAGCCAGGGCGCGGCGAGCCGCTAGCGGTCCACTTCTGTCTGTCATTGATCCATACGTCGGCGTGTTTCTCACCCGAAAGTCGTAACTCTTCGCATATGATCGCACACGTTGAGTCGCGAATCCGGAGTGGTCGACTTGACAGCGATCAAGAGGGCATCGCATACTAACTGTCAGTTGCTGCCCACCCTCCTCCGGGAGTGGTGGGCATTTTTATTGCCCGGAGAGCGGCATGAGCAACAGGGTCATGGTCTTCATCGACTACCAGAACGTGACCAGCACGGGGTACGACTGCTTCCCACGAGTCTCTAGGGTGCGGCAGTTCACCCACATCGATCCGATTCGGCTCGCCGAGCTCCTCGTCGGCCGGCGCCGCTTCACTTCCGAACTTGTCGGCATCCGCGTCTACCGGGGTCGTCCCAGTCCTGACCGCCAGCGTGGCGCCGCGGCGGTGAACGACATCCAAGCCTCGGAGTGGGAACGCGACTCGCGCGTGACCGTCGTGCGCCGCCCTCTGCGCTACCCGAGTGGATACCCCCTTGAGCGGCCGCAGGAAAAGGGCGTAGACGTGATCCTCGCGATCGATTTCGTACGCCTGGCGATTGATCGCGCTTATGACACCGGCGTCATCGTCTCCCATGACACGGACCTGATGCCCGCGCTCGAGACGGTGCGCGATCTGGGATTGGCCCACGTGGAGGTAAGTGGTTGGTCTCACTGCAAGCGACTGTGGTTTCCGGGAACGAGGCTGCCATGGCACCACAGCCTCGACGAACGCGACTATCAGCACGTCTGCGACGACACCGACTACCTCAAGGACCGCTGACGCTTTCACCCCTGAAGCAGCTGCACGAAGGCTCTGGTGAGCGTGGGCCCGCACCCATATGCTTGCCGCTCTATATCCATAATTTGGTGGGGGAGCCATCCATGAGCAGTGAGAGCCCTGAGTCCTTCGCGCCGTCCGCGCCTGCGGGGATTCCGGAGGCGCCGCTGGCGCTGCGGCTCGCGCCCCTGAGCCGGGCCAGGCTTGTCGTCGCGGTGGCAGCCCAGGTCTCGTACGCGATCGTATGCGTCGTCGGCATCGTCATCGTCAACAACCAGGCATCTCTGGCGAACCGGATCCTCCAGGGCGACACGATCAGCGCGGACCAGGCGAATGCGTCAGACAGCAGCGTTGGGGCGATTACGCTCGTCCTGATCGCCGCCTTCGTCTTCTTGCTAGTCGCCCTGGCCCTCTGGGAGCGCAACCTCAAGCGCGCGCTCGGCAAGGATCGGGTGAGGGCCTTGTCGCGCCGCTCCGGCCTTCGCTACGTCTGGCTGATCTGGGGTCTGTTGTGGGCCGTCGGAAGCGTCGCGAGCGCGGGTAGTCCGACCGACCCGCAAGCGATTGTCAGCGCGGACCACCGGACTATGTTCCTGCTCGGTGCCCGCGCCGTTCTGCTTCTCGTGATCTCGGCTCTCACGGTGCTCACGATGAAGGGCGCGCAGCAGGAACTGGACCGGATACCTGCCCCTCAGCCCTTCGCACCGCTGAGCTACTAAGGACGCTCTTCCGGGCCGGTCGCTTTGGTGACCGGCTCGGATTCGTGTTCGCGGCTGTGCGCGGGGAAGATGGGGGCATGAGCGCAGCGGGTGAGGGGCCTGGGCGCAGGCCGTGGGTCGTCGGGGTCTCGGGAGCTTCCGGGACGCCTTACGCCGCTGCCGTGATCCGGGCGCTGCTCGACGCGGGGGAGGGCGTAGACCTGGTGGTGAGCCGGGCGGCGCGGCTGACTCTGCTGGACGAGACGGGGATCTCCTTCCGGGATGGGCACTGGCTCGCCGATCTGGCCGAATGGCTGGAGTGGTCCGCGGACGATCCGCGGCTTTCGGGCGTGCGGTACTGGGCCGCCGGGGATCTGGCTGCGGGGCCGTCGTCGGGCAGCTATCCGGTTCGCGGCATGCTCGTGGTGCCCGCCTCGACAGCCGCCGTCGCCGGCATCGCGCTGGGTCTCTCGAAAGACCTGCTCCAGCGTGCGGCGGACGTGAATCTGAAGGAGCGACGGCCGCTGGTC
>DATGMJ010000293.1:0-33885 GCA_035293685.1 Chloroflexota bacterium | reverse complement strand
GCCGGCTTTCATGACGTGACGGGCGGTGTGTACAAGGCCCGGGAACGTATTCACCGCGGTGTGCTGACCCGCGGTTACTAGCAACTCCGCCTTCACGCAGTCGGGTTGCAGACTGCGATCTGAACTGAGGACGCCTTTGCTGGGATTCGCTCCGCCTCGCGGCTTCGCTGCCCTCTGTCGCGTCCATTGTAGCGTGTGTGTCGCCCAGGGTGTCCGAGCCATGCTGACTTGACGTCATCCCCACCTTCCTCCGCGTTGGTCGCGGCAGTCGCGCTAGACACCGTAACTAGCGCCGAGGGTTGCGCTCGTTGCGGGACTTAACCCAACACCTCACGGCACGAGCTGACGACAGCCATGCAGCATCTGTGCACCCGTCCCTCGCGGGAACGACCCCTTTCGGAGCCCGGCGGGTGCATGTCAAACCCTGGTAAGGTTCTGCGCGTTGCATCGAATTAAACCACACGCTCCGCTGCTTGTGCGGGCCCCCGTCAATTCCTTTGAGTTTTAGCCTTGCGGCCGTACTCCCCAGGCGGGACACTTGCTGCGTTAGCGCCGGCACGGGAGGGGTCGATACCCCCCACACCTAGTGTCCATCGTTGAGGGCGTGGACTACCTGGGTATCTAATCCAGTTCGCTCCCCACGCTTTCGCGCCTCAGCGTCAGGGTCAGCCCAGAAGGCCGCCTTCGCCACCGGTGTTCCTCCGGATCTCTACGCATTTCACCACTCCACCCGGAATTCCACCTTCCTCTACTGCCCTCCCAGCCCGACGGTCTCGGGTGGCCTGCGCCGGTTGAGCCCGCGCCTTTCACACCCGACCTGCCGAGCCGCCTACGCGCCCTTTACGCCCAGTGAATCCGGACAACGCTCGCCCCCTACGTCTTACCGCGGCTGCTGGCACGTAGTTAGCCGGGGCTTCTTCGGTCGGTACTGTCCTTCCTCCTCCCGACCAAAAGGGGTTTACAACCCGAAGGCCGTCATCCCCCACGCGGCGTCGCTGCGTCAGGCTTTCGCCCATTGCGCAAGATTCCTAGCTGCTGCCTCCCGTAGGAGTCTGGGCCGTGTCGCAGTCCCAGTCTGGCTGGCCATCCTCTCAGACCAGCTACCCGTCATCGGCTTGGTGGGCCCTTACCCCACCAACAACCTGATGGGCCAGGAGCCCCCCGATCGGCACCCGCACCCGGGCTTTCCTCCCCAGGCCCTTCCCCCAGGGAGCGTATGCGGTCTTAGCCACCCTTTCGAGTGGGTATCCCCCACCGACCGACAGGTTCCTCCTGTCTTACTCAGCCGTCCGCCACTGAGAGGCCTCGCGGCCCCTCCGTCCGACTTGCATGCTTAAGGCACGCCGCCAGCGTTCGTCCTGAGCCAGGATCAAACTCTCCACTCAACTCTACTCGTCTCACATCTTCCGCAGCAGCCCTGGGTCCCCCCAGGACTACCACGGCCCTTCCTACCACTCTTCACTTGGTAACGTGCCCCTTTGCGGCCCGCTGTCCCGAGCTTGCATCCCGGTCGGGCACGCACTTGTTAAGTATAGCGGCCTCTGCCGTATGCGTCAAGAGGAACCTTGCACTGATTCGATGCTCCTGAACCCAAGGCCTGCCGGCGCTTCGATCCATCAAGCAGGCAGGCGAGGTGAATCGCACCAATCGACGTTGGGGCGGGCAGTGGAAACTCGTTTCAAAAAGTCCTCCAATAAAGGATACAGAGCCCCAGTAGTTAATGATGCCAAACTCTAACCAGGTATGGACCGCCAGTATTGATCGGCTTGAACTTACGAAACTGGAAGCAATGGGGTCTTCGACAGCAGATTTATGCCTACTCGCTCCGGGCCGCTGCCCACCGTGACCCGGGATCCCCTGGCTATCCGATGTCCGACGGTCCCACCGGTTCATGCGCGGAAGCCCGGCGCTGCTGTTGCTACTCCTTTCCGGGCGCCGGTATAATGCTTCTGAACTATCCACCGCACCGCGCGAAGCCGGAGCGGCCGTTGCGGTCAGGTCGATGCTGCTGACTGATCGCATCGTCACATCCCGAGTGAGCAGTCGCCGGCCCGCCGGGTGTCCCGGGGAAAGCAGCCTTTTAGTATAGAAACAGCCATTCACACGCGAGGAACGACTGAAGTGGCACTGGTTAACGATCGGCTTTCTGCCATCCAGTGCCGGATTGTCTTTTATGGGCCAGCCGCAAGTGGGAAGAGCACGAACCTCCGGGTGATCCACGCGCGTGCGCCGCGCGAGGCCCGCGGAGAGGTGACCACGATCAACGGTAGCCCGGGCTGGTCCGGTGACGTCGAGTTCCTGGCCCTCCAGGTCGGGGAGGTTGAGGGATATCGCCTGTTCTACCACCTTTACGCCGCGCCGGGAGGACCGGGCGCGGAGCGCTGCCGGGTGGCTCTGCTGTGGGCCGCCGATGGGGTCGTATTCGTGGCAGACTCGCACCGTGCCTGTTTCCAAGCCAATCTCCAGCGCTCCGCGGAGCTACACCAGGTTCTGGCGGCACGCCGCGAAAATGGCCCGGGCTTCCCCCTCGTGTTCCAGTACAACAAGCGCGACCTTCCCGAGGCAGTGCCAGTGCCGCTTCTCGAGGCGCGACTCAACCCCGATCGGGTCCCGTCCTTCGAGGCAGTCGCCGCATCCGGCGAAGGGGTCTTCCCGACCCTCCAGGCGCTGAGCGACCTGCTCATTCGACAGGTGCGCATGCTACGAGAGGAATCAAGACGTGCGAGCAATCCTTAGCCCTTGGGATAAGCAGGGCCTCGAACCATTCGCGCGCGCGCTGACTGAACTCGGGTTCAGTCTCTATGCAAGCACCGGCACCGCGCGCTTCCTGCGCCAGGCTGGCCTGGCGGTGCACGACGTCAGCGAGCTCACTGCCCACCCGGAGATGCTGGGCGGGCGGGTCAAGACCCTCCATCCGGCGATCTACGCCGGCCTCCTCGCCGATCCGACAAACCCGGATCATCAGGCCGAGCTCGCTCACCACGGATACCAGCCGATTGGCCTGGTAGCGGTCAATCTCTATCCATTTCGGCAGACTGTCGAGGCCCCTGGCGTTCCTCTCGCACACGCGTTGGAGAATATCGACATCGGCGGCGTCTCCCTCCTGCGGGCCGCGGCCAAGAACTTCCCTCACGTCATCCCAGTCGTCGATCCAGCCGATTACCCACTTGTCATCGAGCGGCTCCAGCACCACACCGACGATGCGGTCTGGCGTCGAGCGATGGCGGCGAAAGCTCTTCGCCACGTCGCCGCGTACGATGCCCAGATTGCCGCCTATCTTGGTGGTGCGGCGGACACTCTGCCCGAGACGCTGCCGCTTGCCCTGACCAAGCTCCGTGACCTCCGGTATGGCGAGAACCCGCACCAGCAGGCGGCACTCTACGCCGATACGCCCAACCCCCACCTCGCCGCGACAGTCGCTGGCGTGCGCCAGCACCACGGTCGCGAGCTCTCGTTTAACAATATCCTGGACGTGGATGCCGCCCTTGCCTGCGTCCGCGATTTCGCAGCGCCCTGCGTGGCGATCATCAAGCACGGGAACCCGTGCGGTCTGGCCTGTGCCGGCGAGCTTGCGGAGGCATATCGTAAGGCCCACGCCGGAGATCCCATCTCTGCGTTCGGCGGCGCCGTTGGTCTGAACCGGATTGTCGACCCGACCACGGCACGGTTGATCGCCGAGAGCCATTACGACGATATCATCGCCCCCGGGTATGCTGATGAGGCGCTCGCGATCCTCCGCAAGAAGCGGAACCTGCGCATCCTCGAGGTTGCCCCGCTCTCGGAGGATCAGGCGGGTCCGGCCATCAACCCGTTCCTCGAACTCGACCTGCGGCGGATCAGTGGGGGCTTCCTGGTTCAGACCCGCGACGCCATCCCGGAGAACGCGGTCAGCCTGAAGACAGTCACCGCGCGGGAGCCAACACCGGAAGAGCTGGCAGACCTCCTGTTCGCCTGGCGCGCGGTGAAGCACGTCCGCTCGAATGCGATTGTCCTGGCCCGAGAACGAGCCCTCGTCGGCGTGGGCGCCGGCCAAATGAGCCGGGTTGATGCCGTCGACATCGCTGTCCGCAAGGCTGGCGACCGCGCGGCCGGTAGTGTTCTCGCGTCGGATGCGTTCTTCTCGCACCCAGATGGACCGGAGCTCGCCGCCCAGGCTGGCGTCACGGCGATTATCCAGCCGGGCGGAGCACTCCACGACCAGGAGATCATCGACGTCGCAAACCGCTTCCACCTGGCCATGGTCTTCACCGGCTACCGCCACTTCCGCCACTGAATATCCGGAGCTATCCTGATGATCGTCCATCTACGGCTGGCAGTTCCCCAGTCAGTCACAGAGTCCGGGAGGCTACCGAATGCCGCTCTACGAATATGCCTGCACCCGCTGTCGTGCCCACTTCGAGGTACGTCAGCGCATCACTGATGATCCGGTGACGGTGTGCCCGACCTGCGGCGGGCCGACCCGCCGCGTCCTTCATCCTGTCGGGATCATCTTCAAGGGATCAGGCTTTTACATTACCGATAACCGTCGGAGCGAGTCGAGCAGTAGCGCGAGCGCCGACTCCGGGAAGGACGCAGCGGCGGCCCCCAAGGAAACGGATCAACCGTCGAGGTCGAGCGACGCTGGCGCAGCATCCGAACGGTCCTAAGCATGCACGGGGCTAGCCGCGGGGCGTCGCATCCCCCGCCTAACCCGTGAGAGGGAAAATTGATGCGCGCATTGATCCAGCGAGTAAGCGGCGGCGCGGTATCGGTCAATGGTGAGGAGGTCGGGCGGATCGGGCGTGGAATCGTCGTCCTGGTCGGCGTGGGGCGGGACGACACCAGCGAGACTGCCCGCCGACTCGCCGAGCGGACCGCGAACCTGCGCATCTTCCCGGGCCCGGGCGGCGAGTTTGACCGCTCACTCCTCGACGAGCAGCTCGCGGCGTTGGTCATCTCCCAGTTTACTCTTTACGCCGACACGCGACGAGGGCGCCGTCCCAGCTTCGTTGATGCGGCCCCGGCTGAGGCCGCCGCCCCCCTCGTGGACGTCTTTGCTGATCGGCTCCGCCAGCTCGGGATCGGGGTGGCCGCCGGGCGGTTCGGGGCCCACATGCTTGTCGAGATCTGGAACGATGGACCGGTCACCGTCCTGCTCGAGGAGCCGACCAGGCCGCCGTCCCTCGATCGGCCGTCGTGACTGGATGGATCTCGAAGCGCACGATCAGCTCCCGAAAATAGGCACCGGCTGACTGCCCTGCATCCCCAAAGGCGACATCCACCACGGTGACCGTGGCCTTCAGGTGATCGGTGACCAGCTCTGCCACCGCACCACGCTCGACCGGCAGCAGAACATCTACCTGACCGTGCCGCATCCATTCATCGATTGAGGTCGCCGCGGCACGGGCCGCCCATGGCGTCACCAGGCCGGTCGCGCGGAGGAACTGCTCACCGCCGGTGTAGTCCTGAAGCCAGGCGGTGAAGGCATAATACTGCCCCGGGTTGGAGGCGGCCAGCGACAAGGCCGAACTCAGGCCGCAGGCGGCCATCAAGGCCCCGGTCGCCGGGTCGGTGATCGGGTGAATCTCATCGTAGGGATCATCCCCAAGGCGGTAGCACGACTCGAAACGGGCGATGCGCGACGGGTGCAGTCCAGCATCGCGGGATTGGGAAACGCTGCCGGGATTCACCGCACGCGGCAGGATCGGGGAAACACTCACCGTGCTCTCCCTGATCTCTTCTTCCTCTCGACCAACCTTCCCATCGCTCCGCGCGTCCACCTCATCAGCCAGCCGCGGCCGCTCGAAGGATAGGCCGGTCCGTAGCGTCGCCGACGACCGATGGAAGCCGCGATTGCGATCCAGCGGCTCCCGACGGAGACCGGGCACCGGTCCCGGGCCCCGAAGCGAGACGCCCGCCGTGCGCAGCAGAACGATCGCGCCCAGCGCGAAGGCGAAGAGGAATACGGCAATCGGCCCTACGAGCGAGACTCCCGTACCGCTCGCACGCGCCGCCGCGGTAGAGCGGCCGGCTGTTGAGGTACTGGCCGTGGGAACGACGGTTGGCAGGAGGGCACGGGCAAGGGCCTCAATTGCCGTGCGATCCGACGGATTCCTGAGCCGCCCTGCCCGCGCTTCGTCCAGCGCCTGCTGGACAAGAGCCGACGGTGAGCCAAGCAAGGCCAGCCGCTCCCGGGCAACCTCCTGGTTGTGGTCGATCTGAAAGAGGAGAGCGACGACCGCCACGTAGTCGCGATCGGTCACCCGCCCGGAGGCCCCTGCAAATGGGCGGCTGATCATCCAGCCAATCCCTGCTCCGACGACGAAGGCCAGGCATAACAGGATAACGGGACGCGCGCTCGACCACGGCGCGGTCATCGACTGCCGCATGCGCTTACCCTCCTACCTGGACCAGTTTGACGTAAAGGTACCCCTGATGTCCGTTGTACACCACGTGGTACCAGCGCGACTCGCCCGGCTCGAGGGCCTCTCCGTATGCGAACCCATAGACCGACACCTTCGCACCATTCGGGATCGTTGCCACCGCGGTTGATTTCGTCGTCGGACCGCTTCGGAGCACTGCCGCCTGGCCTCCACTGGTCTTCACGACACCCGCCTTCTCCGGCGCGGGCGTCGCCCGGGGACGCGGCGGGCCGGTTGGCGACGGAGACGGTGGTGCGGTTGGGGTCAGGGTCGGGACAACATCCGGCACGATCGGAGTGGTCACGACCGGAACGCTCGTTGGAGTTACAGTAGGAACGGCGGTAGGGGTGCTCGTGGGAGGGACTGCCGCGGGGACGACGGTCGCCGTGGGCGACGGCACTCCTGTCGCGGTCGAGGCAACTGACGTCGGTACTGTACTCGCCGTCTCCGGCGCATTCACGAGGGCCTCAGCGAACTGGTGAAGCTGCTCGGCCTCCTGTTTGCTCACATCATCCCGAGCGCGTGCGAGCTCATCGGCAACGGCCAGCACCGCGGCAGCCGGATTCGAATAGCCTAGCGAGATCAGTCGATCACGAACAGCCGAAAGCGGAACCCCCTGGGCATAGAGGTCGCTCACCAGGAGCATATAGTGCTGCTGAAGGGTATCGGCCTGGCCAAACAGGCGGCCGCCCACTCCAAAGAGCAGGCCGGCAAGCACCCCGGCGATCAGCACGATCGCGGCCGGCGGGGGAGCCCAGCGCTGCACCCCATACTGGGCAGATCGCAATCGGGCTCGTCGGCGCGTCGTTCGCATCGAGGCCATACTCCTTGATCGGCCCCCTGCGCATGATGTCTGCACCTCCTTACCGCCTTTGTCCAGCAGTGAGGCGCAGACCACGTGGGAGCGGTCGATCGGCCGTGATCGTGAGGATCGCTCTGTCCTGGTCCGCGGCGCTCAGCGGCGCGGCGGAGACCGAGGAGGTGAGCGATGAAACGGGTTTTATTGTAGTACAGCTCTTCAGCGAAACCCGTGAGACGGACGTTAAAATTCCCCTGCTATCACGCGACTCCAACATGACCATTCCGGCCGCTCGGCCCACGTGATACAATCGCACCGCCGCGAAGCGCCGAGGCTTCCACCAGCCGGGTAGCGCTGGTGGAAGCCTCGGCGCCGCGCTCCGCCCGCCCCCACGGCGGATAAACCCGCTCCGGAGATGCGCGATCAATGATCAGGGACTACGAGACACCGACCGTTCCAACCGAATGGCAGACCTATGCTCGTTCCTGGGCCGATCGCCTGGGCCTGGGCGACCGGCAGATCGTCCTGAGCTGCTCGCCCGACCGCTACGGCATCGCCGTTGTCCTGCGCCTTCTGGGACCGGACGGCCAGGAGTACGTCTTCACGCGGCGCTCGTCAGAAGCAGATGACGCCGCCGAGCGCCGTCAGGCTTTCCTGACAGCCCTGCGCGAGGGGTCTTACCGGACGGTCGAGATCGATGTGGCCGGCTACTATGTGAGCGAGGGAACCGTACCGTGTTCCATCTGTACGGCTGTGCCCTCCCACGCAGAGTGGCAGCACGTCATTCTCCGCGAGCTCTTGCGCATTGCCGATCCTCCGCCGGAGCCCGCCGATGTCCTCACGCCGGAGGAGGCCGACGATGCTGAGCTCGCCGCCCTGGATAAGCAGGTCGCTCACCTCTTGAGCCAACCCGCCCAAGCCTGATCGAGAGGGTGTCGTGAGGAGATCCAGGCTGATGCCGGCCAGTATGCCACCGCGGTTCGTCTCTGGAGCATCAGCCTGCCGGGCCCGATCCGCGGCACCCGGCAGGCCGCAGGTCCGCCGTATTCAGGACACCGGGCGCGGCCCAACGAACAGGTTGTAAAGCAGGATAAGGAGCGCCACCACCAGGAGAACGTTGATCGCCGGACCAACACCACCGACCAGGAGGCCCCAGAGCCAGATAATCAGGACGATCGCGAGGATGATCCAGAGGATCTGTGACACGGTCATGACTTGTCCTCCTTACCGATGCACCGCTCCGTCGGAGAAACCCGCCGGGTAGCGATCGCCCCCGGGCTCCTACTGGCGCCCTGTCCCCACCACAGCGGTGAGGACAGGGTTCTCACTACTTACCGACCGGCCGTGTGAAAGGCCTCACGGATGCGCTCCGGCACCTCCTCGCCACTTGGTCGAAGGAGCTTGTAGAACAGACCCGTGAGCAAGATCGTCGGTACCCACTCACCAACGAAGAGAGCCGCGTGGCGTTTTCCAGTAACGTAGAGGAGTGCCGACAGGAGCACGCTCCCGAGCATGGCATACAGGTACGCCGCGCTAGGAAGGGTAGCGAAGAAGTCGAACATTGCGCGCCGCGGCATCTCGGTCGCGGGAGGCTGCATTGCCTTTTCCTCCTTGCTAACCGTCGCCAAGACGGTCGTATCGCAAACCTCATTAATCACGGCTCGGCTCGCGCGGCCGGGTCGGGCCATCAACCCGAGCAAGGGCCGTGCCATCGTCAGTGCCATAATGGCCGCAATGATGAGGCCGCCTTCGTTCGATAGGAACGCCATCCGTGCTGACCAGGAGAGGCAATCACGACTGCACGTGCTCGATCGGGATACGGACCGGACCGCCGCGCCGTACCCCCTCCCCCCCTGGAGGACCGGCGGTCGCGAGCATGACCAGCAGAGCCCCGGAGATCCCTTCCCAGAGCGCTAAGAAGCGACGGGTCGTCGGGGACAGGCAGGCCACATCCGCGATGATCCCTCGCCCCGGAAAGCGCCAGGACCGCCCCGGGCCGGTCACGAAGAAGTCAATTGCCGCCCGGGGAAAGATGAAATCCACGATCGCATTCCCGATCATCAGCAGACCGAGCCCGCATGCGAGCTGGCGAAGCATCGTGCCTCCTCCTTGTCCCCGATTATGGCCAGGGGCCGCCGAATACGGAGAGCGGACAGTCCGCGAGAACCGTGCCACTCTCCGGGCCATGCCCTATAATGGCGGCGATCGCGCCACCGACCGTCGAATGGGCGATAAGCGGCACCAGGCTCTGCCCGCGCGGTGGCGGCCAACGGGCGAGAAAATCTGCGGAGATCGGGAGACCAGGGAGATGAAGCTTGCCGAGCGGATGGGACGCCTCGGAACCGAGACTGCCTTCGAAGTCCTCGCCAGGGCACGAGCCCTCGAGGAGCGCGGGGTCAATGTCATTCACCTGGAGATCGGCGAGCCAGACTTCGATACGCCCGCCCATATCGTCGAGGCCGGGGTCGCGGCACTCCGCTCCGGCGAAACCCATTACTCGCCATCGGCGGGCATCAGCGAGCTGCGGGAGAGCATCGCACGCTTCGCGGGCCGCAAGCGCGGCCTGACCTTCAGCCCGGAGCAGGTTGTGGTAACGCCGGGCGGGAAGCCCATCATGTTCTTCGCCATCCTGGCCCTGGCGGAGAAGGGCGATGAGGTGATCTACCCTGATCCGGGCTTCCCGATCTACGAGTCGATGATCCGCTTCGTCGGTGCGACACCAGTTCCGCTCCCCCTCCGGGAGCAAAACGGCTTTCGCCTCGACGTTGATGAGCTCGCCAGCAAGATTACGCCCCGTACCCGCCTCCTGATCCTGAACTCGCCCCAGAACCCGACCGGCAGTGTCCTCCAGTATTCAGAACTTGCGGGGATCGCCGAGCTCGCAGTCCGACACGACCTGGTTGTCCTCTCGGACGAGATCTACAGCGAGATCCTTTACGAGGGAACCCACATCAGCATCGCCACGTTTCCGGGCATGGCCGAGCGGACCATCATCCTGGATGGCTTCTCCAAGACCTACGCGATGACCGGCTGGCGCCTCGGCTACGGTATTATGCCGGTCGAGCTAGCGCCGCACATCACCCGCCTGGTCACGAACTCGGTCTCCTGCACGGCGACGGCAGTCCAGCGCGCGGGCATCGCCGCCCTCGAGGGCCCCCAGGATGATGTTCGCCGCATGGTCGAGGAGTTCCGACGGCGCCGGCAGGTTATTGTGGACGGCCTCAACCAGATCCCGCGTCTGCGCTGTGCCACCCCAGCCGGCGCGTTCTATGCATTCCCCTACGTGGGAGATGTCGGAATGGACTGCCGTGCCTTCGCAGATTACCTCCTTACCGAGGCCGGTGTCGCGACCCTGGCTGGTACATCCTTCGGCTCCCACGGCGAAGGCTATCTCCGCCTGTCCTATGCCAACTCCATCCCCAACCTTCAAACCGCGCTCGAGCGGATCGAATGGGCGATCAAGCGCCTCCGGTGATGCCGCAGACACCGCTGACGGTCGCCGATATCGGTGAGTTCGGGCTGATTGACCGTCTCCGACGGCGCTTCGAGCAGGGCGGAGAGGGTGTCCTGCGCGGGATCGGTGATGATACAGCGGCCCTCCAGGTCCGACCGGGCTACCTCCTGCTGGCCACGACCGATGCCCTGGTCGAGGGAGTTCATTTCCAGCGGGCGACCATCCCGGCCAGGCTACTGGGCCGCCGGGCACTGGCAGTGAACGTGAGCGATATCGCGGCAATGGGGGGAATTCCACGCTGGGCGCTCGTCGCACTCGGCCTGCCCGCGGAAACCCCCCTGCCGTTCATTGATGATCTCGTCGAGGGACTGGCCGAGCAGGCGGACCTGCACCAGATCCGGATCGTCGGCGGGAACCTGACGCGCTCGCCCGAGCGCCTCGTCCTGGACCTGACCCTTCTCGGCGAGGTCGAGATGGACCGTGCGATCTACCGCACCGGCGCCCGGCCCGGTGATCGGATCCTGGTAACCGGCACCATAGGCGATTCCGCGGCGGGCCTGGCTATTCTACTCGGGCAGGTGCCCGAACCGTTCCAGGGGCTGACGAATTGATCGCCCGCCATCAACTCCCCTCGCCGCGCGTCGAGGCCGGCCGGGCGATCGCCCTGTCTGGGCTGGCGACAGCGATGATCGATGTGAGCGACGGCCTAGCCGGCGATCTTGGCCATCTCGTCGTAGATAACGGCCTGGGTGGTGTCGTTGACCTGGCATACGTGCCGCTCTCACCCGCCCTGCGAGCGGCAGCGGCGGCAAGCGGCCGCGATCCCTTATCCTGGGCGCTCTACGGCGGGGAGGATTATGAACTCCTCCTGACCGCCCCCACCCACCGTGTGGACGCACTCACCCGCGCAGTCGAGGCCACCGGCGTGTCGCTGACCGCTATCGGCGAGGTCACGGCCGAGCCCGGTCTCTGGCTCCGGCACCCCGACGGACAGCGCACACCGCTCGCGCCCGCGGCGTGGCAGCACTTCCGCTCCACTGATCGGACCGTCGCGCGCGCTCCCGCGCCTCCGGGGCCCGCGCGCGAGGAGAGACAAGGAGAGGAAGGATGGCCGTGATCGTTGGTTCGCTTGCCCCCCTCGAGCAGATCGCCGAGCGCGCCCGGGCCTACTTCGAGGCGGAAAACGACGCGCGAGAGCGAGCCCTGGCCAGGACCCGCGAGGTGATTCGTGCTTCGGCAAACGCCATTCGCGCGGTGCATCGCCGTGAATTCGAGCGAGCCGGGGCACTGCTCGCCACTGCCCGATCAGCCCTCGCGGAAGCCGTCGCGATCACCACGCCGTACGGTGCCGTGCTCTATGCCGGTTTTATCCACGATGCGCAGAAGGAGTTCGTTGAGGCCAGCGTCGTCCTGGCCATCCTCAGCGGCCAGCCCCTCCCCGGCCCGGAGGAGCTTCAGGTCGAGTGGGCAGCTTACCTCAATGGCCTTGGCGAGGCCGTCGGTGAGCTCCGGCGTTTTCTCCTCGATCAGCTTCGCCAGGGCGAGACCACCACCGGCGAAGCGCTTCTCCAGGCCATGGAGGATATCTACGATCTCCTCGTGACGATTGATTACCCCGATGCAATCACCGGTGGGCTCCGGCGCACGACCGACGCAGCGCGCGGCATCCTCGAGAAGACCCGAGGAGATCTCACGGTGTCAGTGCGCCAGGCCGATCTCGCCGCACGCCTCCATCAGATCGATGACCGCCTCCGCCGCCTTGACCCTCCCGCGCGGACGTGATAAAGTTCGTTCGAGTATGTCCATGTCACGGCGTGGCGCGGCGCGGAATCGACGTGGACTGGTCGACGGCGCCCAGGTCGGCCCGAGCGCGCGGACGCCGGAAGATGCCTGCGTGCCTACCTCGGGAACCGTCGGCAATCCCGGTCGGATGTGATCACGGTGGACTCCACGTGTGATAAGACGCGGGCCCAAGACCCGCGAGAAAGAGGAGCACAGCAGATTCCATGAGTGCCATCGCGTTGGTCTTCTTGATCGGCCTGGTCACGGTCGCGTTTGCCATCTACCTGGCCTGGGACGTCCTGCGGCGCGACCGCGGCACCGATAAGATGCAAGAGATCGCCGAGATGATCCACGAGGGGGCCATGGCGTATCTCCGACGCCAGTACCTGACGATCGCCCAGCTTGCGGTGGTCACGGCAGTCCTGATCGGCATCCTGATTGGCCTCGTCGAGCAGAACGCCAATCTTGGCCTCCTGACCGGCATCGCATTCCTGGTCGGCGCCTTCGCATCGGGGCTCTCCGGCTTCATCGGCATGTACGTGGCGGTCAGCTCCAATATCCGCACCGCGAGCGCGGCACGCCGGAGCCTGGACGAGGCTATCACCACCGCCCTGCGCGGCGGTGCTGTCTCCGGCTTCCTGGTTGTTTCCCTCAGCCTGCTCGGTGTCGCGACGATCTTCACGATCTACGGCGGTCTGCAGCATCCGGAGATCGCCCCCTTTGATATTGTCGGGTTTGGCTTCGGCGCCAGCTTCGTTGCGCTGTTCGCCCAGCTGGGCGGCGGTATCTATACCAAGGCGGCAGATGTCGGGGCGGATCTGGTCGGTAAAGTCGAGGCGGGAATCCCGGAAGATGACCCTCGTAACGCGGCAGTGATCGCCGACCTGGTCGGTGACAACGTTGGCGACTGCGCGGGCCGCGGCGCTGACCTGTTCGAGTCGACCGCTGCCGAAAACATCGGGGCGATGATCCTGGGCGTCGCGATCTTCGCCGCGACCGGCTCGAAGGATCCGGCCTGGATCTTCTTCCCACTCGTGGTTCGGGCTGTCGGCCTGGTGGCCTGCGGCATCGGCCTGCTCCTCGCCGGTGGAGGCGACATCCGCGATCCGATGCGCGCGCTGAACCGCGGCTATTACGTCGCGGCGGCCCTCTCGGCGGTCGGCATGTACGTGGTCACAACCACGATGCTTCACAGTACCTGGCTCTTTCTCGCCGGGCTGGTCGGGATCCTGACCAGCATCGCCTTCGTCTTCATCACCCAGTACTACACCTCCGGCGCTGGTCGACCGGTGCAGGAGATCGCCCGGGCATCGCTGACCGGACCGGCCACCAACGCGATCGCTGGCATGGCGGTGGGTTTTGAGACAACCGGGAGCACAGCAATCACCATCGCTATTGCCCTGTTCCTCTCCTTCCTCTTCGGTGAGAATTTCGCCCGGGAGACCGGTCTCCAGACGGCCGGGATCGGCGGCATCTACGGCACGGCGATCGCGACGATGGGCATGCTGATGACCGCCGCCTATATCCTGGCGATGGATACCTTTGGGCCGATTACCGATAACGCGGGCGGCATCGTTGAGATGTCCGGCCAACCCGAGACGATTCGGGAGATCACCGACGCACTCGACGCCGTCGGCAATACGACCAAAGCCCTGACGAAGGGCTACGCGGTCGCGTCGGCCGCGCTTGCCGCCTTCCTCCTCTTCAGCGCCTATCTGGACAAAGTCGCTGAGGTGATGAAGGCGCGCCTGCCGGCGAATGCATCCCCGGCCCAGATTGCCGCGGTCGATGCTGCGGCCCACCAGGTCAATCTGGCCAATATCGACGTCTTCATCGGAGCCCTTCTTGGGACCATGCTGGTCTATCTCTTCAGCTCGCTGGCCATCCGGGCCGTGGGACGCGCTGGCAGTAGCATCATCGAGGAGGTCCGTCGCCAGTTCCGCGAGAATCCGGGCATCCTGGAAGGGACCGCACGCCCGGACTTCGCGCGCTGTGTGGATATCACGACGCGCGCGGCCCTGCGGGAGATGGTAGCCCCCGGACTGCTAGCGGTCGGAGTGCCAGTGGTGGTCGGCCTGGTGATGCGTCAGCATGCCGCCGCCGGTCTCCTGATGGTCGGAACGATCGCCGGCATCCTCCTGGCGACGATCCTGAACAACAGCGGCGGCGCGTGGGACAACGCCAAGAAGTACATCGAGGCCGGCATGATGAAGGGCTACGATGGCGAGGTCATTCAGAAGAGTAGTCCCACGCACGCCGCCGCTGTTTCCGGTGACGTTATCGGCGACCCGTTCAAGGACTGCGCGGGCCCATCTCTGCACGTCCTGGTCAAGCTCCTCAGCACAATTACGCTCGTGCTCGCCCCTCTGTTCATCAGCTAGGCCAGGACAGTCCGGTCCACCCTCCAACGCCGCGATCATCGGGGGAGGCGTCAGCACGACGCTTCCCCCACCGGTTTTCCCGCTGTTCCGACGAGCGTGTCCGGCCGATCATCTCTCATCCCGCCGCACGCTGGAGACGGCAGTGCGCCCTCCCCACCATGAGGCCCTCCGCCCAGTAGAGCTTTGGCTTTGACACCGGTCCTGCGGCAAGCCTAGCATGGAGAGACGGTACTATTTCTCGCGTGAGGACAGACCTTTGAAACTGCTCTGGATACTCCGCATCCTGCTCTACGTGCAGACCCTCCTGGGCCTTGTGCGCTACTTCGGTCCTTCAGTCGGCCTCCTCCTGAATCCACGGCTCTGGGAGACGCACATCTCGCTGGGGGTGATCATCGCCCTGCTCGCGATCTATGCCCTGCGCCCGCTGCCGGAGGTGCCGACAGCACCGATCCGAACCGTCGCGCGCTTTTTGCCCCTCGCCCCGCTCGCTCTCGGCCTGGGATTCCTGGCCGGGCTACCGACCGGCCCGCTTGTGATCGTCCACATGCTCCTTGGACTTGCCGCGGTCGGCTCGGTCGAGATGGCGGCGGCACGCCAGCGCCGTGCGCTCAGCGCCGCCAGCCAGAAATAGCGGAGCCGTGGGATAAAATGGGGCTGATAATAGGACCCCGACCGTGCAAATACAACCGGCAGACGTCTAGAGTCCCGCGATCGGGCTGAAGTTGGTCTGGTAATCGAACGGGTCGAGGCCTTCATACCGCTTGAGCCCGGTTACGATTAGATAGGTCAGCGGCGTGGCCAGGATCTCGTAGGCCGACTTGAACAGCCACTGGGCCAGGATCACCGGTGCGAGGGTCGGAACGCCGGTCCCCGCGAAGGCGACGGTAATAAAAACGGCCGAGTCGAGCCCCTGCCCGATCACGGTCGAGCTAATCGTTCGGCTCCACAGCCAGCGGCCGCGCGTCACCACCTTCAGCTTGGCGAGCACGATCGAATTCGCGAACTCGCCAACCAGGTACGCGAGAAACGAAGCGGCCAGCAGACGCGGGGTGAAACCGAGAATCTGCTCATACGCCTGCTGACCATTCCAGAACGGCGCGGGGGGCAATGTCTGGGCAATCCAGACTGCCGCGACCATCAGCAGGTTGCAGATAAACCCGAGCCAGATCACCCGTCGGGCTTGGGCATACCCGTATACCTCGGTCAGCACGTCGCCAAAGAGATAGCTCAGCGGGAAGATGACCACCCCCGCCGGCAGGACGATTCCCGCCACAACGAACAGCTTGACGGCGATGATATTAGCCGTCAACAGCGATGTCACGAAGAGCCCGACAATCACCGGCAGAAGACGACCGGCCTTCTCCATGCCTTCTTCATCACCCGGGAGTATTCTGCCCGCCGATCAGCACACTACCAGGATCGGCCATAGAAGCCGACGGCCATCCCCTGCCCACCGGCGGCGAGAGATAACCGTCAGCGCTTGGTCCGCGCCTCGAAGCGGGGGCATTGTACCGGCGCTGTGCCCGTGCGGTCAAGCCCACGGGTAGATGAACGCGGACGCGCAGGGGTCAGGCAGTCAGGACAGGCAGAAAAACCGGCTCACACCAAGAAGCGAACCGAGCCCGGACGATCAGCAGAGCCTTACTGGCCCAGGACCTGGACGATAACCGACCGATCCCGTCCGTGATCCAGCTCGACCAGGAAGATGCGCTGCCAGGTGCCGAGACAGAGCTCCCCGTCAATAATCGGGATGGTCTCGCTGGTCGCCATGAGGAGTTGACGACAGTGCGCATGGGCGTTAGCGCACTCGTCATCGGTCATGTTGACCGTGCGCACATCGAAATCATTGTGGAAATAGGGATACGCCTGCGGGGCGACACGCTCGAGGAAGGCCACAAAGTCGCGCAGGAGCTCTGGCTCATTCTCATTGATCCGAATGGCCGCCGTGGTATGCCGCGTGAATACCACCGCCTGTCCGTGCTGGATTCCGCTCTCCCGCACGATCTGCTGTACCTGATCGGTCAGGTCGACGAACTGGGGCGCGGTCTCAGTCCGGATCCGCAGCTGATGGGTCACCAGACGATTGACAAGCGTGGCAATAGGCATTCACTTCCCCCTCGCGAGACAGTCACGACTCATATATCGCCGCCGGGCGATGAAAGTTTCACACCCTAACCAGGACGGTGAATCAGTCCTCACTCCGGATGACCGTCGCGAGCGCGTCAATGGCCCGCTCGCGCTCGACGAAGCCAACGATGCGCGCACCAGCCCCCAGAATGCCGGCTGCCCCCACAACCAGTGGTCCAATGATCGGAACAGCCAGGATGAAGAGCAGCGGCGCAAGGCCAACGATCAGGACCCGCAGGAAGGACGACGGGCCCGGCTGCCCCTGGAGCAGGCGCTGGCCGGCGACGAAGCCGGCACCGGTCAGACCGACGAGCCACATGAGCACAGCCCCGAGGCCGAGCAGAACGGCGATGGGTAGCCCTTCGAGGCTCAACATCAGGGGTACCAGGACAAAGGGCATCACCAGCAGGCCGGTGACGCCGGCGAGCACGCTCCGGACTGGATAATTGCGAATCGTTGCCGCCGTGACGACGACCGACCAGGGGACCGCCGCGGCAGTGATGAGGCAGAGGAGGAGCAGACCGAGCCCGGCTGCGATCCCCAGCCGCACCTGCCGCCCCAGGTCAATGTGCCGCCGGCCGTGCTCGATCTCGTGCTGGCCATCCCATCCGCGGAGAGCCGCGCCGACCGTGCCTTCGATCACCGCCCCATTGGCCCGAAAGACCTGGCCACCAAGCGTGAGCACTGCCTCTCGTGCCACTGCGTCGTGATCCAGGTAAACATTACCACCCGCGACGACCAGCACATCCTGGAGCACGCCGTGCACCCGCACATCACCGAGCAATACAACCAGAGGATACTCCATCCCCTCCCGCAGGGTCACGTCGCCGCCGATCACAATCAGCGAGTGGCCAGCCTGATTGGGCGTTGTGAAGACGGCCGGCCCGAGCCAGACATCTCCCCGCACCAGGATACCAATCGGCATGGCCAGCACGAGAAGCATCGCCAGGAGCCAGAGCGATCGATAGGCCCACACGGCGGTCGAGCGTCCGATCGCTGGTCGCTGAATCATCGCTTCCACTCCGGGGGGCCAGGCTGGTGTACCCGCACCCAGGTCACTGCCGCGATGAGCAGGAGCAGACTGATCAGGAGTGGACAGGGCGCGAGTGGACCGAGGAGCGCCGTCCCAAGCCGTTCCTCGATCATTGCGACGGCCCCGAGCCAGGCGAACGCTTCGATGACAAAGCGCACCGCCGATGCTCCATCCGGCAGGGCAACCGCCCACGCCGCGCCAATCAGCCCGATCAGGGAAAGGGGCACCAGGAAGCGCATCCCTTCACGTCGCCGCCGCGTCCGCTCGACCCGCTCGACGCGCTCCAGCACGCGATCGGTAAACGCACCGCGGGCCGACCGCCACGTCAGCTGGACTGCCACATCATCCCCATTCATAGCCAACAGCATGGAGGCGGAGCTTCTCCGCCAGCAAGAGGCGAGCGCGCCGAATCTGTGTCTTCACCGCCCCGAGCGATTGCGCGGTCAGCCGCGCGATATCATCATAGGCAAGATCGTACCAGTACCGCAGGATGAGCACGTTCCGGTACTTCGCCGGCAACCCGGCGATCGCCATGCGAAGCATCCGCACCTGCTCGCTGGCCAGTGCGGCAAGCTCCGGATCGTCCGAGGCAAGCGACTCCGAGGGGAGGACGACAGCCTGCTCGAGCGGCAGCATCTGCCACTGCTGGGCAGAGAGCTGCGAGAGACAGACATTCGTCACAATCCGCGCAAGCCAGGTGTACAGGCGGTGATGCCCATCATAGCTGTCCAGGTATGTGTATGCCCGGACGAACGCTTCCTGGGCCGCGTCTTCCGCCGCCACGGGGTCGCGCAGGATTGCCTGGGCACGCCGCAACACGGCCGGACGGTAGCGCTCAACCAGCTCGCCGTAGGCGAGGCGGTCACCAGCCCGCGTGCGGCGAATCAGCTCCTCGTCAGATACCTCGGCCACCCGCTCCTCGTCCCTATCATGCTACCAGATATATCGCCCGATCGTGGGAAAAGTTTCGATTGTTCCGCCGATTCAGGCTATGCTAGAATAAACCGTCTTGCACGGGAGGAAGTTGAAGGCGTGGAACGAAAACTCCGTATTCGAGCAGGAGACATCACTGCCGTCGCCAGCCTGAATGATACTCCAACGGCCGACGCAATCTGGAAGGCACTTCCTATCGAAGCCCGCGCCAGCACCTGGGGAGACGAGATCTACTTTGCGATTCCGGTCCACCGTCCCGAGGAGAACGGCCAGACGGTCGTCCAGCTCGGGGACATTGCGTACTGGCCGCCGGGCCACGCATTTTGCATCTTCTTCGGTCCCACGCCAGCCAGTCGCGGAGAGGAAATCCGCCCAGCGAGCGCAGTCAACGTCGTCGGACATATTGATGGTGATCCATCCGTCTTTCGTCGGGTTGCGCCGGGGAGCCGGGTGATTCTCGAGGCCCTGGAAGGCTAGCGCCGCCCGCGCCGGGACCGGCGGCTGCCGAACCCCGGGGCTCCGTCAGCGCACGCGAGCACGGCTCCCGCGCGGAGGTTTAAGGAGTGACATAGTATGGACGACGTGCGCTTCGAGCGACAATACCGCACCACCCACTCGGAGGGATATTTGGTCTTCGAAGCCGGGGACCGCCTCGGCCGCATTGAGCTTCACTTCACCCCGACCGTCGTGTACGGTACTCTGATCGTCGAGCGCGAACTCGATGAAGACGAGGTCCTCGACCTGATTGAGCAGGCAGATGACGAACTCGTTCTTACGGCGGACGTTCCCCGGGAGGACTTCGTCGTCTCGGTCTACCAGGGACGCGACCTGGGAACCTACAGCGACGAGTATTTCGAAGAAGACGAGCAGGATGGGAACGACCACGAGGGAGAAGTAGACGGTGACTGAACGGCCCACTTTCTCCCCTGCCGGCCACCATGTGTAGTTCCGCACCAGCCTCCACAGCCCTGGGCACGATCATCGCTCGGTACCGGCCGGAGATCGAAGATGCGCTGCGCGAGGCGTTTCCAGAGGATGATCGCGCCCCCGGGCTGTACAATATCCTCCGCTATCACCTGGGCTGGGTCGATGAGACATTCGCCCCCCGGCGCCAGCCGGGCGGCAAACTGCTCCGTCCCACGCTGTGCCTGCTCTGCGGCGAGGCGGCGAGCGGCTCCCACCGGCGCGCACTGCCGGCTGCCGTCGCCGTCGAGCTTGTCCACAACTTCTCGTTGATCCACGATGACATCGAGGACCACAGCCCCGATCGGCACGGACGACGGACCGTGTGGAACATCTGGGGATCGCCCATCGCAATCAACGCCGGCGATGCCATGTTCGTCCTCGCCCAGCTTGCCCTCATCAGGGCACCGGCCTACGGCGTGGATCCCTCGACGACCCTGGCTGCCCTCCGCGTGCTCAATCAGTGCTGCCTCGAACTCACCGAGGGACAGCACCTCGACCTGAGCCTGGAGGGGGATCCGACCACCACCCGCGAGCAGTACCTGCAGATGATCGCGCGCAAAACCGCTGCTCTGATGGGCGGAGCCGCCCAGCTCGGGGCGTTCTGCGCTACCGGAGACAAGGCCCTTGCCGAGCACTACCGCGCCTTTGGCACCCTGCTCGGAATGGCGTTCCAAATCCAGGATGATGTGCTCGGCATCTGGGGTGATCCCGGACAGACCGGTAAGCCGGCGGCTGCGGATGTGCGCGGCCGCAAGGTAACACTCCCGGTCATCGAAGGGCTCCAGCGCGCCGCGCCGGAGGTCGCCGCGGATATCCGCGGGGTTTACCGTGGGCCATCCCCCCCTTCGGACGACGATGTCGCTCGCATCGTCGCCCATCTCACCGATCTGGGTATCCGCGAGCAGGTCGAGGCCGAGGCAGCCTCCTACATCGAGCAGGCCCTGGCCGCCCTCGAGCGAGCCTCTCCGCAGGCGAGGCCCGCGGCCGAGCTGGGCGCGCTCGCGCGCGCCCTCGTGCACCGCCCATCTTGACTCCGCTCCGACGCCGCTAGCCCCGGAAAGCCGATCACAGCCGACGCGTCCGGGCGTGATAGAAGTCATACCAGTGCGCGCAGATCCACGCGTCGTACTGCTCGTACTCCCGTGCCATACCCCGTCGGACGATCTCCCGGCGAACGATGCCGCCCCGATGGGGATGACGATACCGGCGCGGGAGCGGAGATCCGAACCCGTGCGCGTAGTGGACCATCTCGTGGGCCACGGTCACCAGCGGGACATAGTCGGGCACCTCGGGATAGCGGAGCAGGGAATTGATCGAGATGTAGCTTGTTGACTGGTCATCCGAGAGGCAGATCGATCCGAGACGATTCTTCCAGGCGCGACCAAAGCCGATGCGAACGATGTTGACACGCGGGGTATCGCTGAAGTACCGGTCCCAGAGGTCATACAAGGTGCGGCAGAGCCAATCGCCGTCACGCACCGCCTGGGACCGCTGGAGCACAAGGAACTCCCCACCAGCACTCATTCAGGTGATCTCCTCGCTTCAGCGAGTGCTCAGGTGAACTTGCGTCGTGGCAGCAGGCCCGTGCGTGCCTACTGGCCCCCGGCGCGGAGGTATATTGGGCAGCCTCGCGATAATGAATTGAGCGTGCGAATGCCATTGAGGCGCGGACAGGGGCGCCGCCGCGAGCGGCGGAACCGCCAGGCTATTCGCCGCCTTCTCCCACGAGGCGTGCCCGGAACCGGATGCAATCCATGCGGTTCGCCCCGTGACTCGACAACGATGTCGGGCTGAGTGTACCACTTCTGTCAACAAACGGGCAGGCCGCTGGGAGACAGTCCCCGTTCACTCAGGAAACGAAGCGCACGAACACCTCATTGCCGAGAAAGCGTCCCCGTTCGGTGAGACGAATCCGCCCATCGGTCACCTCCAGCAGACCAGCGGCGGCCAGCTCGGTCAGCTCGGCCCCGTACACGTCGGCTGGCAGACAGCCAAAACGGGCCTGAAAGTCAGCCACCGCGATCCCCTCGACCAGGCGGAGGCCAAGGAACATGGTTTCAGCCATCGCCCGTCGCTGATCAATGTATTCAATGCTCGCCCTCTCCACCGGCGATTGCCGCGCGCGGATCCGTGCGATGTAGGCGGCCGGTGCGCGCACGTTCGCGTAGCGGTAGCCGCCGAATGCGGAGTGGGCACCCGCTCCTACGCCAAGATACGGCTGATTGCGCCAGTAGCGGAGATTATGTCGGCTCTGGAAGCACCGCCGGTGATCGCACCGAGCCCAGTTTGAGATCTCGTACTGGGCATAGCCGGCCGCCGCGAGGCGGTCAATCGCCAGACGGTACATGTCCGCGGCCAGGTCATCATCCGGGGGACGCAACCGCCCCGTCATCACCCAGCGGTGGAAAGGCGTCCCCTCCTCAATGGTCAGGTTGTACAGCGACAGGTGCTCCGGCTGCAACGCGACCGCCTGGTCGAGCGCACGGCGCCAATCGGCAAGGGACTGTCCAGGAAGAGCAAACATCAGGTCAAGATTGATATTGTCAAAACCGGCACGTCGTGCCTGCTCGACCGCCCGGATCGCCGCCGCGCCGCCATGCCGTCGGCCCAGCCGACGCAGGAGCGCATCGTCGAAGGTCTGTACCCCGATGCTCAGGCGGTTCACCCCCAGGTCGCGGAGGGCCTGGAGGTAGTCGCCGGTAAGGTCCTCCGGGTTTGCCTCCAGGGATACTTCGGGATCCTCCGCAGCTGGCCACTGGCGCGCCGCTGCCAACACGCGCCCGATCTGCTCCACCGCAAGCAGGCTGGGCGTTCCACCGCCAAGATAGATACTCCCGACCCGGAATCGCGGGTCCAACGGCCAGGGATCCGACAGGGGCGGCGGAAGCAGGCCGATCTCGTCAACTAGCGCGTCGACATACGCTGGAATCAGTTGGCTCAGACCGGCATAGGCATTGAAATCGCAGTAGAAGCAGATCGAGCGGCAGAACGCGACGTGAATGTAGAGGCCGATCTCGGTCTCGCGGTCAGTCTGCTGAGAGAGTGGCCCGATCATCCGTGGAGAGGTGCTCGACAGTCACGCCCGTGTCAGCGAAAGTCCGGGTCACGTAGCCCGCGGCATAAATCCAGAGAATCGCCATCGGCTTGTCGGATTGGTTCAGGAAGCGGTGCGGAACATTCGCGGGCACGAACGTCGTGTCGTACTGGCGCATCGGAAAGTACTGCCCGTTGATCTCGCAGACGGCCTCGCCCTCGAGGATCACGACCGACTCATCGCAGTTGTGCCAGTGGCGAGCGATCTCCGCACCGGGGGCGAAGTGGGTAATGCCCGTCGTGAGCCCTTCCGCGCCGAGCTCCCGCGAAACCAGCAAGCGAGTCCGGACCCCCGTTCCCCGGTCGATCTCAGGAAGCTCGCGAAAGCGCAGGATGCGCGACTCGGCCATGCTCTTCCTCCCTTTTGCCATTTCGCCGGTGTATCCGAAGCCGCAATCGCGTGCTGGGCCGCACGCTCAGAGCCCCCAGCACACCGGGTCGGGTTTATGGTACCATGAGGTACACCAGCGTGAGAGAGCGAGAAGCATTGTGAACCGAGCAGCCGCCGCAATTCCCCCGGAGGTTGAGGCAGCCATTCGATCGGCCCTGGAGCATCCCGAACGGACCGAGGCGGCGCTCGTCCTTGCGGCGATCGCGAATCGGGCGGCAGCCGCCCTGCACCAGCTCGCGCGTGCCGAGGCGAACGGCCGCAAGGGCACCCCGTCCTGGGGACGCTGGGCCGCGCTGACCAACGCGGCGCGTGACGCCGTTCTCCGCACGGCGACCTGCCGCCAGGCCGCCGGCCAGCTCGCCCAGGGGCTGGGCGCTCCTCCCGCGGATGCGAATGGGTAAGCGGGACGCCGGCCCCGGTGCGCCGTGTGCTATACTCGGCCCGCGTTGAAAACTCCTTCAAGGGAGAGGATGATCAGATCATGATGGATACCGCGCCTTCGCGTGAAGAGCCAGGAAAGCGGACGGGCAATACGACCCTTATCGTCCTGGCCATTCTGGGACTGGTCCTGCTCATTATTGGCATCTTCTTCCCGGTGACCCTCGAGCCCGTTGAGATCTCGGCCAAGGCGGTGACAACGGTCGCGGGCGTCCCGATCACCAATTCCATGATTACGGGCTGGATCACGCTGATCGTTCTGGCCGTCGTCTTTGGCCTGGGAACGCGGACAATGCAGCTCATTCCCACCGGTCTCCAGAATCTGGTGGAGTGGATCATCGAGGCGCTGGTTGGCCTGGCAGAGAATGTCGCCGGGCGCGAGAAGGGGCGGGAGTTCTTCGCGCTCTTCGCGACAATCTTCCTATACGTGCTCGCGAACAACTGGATCGAGCTCCTGCCGGGATTCACGAACGCGACGATCTACGTCCAGCACGGCGAGGAGCGGATCCCGCTTTTCCGAGCTCCCAGCGCTGATCTGAACTTCACCCTTGCCCTTGCCCTGACCGCGGTCTTCATGGTCCAGTTCTGGAGCATCAAGCACACGGGCTGGGGAGGCTGGATCAGAAAATTCATCAATCTGCGGGAAGGCCTGATTGGCTTCTTCGTCGGTCTCCTGGAGACAGTGAGCGAGGTCTCCCGCGTGATCTCGTTCAGCTTCCGACTCTTCGGGAACCTATTCGCAGGCGATGTTCTGCTGTCGGTCATCCCCTCACTGGTGCCCTGGGTAGTGGTGCTCCCCTTCATGGGGCTGGAGATCTTCGTCGGGGTCGTCCAGGCCTTGATCTTCGCGCTCCTGACCCTCGCATTCATCACCATGGCGACGATCCCGCACGGTGGCAGCGAGCACGCGCACTAGCAGGGCGTGGGGTTGGTCAGGCCAGGCTTTCCGTGCCTGGCCTGACCAACCCCGCCCGCGCCGCCGAGACCAGTGCGCCCCGCGCCTCGAGCCGTTCCAATGCCCGCTCGGCCAGTGGGGAATAGGCCGATGGACCAGCCGGCCGCGGCTTTCGCTGACCATCACGGATGAGCGAAGGATCCGAACCGGCTCCATCTCCTAGGTTCTGACCAACCGCTCTCCCTGTCAAGCGGCGCCGGCTGACGAATGATCTATGATCCCCCCGCCGGGCTGGTCCGGGGAGTTCGCTGACGCTCGCTCGTCGCGGCGCCGGGCCTCCACGGGATAGCCGCGCGCGGCCGTCCCGGCTCGGTCGGGATATCCGAATCCACGGTCAAGCCCTTTGTCGGCGGCTCAACGACCACTGGTTCCTGCCCTTCAGGCAGATCCGCCTCGGGGATAACCGGCAGTTTCGGCTTCCAGATCCGGGGCAACTGGCCCGTCGGCGGGGTGCGCGGTCGATTGCGTAGGCGTCCCATATCTTCCCTCCCCGGCCCGTTCGAATCTCCCCGGGGCCTTCTCCGGCGACCGCGCGCATCACGGGGGAGCAGACGCCGGGGCCGCGGCCGGACCGGGCAAGCCGATCACAATCTATGCCAGCAACGACAGCGGACTCTCCAGAAGGCGCTTGAGCTCTCCCAGGAATGCACCCGCGGTCGCTCCGTAGAACACCCGGTGGTCGCCGGAGAGGGAGACACGCACGCGCTCGGAGATCACGATCGTATCATCCCGGACGACCGGTTTCTTTTCGATCCGACCAACCGCAAGGATCGCGCTCTCAGGGGGGTTGACGATAGCCAGGAACTCATCGACCGGGTACTGGCCGAGGTTCGAGACCGTAAAAGTTCCTCCCTCGAAGTCGCCCGGTCGCGAGTGCCCGTCGCGCGTCCGCTGAACCAGATCCTTCACCTCGACGGCGAGCGTCCGCAGATCCTTTCGATCGACGTCGTGCAGGACTGGCACCAGGAGACCGTGCTCGACCGCTACGGCCAGCCCCACATTCACCGTCTCGTGATACTCGATGTGATCGTCCTTCCAGGAGGCGTTTACCTCGGGATACGCCTTCAGGGCCAGCGCCACCGCCTTGACAATCATCTCCGTAAAGCCAACGTGCACGCCGTCCCATGCCTGGTTCAACTGCTGCCGCAAACGGGTCGCCTCGGCCATATCGATCTCGGAGGTCACGTAGAAGTGCGGGATGGTCGTCTTGCTCTGGACCATGCGGCGGGCGATCGTTTCCTGCATCCGCGTGAGCGGCCGGGCGATCGGCGTGGGCGCGACCGGGGGAGCCGCCGGGGGTGGTGGGGTCGGCGCAGGCGCCGCACGGCGCGCCCGCGCGGCCTCTTCCACGTCCTCCTTGGTGATCCGCCCCCCCGGGCCGGTGCCGACGATCGTGCTCAGATCGATGTTGAGCTCCTCGGCCAGGCGTCGGGCAATCGGGGATGCCAGGATTCGCCCGCTGGGTGGAGCGGACGGCGCCGCTGGAGCACTGGGGGATGGGGGCGGAGTGGATGGCGCGGCGGATGGCGCTGGCGAGGGCGCCGCGGCAGGCGTTGGGGCGGCAGGCGCGGCGACGGCCTCGCCCGGCCGGGCGATCACGGCGATCGGCGTCCCGATCGGCGCACTTCCTCCTTCGGGCAGAAGGATCCGCTGAAGCACGCCCGCCGCGTACGATTCCAGCGGCATCGTCGCCTTGTCGGTCTCGATCTCGGCGAGCACTTCACCCTTGCTGACTTCCTGGCCCTCGCGCTTGAGCCAGCGGACGATCGTGCCGCGTTCCATTGTGTCGCTCAGGCGAGGCATAACAATCTCTTCCGGCATGCGCTAGACCACCCCTATACTTCACTTCACGACGAGGACGCCGCGGTCAGTCCTTCCGCCCCCAATCACCCGCTCAGCCCCGGTGGAAGCGCCGGGGCAGCAGGGCGCGCGCCGCCTCGACGACCGACGAGACCTGGGGAAGCGCCGCGGTCTCCAGGGGCTTCGAGTACGGCATCGGTACTGCCGCCGCCGTCACCCGGGCGACCGGCGCATCGAGATAGTCAAACGCTGCCTCCTGGATCGTCGCGGCAACCTCCGCACTCGCCCCGAACAGCCGCCACCCTTCGTCAACGACCAGGGCCCGATTCGTCTTACGCACTGAGGCGGCAAGCGTCTCGGTATCGAGAGGGCGCAGGGATCGAAGATCGATCACCTCGGCTTCGATCCCTTCCTTCGCCAGCACGTCGGCTGCCTCCAGCGCCGTCCGCACCATGCGCGAGTGGGCGACGATCGTCAGGTCGCGCCCGTCCCGGGCGACTCGCGCCTTGCCGAGCGGAACGAGGTACTCTCCCTCCGGGACCGGCCCGACCGTGTTATAGAGGCCAAGATTCTCGATGAACAGGACCGGATTATTGCCCCGGATCGCCGTCTTCAGCATGCCCTTCGCATCAGCCGGAGTTGCTGGACAGACGACATAGAGACCTGGCACGTACGCGAAGAAGACATCAAAGTTCTGGGAATGCTGGGCGGCGAGCTGGTGGCCAGCGCCCTGTGGTGTCCGAATGACCAGAGGCACGCAGTCCTGCCCGCCGAACATGTAGCTGATCTTGGCGGCGTTGTTAATGATCTGATCGATCGCCACCAGAATGAAGTTGATGGTCATGATCTCGACCACCGGCCGCAGACCGACCATGGCCGCGCCGATGCCCGCCCCGATAATCGCTTCCTCGGAGATCGGCGTGTCCTTGACCCGGCGCGGCCCAAACTCCTCGTAGAAGCCGGCCGTCACCTTGTAGGCACCGCCGAACCGTCCGATATCCTCGCCCATGAGGAAGACTGCGTCATCGCGGAGCATCTCCTCGCGCAGTGCCTGGTGGAGCGCCTCGCGATAGGTGATCTCAGGCACCGGACTCCCCCTCCCGTGTTGCGTCAGAGTCGCAGTAGACGTAGTCGTAGAGAGTCGAGACATCCGGGAACGGGCTCTCCTCAGCGAAGCGCACCGCCTCCTCCACCTGCTGCTCGACCCGGCGCTCGATCTGCTCGACCTGCGCCGCGTCAATCAGACCGGCCTGCTCGAGCTTCTGGCGGAAGAGCACAATTGGATCGCGCCGGCGCCACTCCTCGACTTCCTCAGCCGTCCGGTAGGTTCCCGCATCGGCCATCGAGTGACCGCGATAGCGATAGGTCACCGCCTCGAGCAGGGTCGGACGCTGCTCGTAGCGCGCCCGGTCCGCCGCGCGGCTCGTCGCCTCGTAGACGGCGATGATGTCCATGCCGTCCACGCGCTCGCTGGCCATGTTGTACGCGCAGGCCTTCCGCCAGATCTCGGTAACCGCCGAATCCTCGTCCACGCGCTTGCCCATCGCGTAGAGGTTATTCACGCATAGGAAGACCACCGGCAGGTGCCATAGCTCGGCGAGGTTGGCCGACTCGTTGAAGGCACCGATATTGGTCGCTCCCTCGCCAAAGATCGCGAGGACGATGGCATCGGATTGACGGTACTGCATCGCCAGGGCCACCCCGACCGCGAGGGGAAGCGCCCCCCCGACAATCGCGTAACCGCCCATGAAGCGCTTCTCGATGTCAAACAGGTGCATGGACCCGCCGCGGCCCTTGCTGGTGCCGGTTTCCTTCCCGAACAGCTCTGCCATAACCCGCCGGGGGTCGACCCCCCGGGCGATCGCATGGCCGTGCTCGCGATAGTTACTGAAGATATAGTCCTGGGGCTGCAGCGCCTGGATCGATCCGACGACCGTCGCCTCCTCGCCGATGTTCAGGTGCAGATATCCGCCGATCTTTGCCCGCGTGTACATCTCCGCCGCCGCTTCCTCGAACCGGCGGATCAGCACCATCTGCTCATACCATTGGAGCAGCTGCCCTCGGCGCTCTGGGGAGAGTAATCCCGCCCCCGACACCGTCTGGACAGCATGACCGACGCGCTCGATCGATACATTCGGAGCCCGGCGCGGCTCCGCGGGCTTCATCATGACTGGAAATCCTCCTGCTCTTCGTGCAACGACCAAGCGTGCGAACGCGTGACCGTGCCCCGCGGTAGAACAGCGCGCGGGTGCAAACTTCGCGCCGGCCGGCGCGGGCCGGCTGTCCTGAGTTTACCCCGCCGCATACGAAAACTCAAAATCCCCTGCTGGAGAGACATCGCCATGGGACCGTCCCTCCTCGCGCAGAATCTGCTCGACGAGTTGATCCACCCGCCCGCGCGAAGACCGCCCGCGCGTGTCGAGAATCACCAGGAACTCGACAGTGTAGGGGCGCGGCGACTTGCGCGGCGTACTCACCCGATACCGCCGGTACCGGTGGGTGAGTACGCGCACACTGCCGCGCTCGGCCATGATCTGAAGCACCGCCTCGACCGGCATCGTCCCATCGGTGCTGTAGCTGAGAAGGATCCACCGGGCCGACAGCGCATTAATGAGTTCCGCGAAAGCCGGCAGTGCCGTCCGGCTCGAATTGTAGGGGGACCGCCGCTCGACGCGCCAGTCGGTCCGAATCGCCGACTTGTCCCGCCGTCCTGGCGCAAAGCGCGCGGTGATCGCTGGCTTATCCCAGAGCACCACCGTATTCAGGACGTGGTAGTTACTGCCGTACGGATGCTGGTTGTAGGGCGGATCCAGGTAGACGATATCCGGCTCGCGCCCCAGGACCATTGGGAGCTCGCGCGCCAGCTGCTGGGCGTCGGCGCGCAGGGCCAGGTTCTCCGCCCCGTTATCGTAGAGAACCGGCGGTCGGACGCGCAGGACACTGCGGATCCGATACAGGGCCGTACCGGTCTGTCCTCCCCAGCCCTCGTGGAACCCTTTGAAGACGCCGCTGGTGTTGCTGACGTAGCTAACGGCGTAGACGAGGGCACTGAGCAGATAGGCGCGCTCCGCCTCGGTCAGCGCCCCCGCGGCCTCCCAGGCCGCGATCTGCTCGCGGATCGCGTCAATGCGCTCGCCGTTCTGCCGCGTGAAGAAGAGACGCTCGTGCCGGGGATCGGGTCGCTCGTCATCCGCGGGGCAGAGATGGGTCGCGATATATCCGTGGAGCGGGGGAAGGGCATTGAGATGATGGAAGACCGCCTCGACACCGCCGAGGGAGGCGAACGCAGGGGGATGATTGTTCGCGACCGTTCCGCGAGCGATCTCGTAGGAATACGGCTCCCAGTCGTTTGCCGCGACTCGGAAGCCGAGCGTCTTGGCGAGTCGGGCGACCACGGTACTTCCGGTGAAGAGGTCGACAAAGAGCCCCCCGTGACACGCCGTGGCCGCGATGCCCCGCGCGATCAGGGGGAGAAGCCGCCGTTTGTTGCCAATATAGGGGATCAGCTGCGCGTAGATATACTCGTGCGTCCGGACAGCCGCGTGCCGCCGGGGGTGGTAGGTAATCCACGCTGGTACGTCGGCCAGATCCACCATCCGCCCACTCAACAGGATGACACATCATCATACCACGGTGAATGCCTGTCTGCCACCCTTAGCGCGCGGGGCCCGGGCCCCGCTGTCCACCAGCAGGGTGCGACGTCCGGGCGGTGCCACGGTGTCGCACCGGACACCGCCCGTGAAAGCGAGCGGGCAGTTAGCCAGAGGATGAGGTGCTGCGCGCGCGCAGGAAGGCCGACGCGACGTTGCAGGTGCGCTGGAGATTCTTCTGAATGAGCTGGGCCACCTGCTCAGCATCCCGCCTCTCGGCCGCCGCGATGATCTCCTCGTGCTCGGCGATCGCACTCGGCAGCCGCTCTACCGACGCGTAGACAGTCAGGAACCGTAGGCTCGCCTTGCGGAGGTCGTCAATCAACCGAGAGAGGAAGCGGTTATTTGCCGCGCGGTAGAGGGCGAGGTGGAACGCCCGGTCCTTCTCGGCGAAGGCGGCCAGGTTGCCGTCCTCGATCACCTGCCCCATCTCCTCATGGATGCGGCGCAGTTCAGCGAGATCTTCGTCGCGGAGGTTCGGGACCGCCAGTTGAGCGGCGAAGGTCTCCAGGTGGATGCGCACCGCGTAAATCTGATCCAGGTCATCGGCGGAGAGCTCGGATACCATCACCGCGCGGTGCGGATAGATTGTGACCAGCCCTTCGCTCTCGAGCTGCCGCAAGGCCGTACGGACCGGCGTGCGGCTCACTGCGAGCTCACTGGCGATGGCATCCAGATCAATGCGCTCGCCCGGTCGTAGCACCCCGTCAAGGATACGCTGCTGGAGAATCGTATGTACCATGCGCTCGGCCGTCGTCGGCCGTCCAGCCAGTGGTCGGACCATTCCTCCGTGCTCCTCACCACAAGATTGAGATGTCTACCGCCAGGAAGCTCCGCGCCGATCAGCCCTCCTGGCCGATGCGGCCACGCGGGCCTACCGCTCGATTCACGCACAAATATTGTGTACGCACTTGTTTTAAAACTACCACAGCGATCGGGCTCCTGTCAAGTTTTCCCGATCGCCGCCCGGGGCTCGCCCGGCCGCTCTTAGA
This sequence comes from Chloroflexota bacterium, assembly GCA_035293685.1. Lineage (GTDB taxonomy): Bacteria > Chloroflexota > UBA6077 > FW602-bin22 > CADDYW01 > JADGGD01. The sequence goes on along the minus strand of DATGMJ010000293.1, from coordinate 2,690 downwards.
GAAGCCGTTCCTCCTCTGACTCGAGCGGCGTGACCGGCTGACCGAGCAGGCTCTGGAGATCCTTCGCGTTGCGCACGGCGTAATTGGCGCGATTGTTATTCAGGAGCAGATGCACCTCCCCTGCCTGAACAGCCACGTCGGCGATCGCCGGGAGCCATTCCGCCAACTCCTCTCGCCGATAGAGGTAATCAAAACGCTCGCCGGAGCTGGCCGTTCGCGCGTACCACGTCTGCCGGTTGCGCCCGTGAAAGCGGACGATCGCCAGCCGCGGATTGGTCACGGCAACGACCGGCGGGACACTGCCCGTCCCAATCTGGGGCTCGTCGACCATCACGTGGACGTACCCGAGTTCGCGCAGCAGCTCCAGCGTCTCCTCCCGCGCCTCCGGCGCCAGCCAGCTCCGATGGCGAAACTCAACGGCGATCGTCTGGTCCGGCAGGAACTCCGCGCAGGTGGCAAGGTATTCCCGGTGCTGCGGCTGGTTGGTGAACCACGGGGGAAACTGGAACAGAACCGCCCGGAGCTTCCCCGCCTCGTGCAGCGGCCGGAGCGACTCGCCAAAGCGCTCGAACGTGTCCGCGGACGGCTCCTGGCGATCGTGCCAGGTGAGCTCGCGATACGCCTTCACATCGAAGACGAAATCCGGCGGCGTTCGCGCGGCCCACGCGGCAAAGTTGCGCGCCGGCTGCAGGTGATAGAACGTGCTGTCAACCTCGACCACGGAAAAGTGGCGGGCGTAGTACCCGAGCCGCTCGGTCGGCCGGAGCGACGGCGGGTAGAAATCGGTGTGGTCAGCCCAGTTGCACGTCCCGACGCGAATCTTATGGGTCCACGCTGGATTCATCATCTGAGATTCTATCGGACTGTCGCGGCATGTCAAGCACCGCTCGCCAGCCAGCCCTCCCCTCGTACAGCGGTAGCTGACAGTCCGCTTGACACCGTGCCACGCCGGGCGTAGCATCGCCGCAGACCGATCTTCCGGGAGACCCCATGTCCAGCCAGTTCGATCTTACCGATCGCGTCATCGTCGTCACCGGCGCCGGCCAGGGAATCGGGCGTGCCCTTGCTCTCGGCATCGCGGCGGCGGGCGCCGCAGTGGCCTGCCTGGACCTCAACGGCCCGGCAGCCGAGGAGACCGCGGCCATGATCCGGCGCGCCGGCGGCTCTGCTCTCGCCCTTCCGGTCGATGTGCGTGACGCTGATCAGGTCGAGCGCGCGATCGCCGAGACCATGGCCCGCTACCACCGCCTCGACGGCCTGGTCACCGCGGCCGGCATTACTGTCCGCACCCCCGCGGTTGAGTTCGCCCCGGCCGACTGGCGACGTGTGATCGAAGTCAATCTCGTCGGCACGTTCCTCTGTGCCCAGGCGGTCGGCAAGCGGCTCGTTCCGGCCAGGCGGGGGAGCATTGTCTTCATCGCCTCGATTGCCGCGCTTGCCGCGATGGGGCGGGGAAACACAGCCTACACTGCCAGCAAGGGGGGGGTCGTCGCCCTCGCCCGCGAACTCGCCGTCGAGTGGGCACCCTACGGCGTGCGGGTGAATGCCCTGGCTCCCTGCCACGTGCGCACGCCTCTGATCGAGCCGATCCTGCAGGATCCCGATCTCACTGCACGCCTGATCGCCAATATCCCCCGGGGGCGCATCGCTGAACCCGAGGAGCTGATCGGCCCGACGGTCTTTCTCCTCTCCGATGCGGCGACCCTGGTGACCGGACACATCCTGGCCGCTGACGGGGGCTTCCTCGCCCGCTAGAGCGATCCCACCAGCGGTATCCCGTCGGCGTCCCGGATCAGACCATCGGCCGCTCGCGGGCCGGCACGCCGGTTCGGGCGATCACCGCGCCCGCAGGCCTTGCATCCGGCCCCGGAGGAGGCACGAAACGCAGGTATAATACCCCGTGGGATACGGAGGTATCACCGTGCAGGTCTCCGAACTGATGACCCGCGAGGTCATCACCGTGTTTCCGGATACGCCGGTTGTCGAGATCGCCCGTCGCATGCTCCAGCACCACATCTCGGGAATACCGGTGGTCGAGCGTGACGGGCGGCTCGTCGGCATCGTCACTGAGACCGATCTGGTGGTGCGCAATGCGAACGTCCACTTCCCGACCTTTCTCCAGATCCTCGACGCCCGCATCTACCTCTCCAGCCCTCGCCACTTCGAAGAGGAGCTCCGCCGGGCCCTTGGAACAGTCGCAGCGGACGTGATGACCCGGGAGGTGCAGACGGTGCGGCCAGATGACGATATCAGCGTCGCGGCGACCCTGATGTTCGATCGACGGATTAACCCGATCCCGGTCGTCGAGGACAGCATCCTGCGCGGCATCATCAGCCGGACAGACATCATCCGCCACATCCTCGCCCAGGAGGTCGACGGCAGCTCCCAATGATTGAGCTGGGCGATCTCCTGGAGGCAATGGCACCAGCCGGCGCCCGGCTGATCGGACCTCCCGCCGCAACCCGGTTCGATGGGTTCGCCTACGACTCGCGCAAGCTCCGGCCCGGCGAGCTCTTCCTCGCGGTCCGCACCGGTCGCGCCGATGGGCATGATTTCATCCCTGACGCGATTCGCCGAGGAGCAACCGGCGTGCTCGGAGACCGTCTGGAGGATCAGCCGCTCCCCGGCGTGACCGCGATCAGCGTTCACGACGTCATGAGTGCCCTCCGCGCCTGGACGCGCCATGTCCT
>DATGMJ010000292.1:0-6265 GCA_035293685.1 Chloroflexota bacterium | reverse complement strand
TCCAGGTGATCTTCCAGGACCCCTATGAGGTCTACAACCCCTTCTACAAGGTCGACCACGTCCTCGAGACGCCGATCGCCAAGTTTGGCCTTGCACCCTCGCGCCAGAAGGCACGGGCTTTAATGGAGGAGACACTCCAGGCGGTTGGACTGCGCCCCGAAGAGACCCTCGGCCGCTATCCGCATCAACTGAGCGGCGGTCAGCGCCAGCGCGTGATGGTCGCGCGCGCCCTCTTGCTCCGCCCCCGCCTCATCATCGCTGACGAGCCCGTCTCCATGGTCGATGCCTCTCTCCGGGCGACGATCCTGGAGAACCTGCGCGAGCTGAACCAGCGCTTCGGCATCTCCCTGATCTACATCACCCACGACCTGACCACAGCCTACCAGATCAGCGAGAACATCGTCGTGCTCTACCGCGGGTCAGTCGCCGAAGCGGGCGACGTGGAGCTGGTGGTCAAGAGCCCCCAGCATCCTTACACCCGCCTGCTCGTGAACTCGATTCCCTTGCCGGATCCACGGCGCTCCTGGGAGAAGGAAAGACTGGCTGAAGCGGCAGGTGCAGTCAACGGCAGCAACACGGGGTGCAAGTTTGCTGATCGCTGCCCGCACGTGATGCCGATCTGTCGCCAGAGCCCCCCGCCACTCTACCGGACGGATCCCCACCGCGTTGCGGCGTGCTACCTCTACCGGGATGCGGCAGTGATCGAGAACACCGAGATGGGGAGCGTATTCGTCACCACCACACCACAGGCGGAGCCGCGGAAGCCGGCCGGGCCGGTGTAACGCGCACCGGCCCGGCCGGTGACCTCAAACCGATCGGCGCAGCCGCGGGTTGGCGATCTCGTCAAGTCCGACCGACAGGCTGAAGAGGCCGACGAACAGGATAACCAGCACAACGACCGGCGGCATCCACCACCACCACAGGCCGTGCAGGAGCGCGCCGTAGTAGATGACCCAGTAAAGGGTCATGCCGATCGTCGGGGACTCGATCGGTCCCAGGCCCAGTGCCTCGAGCCCGATCGAGGCGAGCACCGCCGAGGACACCGCCCCGACCAGTGAAGCACCCAGATACGGGAGCAGGTTCGGCACCAGCTCCTTGACAATCACCTCCGGACCGCTCATCCCGGACAGACGTGCGACCTGCACCCACGCCCGTTCGCGCAGCGTCAGCACCTGCGAGCGAATCGTCCGGGTTGGTGACAGCCAGGAGAGCACGGACACGACCAGCGCCATCTCATCCACCGTCAGCCCCTGCTTGAGCGACACGGCGATGATCACCAGGACCAGGAGACCGGGCACGGTGAGGCCGATATCCACGATCCCCTTGATGATCGTATCCACCAAGCCCCCGTAATAGGCCGAGACGAACCCCAGAATCGTGCCCAGGCTGACGCCGATCAGCCCGGCTTCAAAGCCGATCCGCAGGGTCAGAGGGGTCCCGGCGACCATGACCGCGAGGATGTCACGCCCCTGCCGGTCCGTGCCCAGAGGGTATTTCAAGGAGGGCGGACGATTCGCCGGCACCGAAAGCGAGGTCGCATTGCTCGTATCCACAAAAAACGGTCCGATCGCACAGAAGAGCAGGAGCACGAGCAGCAGCACCAGACCCACGATCAGGGCCGGATTGCGCCGCAAATACCGGAGTACTCCCTCCATTGCTAGGCCCTCCGGTAGGTGATGCGCGGGTCAAGGAGTGGATAGAGGATGTCGACCGCCAGGGTCGCCAGGCCAATAGACACGATAATCACGAAAACGATCCCCTGAATCGTTGGGTAGTCAAACTCGCTGATGGCCTGGTAGAGGATGCTCCCCACGCCCGGATACCCGAAGACGACCTCAACCAGTACTGAACCCGACACGATGTAGCCGAGGCTCAGCGCAAGTCCGGTCACCTGGGGGAGCAGGGCATTCCGGATCGCGTAGCGCAGGAAGAGCGTCTTCTCCTTCAGGCCTTTCGCCTCGGCGAAGATCATGTAGTCGTCCCCCTGGACCGTCACCATCATAGCCCGCATCCCGAGCGCCCAGAAGCCCATCGCCGCCAGGATGATCGAGAGCGCCGGGAGCACCGTGTGACGCAGAACGTCCAGCCAGAAACCGAGCGTCATCGAGGGGACAGTCCCTTCGCTGTAGCCGCCGAAGATCGGAAACCACCCTGTCTGGAAGGCAAAGAGGTAGAGCAGGACCAACCCGAGGATGTAGTAAGGCATCGCCGAGAGCGTCAGCAGCGGCGGCAAGAGGTACTGGAGGAAACGCGGCGCCTTCGGCCAGGTCAGAAGCGCCCCCAGAAAGGTACCAAGCAGGAAGGCAAGGATCGTGGTCGTCCCCATCAAGGCAAGCGACCAGACAATGCCCTGACCCAGAAGCTCTTTGACGTGCTTCGGGTAGTGCGTGATCGAGTACCCCAGATCCAGGCCGGAGATCTGGCGGAGATAATTGAGGTACTGCACCCAGAGCGGCTTGTCGAGGCCGAACTCGCGGTCGTAGATCTTGACCATATCCTCGAGGCCCTGCTGGACGTAGCCGCCCGCCATCGCCTGCTGGATCAACTTCTGGCGGATCGGATCAGTTCCGGTGAGGCGGGGCGCGAAGAAGTTGACCGTCGCGGCCAGCCAGACCACCAAGAAGAAGACCCCAATTCGCTTCAGTACATAATCGATGCGCATCCTCTACCTCCCTCGCCCCTCCAGAGGGTGATTCGCGTGGCCGTCACGGTGAAGCGGGAGAACCCTCCAGGCAGGGAAAGAGAGCCCGGTCGGGCCGGGCTCTCTTTCCCTGGAATCGCAGGCGACCTCAGGACACCGGCTGGAGGTTCCAGAGGATGATCGGGAAGGTGTAGTGCCAGAAAGCGCCGTTGACGTAGGGGTTCTTCTCGGTCGGCCAGTTGGTCCAGTACTCGGTGTTCATGGGGATCCGGTGGTACCACTCGTCGATCTGGACATCCGGCAGATTCGGCAGCCAGATCTCCATCGCCTTGTGGAAGAGTTCCTGGAGCTTGCCGGTGTTCTCCATGGGGGTCTGATAGACCTGATCGACGACCTTATCGTAGTCGGCATTCTTCCAGCGGGCGAAATTGACCTGGTGCGAGCCTGGGATTGCCACGCTGTCACTCTGGTAGAGGTGCAGCGTATCATACGGATCGCGGATGCTTCCCCCGTGGCCGTTGAGAGCCGCGATGAAGTTGCCTGCGGCGTAGCGGTCACCCGCGTCCGGCGGCATGCTGTAGGTCGCGTCGATGCCGTGCTTCTTGAGCATGGCCGCGACCACCGGTCCGATGTCCGCGAAGACGGTCCAGCCGAAGATATCGAACTTCAGCTTGTTCCCCTGGGCATCGGCCCAGATGCCATCGCTCCCCTTCTTGAAGCCGTTCTTCTCCAGCAGGGCATCGCCCTTCTTGGGATCGTAGGCGTTGGTCGGGTACTGCTGGAGCAGATCCTTCACCGCGTCGAAGTACTTCATCAGCGGCGGGTACTGCGGCATCGGAAGCGGCGACGGCTCGGACGCGCCGCTGTAGGCCACATCGATGATCTGCTGGCGGTCCAGATAGTAGCTAATCGCCCAGCGCACCTCGGGATTGCTGTAGGGCGCCTTCTCGGTGTTAAACCAGAGCGAGGTCGGCCACCAGTCCTGGTACCCGTACGGCGGCTTGTTGCCGGTGTGGGTCGTGATCTTGGGGTTCTTCTCCAGGACGGTCCGAATCGTCTCGGGCCGCAGGTCCAGAGAAGCATCAATCTGCCCCTTGATCGCGGCTTCCGCCGTCTGGGTCTCGCCGACGAAGGGCAGGTAGATGATGCGCTCGACCTGGGGCATCTTGGCCAGACCAGCGCGGGCCGCCCACCAGTCATCCCGGCGGTCGATGATCTTCTGCTCCGGCGAGGAGAAGACCAGCTTCCAGGGGCCCGTTGTAACCGGCCAGCCCTTGGCGATGTCGAAGTTCTTGAACTTCGTCCAGTCTTGCTGCTGGGAGAAGATGTGCTTGGGGACGATCGGGACGCCAATATCATATTTGTAGGTGCACAGCCAGAAGAAGCGCGGCGCCGGGTATTTGAACTGGACAACCACCGTGTTGGGATCGACCGCCTTGGCCTCCTGAACCACCTGCTGGACCTCGTGCCCCCAGACGACCTTGGCGCCGAGATCCTTCAGGGTGTTGAAGGTGTAGGCCACGTCCTCGGCGGTGAAGGGCTGACCGTCACTCCAGCTGATGCCTGAGCGGGTCTTGATCGTGAGCTGGGTGAAGTCATCGTTGTACTGATAACTCTCGGCAAGCCAGAGGTATTCCTTATCAGCAAAGGCGCTATAGTAGGCAAGCGGCTCGAAGAAGATGCCAAGCCCGTTCTGGTGGCTACTCCCCTGGGTGTATTCCTGCCAAATATCCCAGTCGGTCCACCGACCATTCGTCGAGCCGCCCTGCCACATCAGGATCAGGGTCCGGTTGCGCGGGATCTTGGCAAGGGTGCTCGGTGTCGGCTGCGGAGCGGCCTGGGCGACCGGGGTCGGTGTGGTGATCGGCTGCGCCTGCGGCGGCGCCTGGGTTGCGGTGGGCTGGGCCCCGCCCGCTGGCGCAGTGGTCGCCTGCGCGGTGGGGGCTGCCTGTTGCGGCGGGGCGGTGGGGCTCGCGGCGGGCGCCTGGCCGCAGGCCGCCAGGAGAACCATCCCGCTCAATAGCCCGGCCGATTTCAACAGGCGGCGGCGACTGATCAACGAACCTGTCTCGGGCTTCTCCATGAGTAACGAGGACCTCCCCTTTCTGAACTCGGTTTCGATCCCACGCCTTTCCGTCGTGGGATCAAGCCGTGAAGCAACACCAGTGTGTAAGGAACAGGCGCCAGGGATACACATCGAGCAACCCGTGGGACGCGCCGGGCACAATCTAGCCCGGGCCCTCGCGAGCCCGATCTGCCGCCCGGCGATGGATTCAATCGGTCACCTCCTTACAGCACGTGCAAAACACCGGATACGGCCGTCGGGCGTCGCCGTTATACCATACGCGTGCCCCCGTGTCAATTTCGGCCAGCTCGGGACTCGCACACCCGATGCACTATACTAGCGCGGCATACGCTATAATGGGGGTCCTGCAAGCGGGTAAGCGGGGAGGATGACCGTGCGCATCTCCTGCATTGAAGAGAATCTAGCAAAGGGCCTTGCGATCGTCGGGCGGGCGGTGGCCACGCGCAGTACCTTACCGGTCCTCGGCAACATCCTGATCGAGACCGATCAGTCGCGGCTCAAGCTCGCCGCCACCAACCTGGAGGTGGGGATCACCTGCTGGGTGGGGGCGATGGTCGAGCAGGAGGGCAGCATCACCGTGCCGGGGCGCCTGTTCAGCGAGCTGATCGCATCGCTGGCCCCGGAGAAGGTCGTTCACCTCCAGACGAAAGGAGGGAGCCTGCACATCTCCTGCGACGGCTTCGAGGCGAACCTCCGCGGCATCCCGGCCGAGGAGTTTCCGGTCATTCCCGGGGTTCCCAACGAGCCCAGCTGTGCCATCGGTCCCCGGGAGCTGGCCGAGGCGCTCGGCCAGGTCTCCTTTGCCGCCGCGACCGACGACACCCGGCCGGTGCTGGCCGGGATCCTGTTCTCCTTTCGCGGCTCCACCCTCACCCTGACCGCCGCTGACGGCTTCCGGCTAGCCGTGCGCCAGCTCGAGGTCGCCCGGCCGCTTGGGCAGGATATCGACATCATCGTCCCCCTGCGGACGGTGCAGGAGCTGGCGCGGATCCTGGGTGACCAGGAGGAGCCGATCGAGATTATGGTCACGCCCAACCGCAGTCAGGTCCTGTTCCGCCTGGCGAGCGTGGATCTGGTGTCCCGTCTCATCGAGGGCACCTATCCGAACGTCCAGCAGGTTATCCCCACGCGGGCAGCTACACGGGTGATCCTGAACACCCGGGAGTTCCAGAACGCGAACAAGATCGCCTCGCTCATCGCACGGGATGCCAACAATATCGTCCGGCTCACCATCAGCGAGGCCGATGCTCCGCCGGACGGGGTAGGCGGCGGGGGAATACCGGGAACCCTGACGGTCGGCGCCATGGCCGATATCGGCGACACGAAAGGCCAGCTCGCGGCGGTCGTCGAGGGTGAGCAGACCCAGCTGACGATCGCCTTCAACGGCAAGTACCTCAGCGACGTCCTCGGGGTCATCACAACCGCCCAGGTGAGCCTGGAGCTCAACAGCCCGTCCAGCCCGGGGGTCGTTCGACCGGTTGGCGTGAGCAACTACACCCACGTGATTATGCCGATGCACCTGAGCCGGTCAGGCTGAG
>DATGMJ010000291.1:0-6006 GCA_035293685.1 Chloroflexota bacterium | reverse complement strand
CCATAGCGCAACGATATACAGCCCTACTGTCACTGCCGGTGCACCGTCAGTGACCACTGCGATCGAGCGGCGCAGGGTAATCGCCGCCCCCGTCGCGATCAAGAGGCCAAGGTACAGACCGGCTGCGGCCAGCTGTGCCGTAAACAGCAGGCGCCGCTTGAACGCGTATCGCCGCGCCAGCTCTTGACGATCCGGGTCGAGTGCTACTGCTGCCATTGGCCCTCTAGCGGCGAGTCCGCAGCTTTTCCAATGAGCAGAAGGCGGTGATCCTGTGCTGGTTGGCCCTGATCATCCCGGCCAGTCGCGGCATTCTCGACCTGCCGCGCCGATCAGCTCCCGGATATCCGAGATGCCCTCCGCTTCGAGAAATGCCTCGATGCCCTCAATCACCTCGATGCAGGTGCGGGGATTGACGAACGTGCCCGTTCCGACCTGGACCGCTGATGCCCCGGCCAGAATAAACTGCAGGGCATCCTCTGCCGACGTGATTCCGCCAATACCGATGACCGGTACATCGACTGCCTGAGCTACCTGCCAGACCATCCGAACGGCGATCGGTCGGATCGCTGGCCCAGACAGCCCTCCGGTCAGGTTTGCCAGGACCGGCCGCCTTCGGTGGATGTCGATCACCATGCCGGGGATGGTGTTGATGAGCGATAGGGCATCTGCTCCGGCATCCACCACAGCCCGAGCGATCTCGACGATATCGGTCACATTCGGTGAGAGCTTGACGATCAAGGGAAGAGTGCAGACCTCCCGCACTGCCTCTGTCACCAGAGCAGCGTCGGTACAGCTCAGCCCGAATGTCTTGCCTTCGGATGCCACGTTCGGACAGGAGATGTTCAGCTCAATCGCCGCGACGCCCGGTGTCTCGACCAACTTCTCCACGACCGCAACATACTCTTCGACTGTGAACCCGGCCACGTTGACGATGACCGGTGTCGTCCAGGTTGCCCAGATGGGCGCCTTCTCCCGGATGCAGGCATCCACTCCGATATTCTGAAGCCCGATCGCGTTCAGCATGCCCGGCGTCTCGACGATCCTGGGCTGTGGATTCCCCGTACGGGGGCGCAGAGTGATCGCTTTGCTGACGATTGCTCCGAGACGATTGATGTCCACGAGCTTCGCATACTCGGTCCCGTACCCGAACGTGCCTGAGGCAGTCATGACGGGGTTCTTCAGCCACAGGTCGTTCGGATGCCCGGGCGCGAGATTCACCGCGAGGCTGGCCATGACCAGTCCATCTCCTCGAGATCAAAGACCGGCCCGTCGCGGCAGACGCGCCGCGGTCCGTGTCGAGTCGGCACGACGCATCCCAAGCAGACCCCCATTGCACAGCCCATGTGTTCCTCCATTGCGATCTGGACCGGCAGGCCGCTCGGGCGCTCCAGGCGGGCCAGCGCTTCGAGCATCGGCGACGGTCCACACGCGCAGACCAGGTCTGCCCACTGGAGGAAGTCTGGAAGAAGGGAGGTGACGTATCCACGATGCCCCGCGCTCCCATCATCGGTTGAGATGATGTATTCTACCTCGCGCGGCAGGAGCGCGGCCGGATAGGCCTTTGCCGCCGTGCGGAACCCGGCGAGGAAGGTCACGGCGATACGGCGTCGCACTGCCTCCTCGGCCAGGGCTACAAGTGGGACCACCCCGATCCCACCTCCGACAAGCAGAAGGCGGCGGACGCCCGGGCTGATCTGGAAGGGACGCCCGAGTGGGCCGAGCACGTCCACCAGATCGCCCGGACGGAGCTGGGCCAGCAGGCGCGTCCCGCGTCCAACCACATCGAAGAGGAGGTCGTACTGGCCGGCCGGGAGATCGTTCACCGGCGACACGCCGGTCCGGAGCACGCTCAAGGGGCGGCGCAAGAGCGGATCGAAGGTTGCCTCGCCAACGCGCAGGTGCATGAACTGGCCCGGCTGGACGGTACGCGCCTGATCCGGCTCCTCTAGACGGAGGAGGTGCATCCCCCGGGCGATCATGCGGTTGTCGATCACCGTCGCGAGCGCCTGCTTCACCGTCCTGGTCCCTCGCTTGCGGCGGCTGGCACCGGTGGATTCAGGTATTCGGGCAGTGGGGCAACGTTGTAGGTCAGGGAAGGATCGCCGAGCGAGTCCACTGCGGCGCGCAGGGTATCCAGGCTCGTGAAGCAGGCCAGTCCGCGTTCCGTAGCGGCTCGCCGAATCGCGAATCCATCCGCGTAACCGTCCTGGGTTGGAGTTCGGATACCGGTGATGGTGTTGACGACCCCTTTGACCAACCCCGCCTCGATGACATCGACGACGTTCGGGTGGCCCTCCCGCAGCTTTCGGGCGACACCCTCGACTCGCAGTCCCAGGCTCTCGATCAAGCGTGCCGTCCCTTCGGTCGCGTAGAAGCCGTAGCCGCGCGCGGCGAGGTCGCGGATGATCGGCACGACCTCCAGCTTATCCCGATCGGCGATGCTGATCAGGAGATTGCACGCCCGCGGCAGTACAGTGCGTGCGGCGATCAGCGCCTTGGCCAGCGCCGCGCGATAGGTGCGGTCCACCCCCATAACTTCGCCTGTCGATTTCATCTCCGGTCCCAGGTAGGTATCCACGCCGATCAGCTTGGACATCGAGAACACCGGCGCTTTGACGGCGACGAGCGGCTGTTTTGGCCAGAGACCGGTCTGATAACCGTAGTCGCGTAGCCGCTGGCCGAGGGCAATCCAGGTTGCGAGCCGCACCATCGGAACCCCGGTGACCTTCGAGAGGAAGGGAACCGTGCGACTGGCGCGCGGATTCACTTCGAGCACATAGACCTGGTCCTGAAAGATCACGTACTGGACGTTCATGAGGCCTTTCAGCCGGAGGGCCCGCCCGATCCGCACGGTGTAGTCGACCAGGGTTGCCTCGTGCTCCGGACTGAGGTTCGGTGCGGGATAGACGGCAATGCTGTCGCCGCTGTGGACGCCAGCCCGCTCGATGTGCTCCATGATCCCGGGCACGAGGATATCTTCGCCGTCGCCGATCGCATCGACCTCGACCTCGCGTCCTTCCAGGTACTTGTCGATCAGGATCGGCCGCTTCTGGGATACCTCGGCGGCCGCGCTCACGTAGCGGGCGAGCTCCTCGGCATTGTAGACGATCTCCATCGCCCGCCCGCCCAGGACGTATGACGGGCGCACGAGGACCGGATAGCCGATGTTCTCAGCGACGACGAGAGCATCCTCGACCCGGGTGACCGCGGCACCGGGCGGCTGGGGGATGCCGAGATGATTCAGAAAGTCCTCGAAACGGCGGCGGTCCTCAGCCAGATCAATGGCCTCAGCACTCGTACCGATCAGGCGGGCGTTGGCGCGGGCGAGCGGCTCGGCCAGATTGATCGCGGTCTGCCCGCCGAACTGGGTGATTACTGGCGTTTGGGCCAGCCCCTCGTTCTCGAGGATATCCCGCAGACCTTCCTCGTCCAGCGGTTCGAAGTACAACCGATCTGATGTATCGAAGTCGGTGCTGACCGTTTCCGGGTTCGAGTTCACCATGATCGACCGGACGCCTGCTTCCTGGAGGGCCCAGCTGGCGTGAACACTGCAGTAGTCGAACTCAATGCCCTGGCCAATCCGGATCGGCCCGGAACCGATAACCAGGGCGCTCGGCTCGGAGTGCGGGAGTGCCTCGTTCTCCTGTTCGTACGTTGAGTAGTAATAGGGTGTGGCTGCTGCGAACTCGGCAGCGCAGGTATCGACGATCTTGTAGACCGGGCGAATGCCCCATTCCACGCGCGTCTGGCGCACTTGCTCCGGAAGCAGATCGGCGAGCGTCCCGATCTGCGCATCGGAGAAGCCCAGCCGCTTCGCCTCCCACAGGAGTTCTGGCGTCAGCGTCTCGGAGAGGAGGCGGCGTTCCATCAGTACGATCCGGTGCAGGCGCCGAATGAACCAGGGATCGATCTTGCTCCGCGCGCTGATCTCGTCCACACTCACGTCGCGGCGAAGCGCGGCCATAATCGCCCAGAGCCGCTCGTCGTTCGGTCGCTCGATGAGGCGCCAGAGATCATCGCTCATCGGGCCGGCCCAGTCACGTCTCTCCCAGAGCAGACTGCGGCCACCGTTCTCCAGACTGCGCACCGCTTTCTGAAGCGCGGCCTCGAAGCAACGGTCGATCGCCATCACCTCGCCCGTGGCCTTCATCTGGGTGCCCAGGGTGCGATCACCCGAGGGAAACTTGTCGAATGGCCACCGCGGGATCTTTACCACGCAGTAATCGAGAGCAGGCTCGAAGGCGGCGGTCGTCTTCTTCGTCACCGCGTTCGGGATCTCGTCTAGCCGTCGACCGATGGCAATCTTGGCGGCTACCCGTGCGATCGGGTAACCGGTCGCCTTCGAGGCCAGGGCTGAGGACCGACTGACCCGCGGATTCACTTCGATGACGTAGTAGGCAGATGAGCTGGGGTCCAGAGCGAACTGGATGTTGCACCCGCCCTCGATGCCCAGTGCCCGGATGATTCGCAGGGCGGCCGAGCGCAGCATCTGGTACTCCTTATCGGTCAGGGTCTGGCTCGGCGCGACGACGATGCTGTCGCCGGTATGGACGCCCATCGGATCGATGTTTTCCATGTTGCAGATGGTGATGCAGGTGTCGTTCGCATCCCGCATCACCTCGTACTCGATCTCCTTCCAGCCTTCGACACTGCGCTCCACCAGTACCTGATGAATGGGACTTGCGTGCAGCCCCTGGCGGACGATGCGGACGTACTCCTCATCGGTTCGCGCGATGCCGCCACCGGTACCGCCGAGGGTAAAGGCAGGGCGGATGATGACCGGCAGTGGAAACCGCTGTCGGAGGGCCAGCGCCTCTTCCAGGCTCTGGACGCTCTCACTGGGCGGCACCGGTTCCCCGATCGCAATGAGCAGTTGTTTGAAGCGCTCACGATCCTCGGCGTTGCGGATCGATTCAAGTGGCGTACCAAGCAGGCGAACCCCGTAGCGATCCAGAACCCCTGCCTCGCTCAGCTCGACTGCGAGGTTTAGGCCGGTCTGTCCGCCCAGCGTCGGAAGAAGGCCGTCCGGCCTCTCGCGGGCGATGATGCGTTCGATCACCTCGGCAGTGAGCGGTTCGATATATACGACATCGGCGATATCGGGGTCAGTCATGATCGTCGCCGGGTTCGAGTTCACCAGGACCGACTGGACTCCCTCCTCGCGGAGGGCCTTGCACGCCTGGGTGCCGGCGTAGTCAAACTCGGCCGCCTGACCGATGATAATCGGCCCAGAGCCGATCACGAGGACTTTGCGCACTGGTACGTCACTCATTCGCTGCTCTCACACAGTTGAATGAATCGATCGAAGAGATACTGGTTATCCTGCGGTCCAGGTGCTCCCTCCGGGTGGTACTGGACCGAGAAGACCGGCCAGGACTCGTGGGCAAGCCCCTCGACCGAGCCGTCGTTGAGGTTAATCTGGCTCACGTAGAAGCCGGTTCGCGGGTCGATCGAGTCGGCATCGACCTGGAACTCATGGTTCTGGGAAGTGATGTAGACGCGGCCGGTTCGGGTGTCCCGCACAGGATGATTGGCGCCGTGATGTCCGAACGGGAGGCGGCTCGTCCGGCCGCCGATCGCCAGACCAAGGAGCTGGTGGCCGAGGCAGATGCCCATAAGGGGGATCCGGCGCTCGAGCAGGGCACGCACCGTTGCCGCGCATTCAGCCAGGCGGGCCGGGTCACCCGGGCCGTTCGAGATCACCACGCCGTGCGGCTCGCAGGCCAGGATATCCGCAGCCCGCGCATCGTAAGGGAGCACAAGCAGGTCTGCACCGCGCCGCTGGAGAGAGCGCAGGATATTCTCTTTCCGTCCGCAATCGATAACCACGATGCGGAGCCGCCGATCAGCGCGGGCGCCGGGGAGCTCCTGCGGGACAGTGACCGAGGTGTCCGCGACCAGGTCTTTCTCGCTCAGCGGCACGACCGCCCGCGCCCGTTCGACAAGGGCGGCGTCAGAGAGGTTGGCCGCATCATAGACGAGGACGCCGCGGAGCGCTCCCCGCGC
>DATGMJ010000290.1:0-4551 GCA_035293685.1 Chloroflexota bacterium | reverse complement strand
TAGACCATCTCGACGTCGTCGTCAACGACCAGCGCGCGCCGGGGCCGCGGTCGCAGGCCGGCCAGCGCCTGGCGGAGTTGATCAGTGGTAATTGGCTTGGTCAGAAAGGCCGAGACGCCGAGGTGTGAGCCTGCCCACGTGGTGGTGCGCAAGGAGCAGGTGATGATCGGGAGCCCCATCAGGGGAAGGACAGCCGTTTCGAGGTCGGCCGACAGGCCGTTGACGACCACGAGCGCACTCACCAGGCTCCGGCGGCTGGCTGCGGTTACCTCGGCGGGGGTTGTCGCGGTAAGCACGGTGTAGCCGTCGAGGTAGCGCTGGAAGGTCCGGACAGCCTGGGGGTCTGAACTCACGACCAGTACTGCCCGCGGCTCCGTCCCTTCGTCGCGGCGGGCCTCGAGACGCTCCAGGCGCGGACTGCTGGTGCTGGCCACGACGTTTGCGGCGATAGGCAGGCTGAAGAAGAAAGTGGTCCCCCGGTTGGGCGCCGAGGTTACCCACATCGAACCGGCGTGCATCTCGACGAGCTGTTTGCTCACCGTGAGCCCGAGCCCGAATCCTCCCCGTCGGCGGAGCTGGCCGGTCTGGTGGAACCGCTCGAAGATGTGCGGGAGGTCCTCCGGCGCGATGCCGATGCCGGTGTCCTCGACCGAGACGATCACCTCGTGGTCGTCTCGGCGGGCGCTGACGCGGACATACCCCTCCTCTACGTAGCGGACGGCGTTGGCGAGCAGATTGATCAGCACCTGTCGGATGCGAACTGGATCCAGGTACAGGGGCGGAAGCTCTGCCGGCAGGTCGACCACGATCGGAATGCCCGCCCGGTCATACATGCCCTGCACTGCCCGGATCGCCTCCTCCACAATCCCGGGCAGGGTGACCCATCTCTTCACCAGGGCCAGGCGGTGAGCATCGAGCCGGCCCAGGTCGAGCACATCATCGACCAGGGTTGAGAGGTGGCAGGCGTTCCGGTAGATCGTCTCAATGGCGTTCCGCAGGCTTGACGGGGCGCGGTCATCGATGTCCTCGGCGATCATCTCGCTGAAGCCGATGATCAGGTTGATCGGCGTGCGCAGTTCATGGCTGATCGTGGTCGCGAACTCCTCCTTCATCCGACGCGCGTCCTCTGCCGCCCGGCGGGCCTCGGCCAGGGCCCGATTAGCCTGCTCGAGGCGCTCACACGCCTCCTCCAGGCTCTTGGAGAGACGGGCCAGCTCAGCCTGGCGCTCCCGGACCTCGGCGGTTTTCCGCCGCTCCTCGAGGTAGCTGGCCCAGGTCCAATCGAGCATGGTGCGGATCGGCTGATAGGCGACCCAGGAAAGGCCCGCGCCAATGACGATCAGCAGGAGAACGATACCGAGGTCCGAGCTGGGGAGGGCCACGAGGTGGAGAAGGGCGGCGATGGAGACCAGGATCGTTTCGCCGAGGCCGACCAGCAGGGCGTGGCGGTAGGTGATCAGCAAGGGCGCGACGAAGAGGATCAGAGGGAGGGCGTAGAGCACCTCGCCAGTCGACCAGAGGATCGCGGCGGCGCAGGTGCTGGCGAGAAGGCCGATCACCAGGAGTACGGCGGCGCCGAAGTAGCTGCGGTCCACCAGCGCCCACGCCAGGCCTGCGGAGCCGGCGAGGAGAGCGGCGATGATCGGATTCTCCAGGCCAGTCAGGTCGGACCGAAATGCCCAGGCGTAGAGGATGCCGAGGGCCAGGACAAGGGCGCCGCCCGCAACCCATCGGATGGCCTGGGCGCGGAGCTCCATGAGCTGGTCGTGCAGGGGATGCCGGTCGCCGCGAGCTCGGATGTTCACGGGTACTCTCCTCGGACCGCCGCGTGGTATGATAGCGTCGAAAGATATGATATGGCTAGTATGACGAATTGCGCCCGTGATGCGGCGCGGCTGAGCGAGACGATCCGGGAGGCGCTTCTCTGTCTCTACGATCCTCCGGCGCTTGCCGCGACAGCGCTGGCCGCCGAGCTTATCGAACGAGGGCTCGTGACCTCGCCGCGGAGCCTTGGAGAGTTCCTCCGGCGGGCGATCGAGCAACTCCGTCCTCTCGATCCCGCACCGCCGTGGTCGCACGGCTGGCGTTGCTACCGCTACCTCTACCTGCGTTACGTGGACTGTCAGGGGCACGCCGCGATCGCGGCAGAGCTGGGCATCAGCCTTCGGCACGCCTCGCGGATCCACCAGGATGCGCTCCTCTCGCTGGCCCGGGTGCTTCTGCCCGACCGGGTCGCCGGACCGCCAGCGAGCCGAACCGGGCGCGATTCTTCCCCTCGTGCGAGCGTGCCGACACCGGGTGACCACACGCCCGAGCCGCTGGAGATCGAACTGGCGACGGTAGCACGGCTCCCCCCGTCTGGGGGGGTCGATATCGCCGAGCTTATGGACGGTGTCTGTCAGATGCTCCGTCGCGTCGCGGCGGCGCATCGTGTGGACCTCCAGTGGGCGCGGCCGGCTCGTCTCCCGCCCGTGAAGGGAGACCGAGTCGTTCTGCGGCAGATTGCGTTGAATATGCTCCTGTACCTCCTGAATCTTGCTCGCGACCGGGATGGCGAGGACCACCGGGTGATCGTCCTGGAAGCGGCGGAGCGCGGCCCGTGGGTGGAGATAGCCGCGCGTTGGCTGGAGCGCCCGGGATCTGCAGCGCTCCAGACTGCTTCTCCGGAGAACCAGGCGCTCCTGGCGGCCGTGCGGCGTCTTGCCCGACTCCAGGAGGCCGTGCTCGAGGAGCGGGGCGAAGGCGCGGTGATCAGTGATCTGGCCCTGCGGCTACCTGCCAGCGCTGACCGCACGGTGCTGCTCGTTGACGACAACCCCGATGTCGGCGAGCTCTTTCGCCAGATGCTCGCGAAAAGCCCCTATCGCCTTGTCCACGCCCGGACCGCTGGCCGTGCCCTGAGCCTTGCCCGTGAGCTGCCGATCGACGTGATCGTGCTGGACGTGGTGATGCCCGCGCGCGACGGCTGGGAGATCCTCGCGGCCTTGCAGGCTGATGAACGGACTGCCGCTATCCCGGTGATCGTCTGCTCAATCCTGCCCGACCGCGAGCTGGCGCTGTCATTGGGAGCGGCGGACTTCCTGGCGAAGCCGGTGACCCGCCTGGCCCTCCGCACGGCGCTCGATCGCCTTTTCGACAGCGCGCCGGTTGCACCGGCGCGCGCGAACGCGGTGTAGGCCGTTGATCAGGGCCGGATCAAGAGGGCAGGAGACCGTTCAGTCTTTCGCCAGTTCTGCCGCGTGGCGCTGTATCTTCTCGATCGCGGCGACGACGCTGTCCAGGTCCTCCCGTGTGCCGAGGAGAACATTCTGGGGAAGCCAGACCGCCTCGACCGTACAGGCGCGCTCGGCGACCGGGAGAGGCGGGGGAGCCCAGGATGCTCCGCCATCGGCGATGCTGGCCTGAATGGCGCGCTGGACGGCTGGCACGGCCGGCAGTGGCTCGCGGTAGCCCGGCGAGGCCGGGATCCCTTCGGCCTGCAGTGCTTCCAGGAAGCGGGCGCGCGGAAGTCCCTGGAAGCCGGCTGGGTCGTAACGGAGCATATAGAGGTGCCAGGCGTGCTGGGTCACGCGCTCGTCGAGGCGCATCGGCGCGATGCCCGGAATCCGGGCCAGTCGCTCGTTCAGGTAGCGGGCGCTGGTCGTGCGCTGACGCGTCTGCTCGGGGAGTCGCTCGAGCTGGGCCAGCAGGATTGCCGCTTGGAACTCGGTCAGGCGGTAGTTCCATCCCAGGATCTCGTGCTGGTACCAGGCGCCGCCGGGGATGCGGCCGACATTGCGGTACGACCAGCAGCGCTCGTAGAGGTCGCGGCGGTTGGTGACGACGATGCCCCCCTCTCCCGCGGTGATGTTCTTACTCGTCTGGAAGCTGAAAGCGCCTGCGTCGCCCAGCGCACCAACCCGCCGTCCGCGCCACTCTGCTCCCCAGGCCTGACAGGCGTCCTCGATCACCAGGAGACCATGCCGTCGTGCCACCTCGAGGATGCGATCCATATCGGCCGGGCAGCCTCCCAGGTGGACCGGCACGATCCCCTTCGTTCGCGGCGTGATCGCCGCCTCGATCTGACGTGCGTCGATCTGGTAGGTATCGGGCTCGATGTCAACGTAGACTGGCCGTGCGCCCGCGCGCAGGATCGCGGTCGTCGTGGCGATGAAAGTATAGGGCGTGGTGATAATCTCGTCGCCAGGGGTGAATCCTGCCGCGAAGAAGGCGGTTTCCAGAGCGACGCTGCCGTTCGCCACGGCGATGCCGTACTCGGCGTGCTGGTAGGCGGCGAACCGCCGCTCGAACTCCGGGAGCATCCGCCCGCCCGCGTGGGTCCCCCATTCGCGGGAGTGGAGCACGTCAAGCAGGTTGCGCTCCTCTCGTTCATCAAACTGCGGCCAGGCCGGAAACGGTTCTGTCCGCACCGGCGCTCCGCCCAGCAGGGCGAGCCGGTCAAGCTTGGTGGTAGCCATCGCGCCTCCTCACCTGGGCGTGGTTGGAAGAACCAGACATTCGTTTGGCAGATGACCCACGATATGGGCGGTGGGTATCCTGCCGGGTCCGCTT
>DATGMJ010000289.1:0-3269 GCA_035293685.1 Chloroflexota bacterium | reverse complement strand
TCACGGTTGGTTGTCACGTTCAGCAGGAAGTGGGGTGGCGCGAGTGCCGCCCCATCGCGCTGCTCCTCGTGGATTGGATTCCCCAGCGTTTCTCCCCAGCGGGCGCGCGGATGGCCGATCATCGTCGCGCTGTGGTTGTGCATGATCGTTCGCTCGCCCGCGACGCCCGGAAGCACCCCCTTGGGGCCGCCGCTGAACCCGGCGAAGAAGTGCGGCTCAATGAATCCGGTGACGATTCGGACATCTGCCTCGACGTACAGCCGATTGAGCCAGATCTCGCCGCCAAAGCGGCTTGTCCCGAGATAGACGAGGCCATTCGGATCGCGGGCATCATGATTGACTACACGGTACCGGCGAACGATCTCCGGGCCGAGCATCCACGCCAGCTCAGCGGGGGTGTTGGGACGGTGCAGGCCAACACCGTTCAGGAGCGTGATCCGGGAGTCGGGCACGTGGCCAAGCTCGGCGAGGAGAGGAGGAAGAATCGTTCGGTTGGGGACGGGGCGGGTCAGGTCACTGAAGACAACGACGACGCGATCGGTCGGGCGCACCAGGTCCCGGAGCGGGGGCGTGCCGATCGGGTGACGCAGTGCCTCGATGATCGCTCCCTGCTCGTCGGGTAGACCAGGGCGATAGCGCGGTGCGACCACCGTCAGATTGTGCTCGGGCAGTCGGACAGTCAAACCGGTTTCGCCGTACAGAAGAGTGATCTCCACGTTCTGCCCCCGGCGTGCTCACGTAGCGCGGCCTTGGTTGACACGCCCCATGGGTTCCTGGTATCGTCCGAGAGCGATTGTACCACGCTCGATGCCCCACGATTCAGGAGGACAGGGTGAATTCGGACCTGCATACGGCGATGAAGGTCGGGATTGTCCAGTTCATGGCATATCCAGAAACCATGAGCGGGACCGGGCCGGTGCTGGAGACGATCAGCAAAATCGTCGAGGACGAGTTCTTCGGCGCAATTGAGATCACCACGATCGCTGACGCGGCGGTGCGCACGAACGTCGCGCGCTTGCTGGCGAGCGCGCAGATGGTCATCGGATACGGTGCCCAGCCGATCCAGCTGAGCGGGAAGCTCGATCTCAACGCACTCGATCGCGAACAGCGTCAGAAGGCGATCAACCACCTCAAGGTGGCGATCGATGAGGCCTATGAGCTGGGAGCCCAGCGCTTCGGTGTACTGAGTGGACCATACCCGGGGCCCGAGCACGAGCAGGAAGCAGTGAGGCTCCTGGTGGATTCGCTCAATCAGCTCTGTGCGTATGCCGCGAGCAAGGGGACGATGAGCATCGTCCTCGAGACATTTGACCGCACGATTGATAAGAAAGCGCTGATCGGTCCGAATGCTCTAGCGGTCGAGGTTTCCCGGCAGGTCCGCCAGGAGCATCCGAGTTTTGGTCTGATGCTTGATCTCAGCCACCTGCCTCTCCAGTTCGAGACGGCCCAGCAGGCGCTGACGGTGGCGAAGGATCACCTGGTGCACGCGCACATCGGCAACTGCGTCCTGAATGATCGGAACCATCCCCTCTACGGTGACCTTCACCCGCGGTTTGGCGTCGAGGGAGGAGAGAACGACGTACCCGAGCTCGTCGAGTATCTTCGGGTCCTGCGGGAGATCGGCTATATCGGGGATGGGAAGCAGAATGTGGTGGCGTTTGAGGTTCGTCCGCACCAGGGGGAAACCTCAGCCGCGGTGATCGCGAACGCCAAGCGCACCCTCATCGAAGCCTGGGCTCGCCTGTAACGCGATGGCGCGACCGGCAGTCCACCTTATCGTCTCAACCGGTCTGGCCACCCTGCAGTGGATCCGGACCGGCCGGCTCCTGCCAGCGCTCGCTCCGTTTTTGACCGGCTTTCTCATCGATGCCGATCATCTGGTTGACCTGGCGCGCTACCAGCTTGGCGGACGCCGGACCGAGCGGCGCATCGTTCTCCCGCTCCATGGTTGGGAGTACGTTCCGGTGCTCGCGCTCCTGGAGCGAATCCTCGGGATGCGCTGTGCTGGCGGTCTGCTCCTTGGCTACCTGGGCCATCTCAGCCTCGACCAGGTGACGAATACGATTACGCACCCGCTCGCCTACTTCGTCAGCTTTCGCTGGCAGCGTGGCTTTGCTTCCTCGCTCTTCAATCATCCGGATGAATCAGCCGTTGATTGGATGTCCGGATCGATCTTTGATCTCTGGAAGCAGTTCTGATGCTGGGCTAGGGCGGCCGCCCTGGCCCAGCTCATCCACCTCCTCTCCCCTCCGAACGGATCACGCCCGCATCGTGTGCCCAGTCCCCGAAGCGAAACGTCCGCATGCTCTCGAAGAACATCGGGAGCCAGTAGTGGAACTGCTCGACCGTTGCCCCCTGAGCGACCAGACGGACCTGTGTTGAGCCCCGGTAGAGCAGACGAACCCAGCGCTTGCGCCGAATCTTCCCGTCGCGGTAGGTATGGCGCGCTTCCATCGTGATCAGGTCGCCGATGGCCTCGGCCTCACGGTCCTCGATGATCGCCCCGGGCAGTCTGCGGAGACCGCTCAGAAAGCCGGCCCGCAGGGTGGGCAGATCCCCAGGCTCGACGGGTATTCCGAGATCGCGCCCCTCAGACGAGAAGCCGGTGAACGGATCAGCCGGATCTGGAAGATAGATGACACCGGTGCCCTCAGGGCTGGCGATCGGCTGCCGGTACCAGCCGTCAGGGACGAAATAGGAGAAGTTGAAGATGGGATCGTAGTGGACGAGCAGGCCGGTAAAGCTCGGCCGTGCGGGCGCATCAGACATCCCTACCCCTCCCGAGTGACCGTCGCGTTGGTCGTTTGTGACCTGGTGACCTTAATCGATTGCATTCACACCGTACATGTGCTATATGTGTACGCGTTCAGCGCATCTATCCTTTCGAGAGACTGAGCCCATTACTGCTTCTGGCGCGTATCGTACGGGATCTCGCGTTCGCGGTCACGCCCCCGGTCGTGGAACGGTGAGAACGCGTCGTCGAGAAAGGAGTTGAAGAGAAAGGGATGGGCGTTAGCTCGATGATCGAACGGCGTCGCTTCCTCAAACTCGCCGCACTGACTGCCGCGAGCACGGTAGTGAGCGCCTGCGGCGGCGGGGGTACCGCGCCGCCAGCAACCCAGGCGCCCGCTGGTCAGGCAGCTGGCCAGGCTCCGACCCCGACCGCTGCACCTGCCGCCGCGCCGACACCGACGACAGCACCGATCACGGTATCCCAGGCGCAACCGACCGCCGCGCCAACTGCCACGGTGACCAAGTATAACGAGGCG
>DATGMJ010000288.1:0-6284 GCA_035293685.1 Chloroflexota bacterium | reverse complement strand
GTGATCGGCTCGCGGGCGGAGCTGACAAGGCTTGCCGTGAGCGGACTTGATCAGCTGCGCGAGCTGCATCGCCCCTGGATCGACGCCGTGAAGATTGCCTGCCCGCAGTGCGGTGCGGTGGCCGAGCGGGTGCCGGAGGTTGGTGACTGCTGGCTCGACGCGGGGATCGTGCCATTTTCCACGCTTGATTACCTGACGAACCGACCGTACTGGGAGAAGTGGTTCCCGGCGGATCTGGTTGTTGAGATGCGTGAGCAGATCCGGCTCTGGTTCTACTCGCTCCTGTTCATGAGCGTGACGCTGGTCGGACGGGCGCCGTACAAGCGAGTGTTCGTCTACGAGAAGGTGTATGACGAGTTCGGGCGTCCCATGCACAAGAGCGCCGGGAATGCCATCTCGTTTGGGGATGCGGTCGAGCGCATGGGAGCCGACGTAATGCGCTGGATGTACTGCTCCGCGAACCCTGAGGCGAACCTGAACTTCGGTTACGGCCTCGCCGATGATACGCGCCGCAAGCTATTGACGCTCTGGAACGTATACGCCTTCTTCGTTACCTATGCCAACATCGACCACTTCGATCCGCTGGCGCCGCGGATCCCGGTGGACCGTCGGTCGCCGCTCGATCGCTGGATTCTTGCCCGGCTCCAACAGGTGACTGAGCAGTGCAACCGGGCGCTCGGCGGTTATCGACCTGCCGAAGCTCCCCGTCGGCTCGAGGAGTTCTTCGATGATCTCTCGAACTGGTACCTGCGGCGGAGCCGTCGGCGGTTCTGGAAGAGCGAGGCGGACGAGGATAAGGCCGCAGCCTACCAGACGCTGTACGATGTGCTCGTGCAGACGGCCAAGCTGCTTGCGCCGATTATCCCGTTCCTGGCGGAAGAGCTGTACCAGAATCTGGTCCGGTCGGTAGATCAGAGCGCACCGGTGAGCGTTCACCTCCACGCCTATCCTCAGGCGAACCCGGCGCTCCTGGACGAGCAGATCCTGCAAGATACGGAGCTGGTCCGTCGGGTGATCGAGCTGGGACGGGCCGCACGGAGCAAGGCTTCGCTGAAGGTGCGCCAGCCCCTGGCTGAGATGCTGGTGAAGCCGGCCGATCCGGCCGAGCGCCCAGCCCTGGAGCGGCTGGCCGCGCAGATCCAGGACGAGCTTAATGTCAAGACAGTGCGCTTTGTTGAGGATCTGGGCGAGCTCGTCACGCACACCGTCAAGGGGAAGCCTCAGATGCTCGGCCCGAAGTACCAGCGCGAAGCCCCGCGGGTGATGGACGCGCTCCGCCGGGCCGACGCGGCTGAGGTCGCACGCGCGGTCGCAGAGGGGAAGCCGGTGATTGTGGATGGATATACCGTGCTTCCCGAGGAGATCGAGGTCCGAGTTGAGGACCGACCGGGTCTCAGTGTGGCGGCAGAGGAAGGGCTCGCCGTGGCTGTGACCACGACACTGACGCCGGAGCTGATCCAGGAGGGCCTTGCCCGCGAGCTTGTCCACCGGATCCAGACGATGCGGAAAGCGGCGGATTTCAACATTGAGGACCGCATCAGCACGTACTTCGAGACCTCGGATCCGGCTATCGTGGAGGTGTTCGACCGGTTTGGTGACTACGTTAAATCCGAGACGCTTTCCCGTGAACTAGTCCGCGGCGCGGTTCCGCCGGATTCCTACCGGGAGCTTGTCAGCGTTGACGGTCATCATGTGACCCTTGCGGTGCGCCGATGAAAGAGCGGATCCTGGTCACGGGAGGGGCCGGCTATGTAGGCAGTGCCGTGGTGGAGGCACTGCTGGCAGCCGGCTACTCCGTGACTGTCTTCGACAACCTCTCGTCCGGTCACCGCGCCGCCCTGGCCGGGTGTAAGGTTGAGCTGGTGGTGGACGATCTAGCGGACCGCGCGGCGATCGAGGCGGTTCTCCGTCGGTCCCAGATCGATGCGGTCATCCATACGGCGGGCTCGATCCAGGCGGGCGAGTCCATGGTCGATCCGGGCAAGTACTACCGCAATAACGTGCTGACCTCGATCAATCTCCTGGATGCCATGGTGGCCGCGGGCGTTCGTCGCTTGGTCTTCTCCTCATCTGCGGCGGTCTACGGAGAGCCGGTTCGCGTGCCGATCGAGGAGGATGCCCCCCTTGCGCCTGCGAATGCGTA
Organism: Chloroflexota bacterium; assembly: GCA_035293685.1. Taxonomy (GTDB): domain Bacteria; phylum Chloroflexota; class UBA6077; order FW602-bin22; family CADDYW01; genus JADGGD01. The sequence goes on along the minus strand of DATGMJ010000288.1, from coordinate 4,141 downwards.
CGGCGAGACGAAACTGGCTGTCGAGCGGGCTGCGGCATGGTATGCCCGCGCTCACGGCCTGCGCGTGATATTCCTCCGGTACTTCAACGCGGCTGGCGCGACGGACCGCCTGGGCGAAAACCACGTTCCCGAGACCCACGTGATCCCGCTCATCTTGCGAGTGGCGCTTGGCCAGTCTCCTTGCTTCTCGGTCTTTGGGACTGATTACCCGACTCCAGATGGGACGGCGATTCGCGACTATGTGCATATCGCTGATCTTGCCCAGGCGCACGTCCTGGCGGTCCGGCTGACTGGTGACGGGGCCGCGGGCATGGATGAGTCGCCGGTCCAGGCGTTCAATCTGGGGAGCGGTACAGGCTTCTCGGTCCGCGAGGTGGTCGAGACCTGCCGACGAGTTACCGGTCATCCGATTCCGGTCTGTACAGCGGCACGCCGACCAGGGGATCCGGCGATCCTCGTCGCCAGCCCGCGCCGGGCGATGAGCCGCCTGGGCTGGCGGCCGCAGTTCGCCGATCTCGAATCGATTGTCGCCTCGGCCTGGGCCTGGCACCGGTCGCATCCTGACGGCTACGAGTCGTAGCGCGGCTGGCTGGCGCGTCTGCTACCCCGGCCGTCCGGCAGGGCGGGAAGGGATCCGCCGAGAAGCAGGGTCAGCCGTCGCACAATCCCCGGAGGCGGCGGATGTTCTCCGCGTCTGGCCCGCTTCCGTCGAGGCCGGGGACCTCGAGGAACCCCGGCAGGTGACGGAGGAGGGGATGGTTGACAATAGCGTGGAATCCTTCCCGCCGAATGAAGCCGTCTCCGATGTTGGCGTGCCGATCGCGCTTGGAGCCGAGCTTTCCCTGGGAATCGTTCAGATGGAGCGCGGTGAGCCGATCCAGACCGATCTGCCGATCGAACTCGGCTAACGTCGCGCTAATCTCTTCCGGTGTCGTGAACGGGTAGCCCGCGGCGAACACGTGGCACGTATCGAGGCACACCTGGAGCCGCGGCGTGCCGTCGAGTCGCTCGATCAATTCGGCGAGATCCTCGAAGTGTCCCCCGATACTGTTTCCTCCGCCAGCCGTTGTCTCCAGTAGGAGCGGTGCGCGGACTTCGGCGCGCTCGAGGATCTCGCGCAGGCAGTCTACCGCGCGCTGCATGCCGACCGCCCGTGCTTCTTCGCCGAATGATCCGACGTGGAATACCAGCCCCATGGCCTCCAGGCGGTCGGTCCAGATGAGCTGCGAGACAAGTGCCTCGACGGACCGGCGGCGGAGGTCCGGGTTGGCCGACGCTAGGTTGATCAGGTATGGCCCGTGAACTAGGATCGGCCCGATCCCTGCATTGGCGCGGGCCTCCTTAAAGCGCTGGACCGCCGCGTCGGAATGGCGGACTTCCAGCCAGCGCTGCGGTGCCGCCACGAAGATCTGGAGACAGTCTGCCCCGATCTCAAGCCCGCGCTCGATCGCCTTCTCCAGCCCGCCGGCGATCGAGACGTGCGCACCGAATCGCATCAGCCAATCAACTCCAAGGCCTCGGCGAGATCCATGCTCTGGCAGGTAAACGTCGGGGTATCGCGCAGGGTGTACGAACTGGCGGCCGTCTCGCGCAGCTCCATGACCAGATCCAGGAAGTCTGCCAGGTTGTCGGTCTCGAAGGCCACGACGAACTCCTGGTCATCGAGGCCGAAGCTGTAAGTAGTATTGATCTTCACTGACGGATACTTATGCCCGACCTCGATGTGCGTATCCATCATCTTCTGCCGCTCATCGAGCGGCAGCATGTACCACGGTCGTGTCTTGACGAATGGATAGACGATCAGATACGGGGCCCCACTCGGGCGCAGGCGCGTGCGCGTTCCCTCCTGGCCAGGGTGGCGATGGCGGGTGACATAGATCGAACGGCGAGTCATCGCCAGATAGTGGTACGGCATCGTCAGATACGGGGCGAGGCGGGTGTGGTTGATATCCGCGGCGGCGCGCGTCAGGAGTGCGGGATCCTCGGTCGCCCGCCAGATCATAAAATCCGTATCGCCGCGCGTTCCGACGGTGGTATACGTGCGGATGAGCATCTCATCGGCCAGACGGTTCACGACCTCGACGAACTCCTTCTTGTCAACGGCACGCTCGTCCTCCGGGCGCAACCGCCAGGACCGATCAACCTTGTAGAAGCTGTAGCTCACGAGCTGGCGCTGGGACACGCTGAGTACTCCTTCGAGCCGGTCTGCCTGTCGTTGGCAGCCAGGGGATGACCTGGTGCCAACACACCGAGATTATAACAGCACCGGCGGCGAAAGCCGGACGTCCCCCCTGTCCGCCATGCTCGGCTGGCCGCGGCCAGGGCTCTTAAAACCAGCGGGTGATGACGACCTTGGGATCGGTGAAGAAGGCAATCGCGTCGCGCCCCTGGCCGTGCAGAGTGCCGAAGAACGAGGCTTTGCGTCCCCCGAAGGGGAAGTAGGCCATCGGCGCGGCCACGCCGATGTTGATCCCGACGTTCCCGACTGGCGCCCGGTAGCGGAACTCGCGTGCGACCTTGCCGTCACGCGTGAAGATCGAGGCGGCATTGCCGTATGGAAGCCCCTCGATAATCGCTAGAGCTTCCTCCAGCGTATCCACCGCGATGATTCCGAGAACGGGGCCGAAGATCTCGGTCTGGCTGATCGTCATAGCTGGCGTGACCTGATCGAAGACCGTCGGCCCCACGAAGAAGCCGGGCCGCCGCTCGGCCGCGCCCCGACCATCTACGCGGAGACGTGCCCCCTCGTCGATCCCCTGCTGGATCGCCGCCAGGATGCGGTCGCGGGCCTGCTCCGAGATGACCGGACCGACATCCACGCCCGGTTCGAGACCGTTGCCGACCCTCAAGCTCCGGGCGGCCTCGGCAATTGCGCTCGCCTGCTGGCCGCCGCGGTCAGCTACGGTCACCACGAGCGAGCCGGCGAGACAGCGCTGGCCAGCCGAGCCGAAGGCAGAGCCAAGCACGTTCGGGATCGCCTGATCCAGGACGGCATCCGGCATCAGGACCAGCACGTTCTTCGCTCCGCCCTGGGCCTGGACCCGCTTACCCTGCTCGGCGGCCCGTCGGTAGACGTAGCGCGCGACCGGCGTCGAGCCGACAAAGGAGATCCCCGTGATCGCCGGGTGGTCGAGCAGGGCATCAACGGTTGTCCGTGCGCCGTGGACCAGATTGATCACCCCCGGCGGGAAGCCGGCCTCTGCAATCAGCTCGGCGATGCGCTGTTGGGTCAGTGGCACCTGCTCCGAGGGCTTGATGATGAAGGTGTTGCCGGTCGCCACGGCGTACGGCAGGAACCAGAACGGGACCATGGCCGGGAAATTGAACGGGCAGATTGCCGCAAAGACGCCGAGGGGCTGCCGCACCACCTCCTCATCAATGGCCCGTGCCGCGCCGTCCTCGAGCCCATACCCCATCATCAGCGACGGGATGCCGCAGGCCACCTCCACATTCTCGATCGCTCGCTGGACCGACCCGCGGGACTCCTCCAGCGTCTTGCCGTGCTCGGTCGTGACCAGGCGAGCGAGCTCCTCACGGTGCTGCTCGAGCAGGCTCTTGAGGCGATATAACGGCTGGACCCGTTCCCGGGGTGGTGTCTGGCGCCAGGCCGGGAAAGCCGCGCGGGCGGCGGCAACTGCTGCCTCCACATCCGCCGGGTGGCCGAGCGGCACATCGGCGAGCGCTTCTTCGGTGGCGGGATTGACGACCTGCTGATGTTCGGTCGCCTGGCTGGGGACCCATTCTCCCCCAATGTAATTGCGCAGTAGACCCGCATAGGCCGCGCCGGGCGGCCGCGGGCCCCGGGCCATTCCCATACTCAACCTCCAGGCTCACCGGATCGCTCGCAGCCAGCGAGCAGAGCTGTTGCGGCATCTGGCTCCCGGTCGATTATCGCGCACCTTCCCCGGACCCGCAACCCGCACTATGGTAATGGAGTGGACCGGGATCTTCTGAAGATGCATCCACAAGCCAGGTGCGGCATGGCCAATCGGTTATCCTGCCTCTCTCGAGCGCTCACCTTTGAGTCCGTTCCCAGACACCGAGTGTGCTCTCCTGACTGCTCTCTATCTTCCTGGATTCAGATGCTCAACATCAAACTGAGGCGGCTGGTGTGCGGTAGGATGGTAGAGCACCGGTGTTT
>DATGMJ010000287.1:0-9837 GCA_035293685.1 Chloroflexota bacterium | reverse complement strand
GAAGCCCAGGAGGAGGGTGAGGACGAGGGCGGCACCGGCTAGGGCCGCGCCGAGGAGGAAGGTCCGCGGCAGTCTCATGAGGCGGCGCCTGACCCCATGGTCTGCGCGGCTGTCCTCCCGGCGATCACCTGCCCGCTCGGACCAGCGATGCCCCCCACCGGTCGCGCCGCTGGCAGGGCGGCCTCACTGAGGAGAACAGCGGCGGCGCCCACGGCGGCGGCCCACGGCTCGAGCTGCGCCGGGACAATGCGCACCGCGCTTGCCAGGGATGAGAGCGCTCGCCGCCGCGCTGCGGCCTCGACGGCCGAGACAAGCATCGGGAGGGCGGCGATGACCGGTCCTCCCAGAACAACCATCTCCGGCTGGAGGAGGTTCACCAGACCCGCCACAGCAATTCCGAGATAGTCAGCTGTCTCCTGCATGACCTCCCGAACGGCCGGGTCGCCCTGCTCCCAGAGGGCGGCGAGATCCGCCAGCCCCAGCTCCTCCAGCGCCGCCGCGCCGCCCGGGCGGGCCGGCCCCGCCAGCCGGTGCACGCCCCGCGCGCGCAGGCGGGCCCGGACCCGGGTCAGGAGTGCCGGGCCCGCCGCCACCGCCTGGAGACAGCCGTCGTTCCCGCAGGGGCAGAGCTCCCCGCCCGGCGCGACGGTCAGATGGCCGAGCTGACCGTCCCCGGGGAAGGCGCCCGGGTACAGCCGCCGACGGGCGCTGATGCCCGCGGTGATCTCGTGTCCGATCCGGATGTAGACGAGGTGGTCAGCCTCCCGACCTGCTCCGCTCCACGCCTCGCCCACTGCCGCCGCCTTCGCCGGGCTGACCACCGCAACCGGCACGCCCAGACGGCTGGCAAGCTGCTGTTTCAACTCCGGCTCGGCCGGCCCACCGGAAGGGAGCGCGGCGCCGCCCGGCGCGCTGAGGCCGAGGCCGACGAGCCGCCCCGCCGGCAGATCCCCCAGCAAGGCCGCGGCGAGATCGGCGATCTCCTCGGCCGCGAGGGCGCGGCCGGCCTGGACGGCGGTGCGCAGGGGCGCGGCATCCAAATCGGTCAGAACGGCACGGCAGACGTCCTCCCCCAGCTCCACGCCCAAGGCTGTCCGAGCGTGCGGGTTGAAGCGCAGGAGGGTGGGCCGCCGACCCAGCTCCGAGGGGCCGGGACCGATCTCCTCGACCAGGCCCTCCCGCGTGAACTCCTCGATGATCTGGGTGATCGTCGCCTTACTCAGCCCGCTGGCCCGCGCCAGGGCAACCCGCGAGGTGACCGGCTGGCGCCGCAGGAGGTCGAGGACCGCCGCCCGGTTGATCTCTCCCGCAACCCGCGCATCGGCCCGGATACGGTCGCTGCTCATTGCGCTTTCGTTCGATATGCTAACGAATGTGACTGTAGCCGATCCCGCCGTCGCCCGTCAAGGACGAGACGGGAAGGGATAGAGGGCCGTGCCGGGGCGGCATGCGGGCGGCCGCGCGACCTGGCAGCGGCTCGGATAGCGGGATTCGCCCCAGTACGGTGGGGCGGTTCGGGGTTCCCTGTGCTATACTCGCCCCGGGCCGGAGCCGATTGTGCCCCGGCCGACCGCCAGACCGCGCACGCGCGCAGCGAGAGGAGAGTTCGACGGTGATGCGGATCGCCGAATTCCTGCCGCCCACGCCATCACCGCTGTGGAAGATGGTGAAGCAGTGCGGCGTCGAGTATGTTGTCGGTGCAATGGATTTCAGCCGCGGCCTAGGAGCAGATCGAGAGGAGCGCCCCTGGAGCTACATGTCGCTCCTGCGGGTGAAGACGGCCTATGAGGACGCCGGATTCAAGCTGGCAGTACTCGAGAGCCGTCCCCCGCTTACCCGGGCCAAGCTTGGCCTGCCTGGGCGGGACGAGGAGATCGAGAACGTGCGCGAGCTGATTCGCAATATGGGGGCGTTGGGGATTCCGGTCTGGTGCTACGAGTGGATGCCGGTGTTCAACTGGCTGCGCACCTCAACGACCATCCCGTCGCGCGGTGGGGCGCTGGTTACCGGCTACGACCACGCCCTGATGCGGAACGCGCCGCTGACCGAGTACGGCGAAGTCTCCGAGGAACGGCTCTGGGAGAATCTGCGCTACTTCCTCGAGGCCGTGGTGCCGGTCGCCGAGGAGGCGAACGTCAAGCTGGCGATGCACCCGGACGATCCTCCCCTCTCGCCGATCCGCGGACTGGGACGGATCATGCGGAGCGTGGAGAACTTCCAGCGCCTGCTCGATCTGGTTCCCAGCCCGGTGAACGGCATTACCCTCTGTCAGGGCAACTTTACCCTGATGACCGACGACCTCCCCGGGGTGATCCGCCACTTCGGGCGGCAGGGGAAGATCTTCTTCGTCCACTTTCGGGACGTTCGCGGCACCCCGGAGAAGTTCGTCGAGACGTTCCACGACGATGGGAAGACCGATATGCTGGCCTGCATGCAGGCCTATCGGGAGATCGGCTTTGACGGCGTATGCCGCCCGGACCACGTTCCGACGATGGAAGGCGACAGCAACGACCACCCATCGTACTCGAACCTCGGACGGCTCTTCGCGATCGGCTACATCAAGGGCCTGCACGAGGCCGTCTACGGCCGCGAGCGGCGGTAAACAGGCCGATTACAGGCCCGGGCCGCTCGGTTGCGCGGGCCGCATCAGGGATTGCTGTTTCCGCTCCCCCGGCCCGCTCCCAGCCAGGACAGCCGGGCGGCCCATTGTCTCGGTGAGCTACTGGCCTCCCCCGGGCCTCCATGCCGGTCGGAGAAAGGGGAGACCTGGTCAGAGCAGGAGGCGGGCCGATGGCATTGCGTGCCGGAGGGCAGGACTTTGCGCGAGGATCGGACCGCGAGCGGGACCTCCTGATCAGCGATCTCCGTGACAGACTGGTTTTTTCTGCGGCGGTCGGGCTGACCCTATTCGCGATGGGGCTCGCCTTCGTCGTGGCCGCACAGCCGGGAGAGATCGACTCGTCCGCTCTCGTGGTCACGCTCGTTCTCCTGGGGATCGGCGGGCTCGCGTGCGCGATCGTGCGTCAGCAGGCTCATGTCGCCGCATACCTGGTCGTTATCGGGCTGACGGGCGTCTACCTGGCCGCCCTGCACCTCTGGCCGTCAGATACCCTCGCGGCGTGGCTGCCGCTCGTGGTCATTCTTGCTGGCGCGCTCCGCGGCTGGTACGCCAGCGGGGCGGTCGCGCTCGCGGTTACGGTGGCGGTGCTCGCGCCCGGCACGTCCCCGTTGATCGCGCTCGGTCGCACGACGGTTCTGAACACCATCGCTCTCGGCTGGACGAGCGCCGGTCTCTTCTGGCTGGTAACCCGCCCGATCGATACCGCCCTGTGGTGGACCTGGACAAGCTTTTGCCAGCTCCAGGAGATGATCGAGACAGCGCGCGCGCGCCAGGCTGAGCTGGGGCGTCTCTCGAAGAGTCTGGCCGACTCCTACGACCGTCTGGAGGAGGTCAACCGTGAACTGGCAGCGGCCCGCAAGATTGCCGATGAAGCACGGCGCATGAAAGAACAGTTCGCCGCTGCAATCAGTCATGAACTCCGAACGCCACTCAACCTGATCATTGGGTTCTGCGAGATGATGGTACTCTCGCCGTTCACGACCTATCGTGAGCCACTACCGGCGGAGTACCGCGGTGATCTCGAGGCAATTTACCGGAATGCCTGCCATCTGTCGGATCTGATCGATGATATCCTGGATCTCAGCCAGATCGAGGCTGACCGGATGGCACTGCATCGGGAAGAAGTCGCGCTCACAACGATTATCCAAGAGGCGATTGCTACTGTGGAAGTCCTCTACCAGGAGCGCGGACTGTACCTTCGGACAGAGATCGCCCCAGACATTCCGCTGCTATTCGTCGATCGAACGCGAATTCGCCAGATCCTGATTAACCTGTTCACCAATGCGGTGCGCTTCACTGAATGGGGGGGTGTGACCGTCCAGGCGCGGCGCGAGGGAGATAGCGTCCTCATTCGGGTGAGCGACACCGGCGAGGGAATTGCGCCGGAGGATATCCCGCGGGTCTTCGAGGAGTTCCGCCAGCTGGGCGGTCACCAGCGGGGCGGGAGCGGGCTCGGGCTGGCGGTGAGCAAGCGCTTCGCCGAGCTTCACGGCGGGACGATGTGGGTCGAAAGCACCCGGGGAGAGGGGAGCCACTTCTATTTGCTCCTGCCTCTAGGAAGGGCGGTACCGATTCACAGCGGCCCGGTAGCTGGCTCTCTGATCGGTCGCACGCTGGAGCGGCTGCACGGCGCGGGCTCTCGGCGCCTGCTCGTCGTTGATCCGTCTGGTCAGACTGCCCGCGTGCTCCAGCGTTATCTCGATGGCTATGAGGTCGTGCCGGTGCGCGAGATCGAGACTGATCGTCCACCGTGGGCAGAAGGGCCGGTCCATGCGGTGATCCTCGGGTCGGACGATGCGGAGCGCCTTTGGCACGATCTGCGGTCCACCCTGCCGGAGGCCAGAACTATCCCGGTTATCTCCTGCCCGCTCCAGACCCCACGGGTGCTGGCCCGTGCCATCGGGGTGACCGACTATCTGCTGAAGCCATTCACGCACAGCCAGCTTCGCGCCGCGCTGGATCGTCTCCGCCGTCCCATCCGTCAGGTACTGATCGCTGAGGATGACCCGGAGATGAGGCGACTCCTGGAACGCATGGTCGTGTCAGCAATCGCCGGCTGCACGGTGTGGCTGGCCGAAGACGGCGACCGGGCGATCGCCTTGCTGCGCCGCCATCATCCCGATCTCATCCTGTTGGATCTTATGCTCCCGACCGTCAGCGGGTATGCGGTCATCAAGGCAGTCCGCGCCAGCCGCCGTCTGCGCGGCACAGCGATCATCGTTGTGACTGCTCACGGTCAGGAAGACCAGACGGTCGTCGCGAGCGAGTTGCGGCTGACGCGTCCGGGAGGGCTGACCGTGTCCGAGGTGGCGCGCTGGCTAAAGCACGGCCTTGATGCGCTGCTCAGGGAGGAACGCACTGACGGAGAACCGTGAGAAGCGTCTGCTGGGTGAGCGGCTTGGCCAGAAAGACGTTGGCGCCGAGCGACATGGCGAGGGCGTGGTGAGGGAGAATCGAGCAGACGACGATTGGAATCTCCCGCGTCTCCACGCTCTGGCGCAGCGCGGAAAGAACGTCCCAGCCGTCGCGCAACGGCATAATGATGTCGAGGATGATCACATCCGGGTGTAAGGTTTTGGCAAGGCGGAGCGCGCTCGTGGCGGAGGCGGCGTGAATAACCCGGAATGGCTGGTCACGGAGGTAGCGCCGCACGAGGCGGGCAACATCCGGGTTGTCATCCACGACGAGCGCGGTGCGCAGTGGGGCGGGCGGCAGGGTGAGGACGAACAGGGGATCGCCAGTCGTAAGATCACCGCGCTCGAAGAAACCTCCCTGGGTCTCGATCAACTGCTGGCCAGCTGCCGCAAGCCGTTCGAGCTCGGCATCCGTGCCTGCCCGCAGCGCGGGACGGCGACCTGCCCAGCGGGCGACTGCACGCACGGCAACCCCCCGCTCGGTGTCCCGTCCAGTGAGGAATAGCTCTCCGCCGGCCGCCATGCTGACTGCCCAGGCCAGCAAGCTGCAGAGTGCCTGCCGAATGATCGTGCGGCTGACGCGGACCGGTGGAAGGGCGTCAACCAGGAGAACGCGGATGGTGACCCCCTGGGCCGTGGCGAAGTTCTGGAGGATCTGCACGACGTCGGCAATCGTGCTGGCGAGGTCGGCGCGGGTGGCGTCATGCGTGGCCACTTTTGCCGCCTCGGCAGTTAGCTCGCCCAGGAGCGCATCATCCGTCTCGTGGGTAAGCGGCGCAGAGCCTGCAGGGCCTGGAGGCCCTGTCTCAGTACGCCCCTGCCGCCAGAGGACGTCGACCAGCAGGTCAATCGCAACATGCTGGGCGCGCGCGGCCTGGCGCACACTAATCCCCAGTGTGCTGGCCACCTTAGGGAGATCGTATCCTTCAGCATACCGGAGCGTAAGCAGGCGGTAGGGACGCCAGGCAAGGGCCGAGGTGGTCGCGCCGACCGGCTTCAGCTCGTCGATCGCCGCCAGGAGCATGAGCCGCACGTTGTCGCCCGTGAGGGGCTGGCCGGACCGTGCCAGGGCATTGGCCAGCGGGCTCCGGGCGAGCCAGGGCCGGTTGTGGAGGTGGAGCAGGGCTTCGCGGACGGCCTGGCTGAATTCTTCGCGATTCATCACGCGCGACCATCCACGACCAACCTCCCGAGCAGGCTACTGCTCGGGCGTAGTCACATCTTGGTCCCCGCGGTGACTGTACCATGTCACTCCATGCCTTGCAACGCGCCATACAGGGCCTCTACGATCGCAGTCGGTTGGGCGGAGTAGCAGGCCTACCAAGACTCACGGGGGGACTGACCGGATGCCAGCGCAGGATGCCCGCTCTGTCCGCGCCCTGACGACGCCGGCAGCGTCCGATCGGAGTGCGGCTCGCCTTCGCCTGCGCCAGCTTTTACTCTGGCAGCGGGTTGTAGCGGCGCGACTTCTCTGGCTGATGTTCGCGCCAGGCTTTCTGCTCCTCGTCGTGTTCTCTTACGGCCCGATATACGGGCTCCTGCTCGCGTTCAAAGACTACAACATCAGCGACGGCATTCTGGGGAGCCCATGGGTCGGCCTGCGCCATTTTCAGGAGTTCTTCGGAGATCCCCTGGCGCTCCGCGCGGTGCGCAACACCGTCGTGATCAGTCTGCTCCGTCTGGTCTTCGGCTTTCCGGCGCCAGTCATCCTGGCGCTCTTGTTCAACGAGCTGGCGGACAGCTGGTTTAAGCGCTCAGTTCAGTCGGTCAGCTATCTCCCCCACTTCATCTCGTGGATCATCATCGCCGGGATGGTCAGTGAGGTGCTCTCGCCCGAGACCGGTATCGTGAACCAGCTGATCAAACTGGTGGGGCTCCAGCCCGTCTACTTCATGACCAGCGAGACCTGGTTCGTGCCGGTTGTGATCGTCTCGGATATCTGGAAGGAGGTTGGCTGGGGCACGGTCATCTACCTTGCCGCGCTGGCGGGTGTCGATCCCACACTCTACGAAGCGGCGGTGGTAGATGGCGCCTCGCGCCTGCAGCGCATGTGGCTGATCAGCCTGCCCTCCATCATGCCAGTCGTGGGGATTGTCCTGATCCTGAGCATGGGCGGCATCCTCAACGGCGGCTTCGACCAGATCTTTAATATGTACAACCCTCAGGTCTATGACGTCGCGGATATCATTGATACTTATGTCTACCGTGTTGGCCTGGTAGGCATGGAGTACAGCTTCGCTACCGCGGTTGGTCTGTTCAAGTCACTGGTTGGATTGATTCTCCTGGTCGTGGTCAATCTGATCGTGCGTCGGACGAACCCGCAGTACGCACTATGGTGAACGCCGAGGACGGCGGCGAGCCCGCGCGGTGAGGAAGGATCGGAGCACGGTGAAGGATACAACGGCTGACCGGATCCTGGTGCTGGGGATTTACGCGTTCATGATCGTGCTGGCGGTCGTTATGCTCTACCCCTTCTGGGAGCAGGTAGTTCTCTCGTTCAGCACGCGCGCTCAAGCCCTGCGAGATACCCTGCATCTCGTTCCCTACCCGGTGAGCCTGGAGGCCTACGATCGCGTTCTGGGCTCACACGAGGTCTGGCACGCGTTCCTCGTCACCGTGTTCCGCGTGGTCGTCGGCACGATCTTCGGACTAGCAGTGACCGCGATGACCGCTTATCCCCTCGCCCGAGATGATTTCCCTTTCCGGGACATCTTCCTGGCGCTCATCCTCTTCACCATGCTGTTCAACGGTGGTTTGATTCCGGATTATCTCCTGCGCAAATCGCTCCATCTGCTGAATACGCTTCTGGTGCTCATTCTGCCGGGAATCAGTGCTTACAATGTCATTATCATCCGAAGCTTCTACCGCTATGCAATCCCCCGGGAGCTCCAGGAAGCCGCTCAGCTTGACGGTGCGTCGGACTGGGACGTGTGGTGGCACGTGGTCCTGCCCCTGTCCAAGCCAGTCCTGGCAACCGTCGGGCTGTGGCTCGCGGTCAGCCACTGGAACGCTTACTTTGATGCCCTGATCTACATCACCGACCACGATAAGTACGTGCTCCAAGTCATTCTGCGGCGAATTCTCCTAGAGAATCAGATCGAGATGTTCCTCCCGCCAGGGACCGCGCGCGATATCGGTGCGGTTGGGCAACCGCCGACGCCGGAGACGGTTAAGGCGGCCTTGATCGTGGTGAGCACCATTCCGATCGTTCTGATCTACCCATTACTACAGCGCTACTTCATCAAAGGCATTACCCTTGGCTCGCTGAAGGGGTAGGGACCGGCAGAGCCAAGTATAACGCGCGAGGAGGTACGTAGAGTGAAAGGAAGATATCTGACATCGCGGCGCACATTCCTGCTGAGCAGCCTGAGCCTGGGCGCGGCGCTTCTCGGTGCGGCGTGCGGCGGCACAGCCAGTACGCCAACTGCCGCTCCACCTCGGACGGCGGCACCGGCTAGTCCTCCGGCGACCGCGACATCGGCCGCCCCGACGGCTCCCGCTACCGCGGTCTCGTCGCCGACGCCCGCTGCGCAGACGACCTCGGCTGCCCAGCCGCTTAGCTTTACCTGGGCGAACTGGGTCCTTGGTCCAGTCGATGCTGATAACGATGGCGTCAAGCTGCTGAAGCAGCAACTCAATGTCGATGTCAAGCTCATTGCCTTGGAACGGGATACCTACCGTGATCAGCTGAACACCCGGATCGCTGGCGGCGACATCCCGGATGTGATCCAAATCACCTACGCCGATCAGCTGCAGAGCTATTCCCAGCAGGGGATCCTGGTCGAGGTACCATTCGCAACAGCCCGACAGTTCGCGCGGAATTACTTCGAGGCAGTCAACCAGTTCAGTATTGACGCCTGGCTGGCCAGTAATCAGGGCGGCAAAAACTGGGGCCTTCCGCTCATGGAGCCGAGTCAGACCCACCCATTCACGAATGGGTGGCGGAAGGATTGGCTCGATGCGGTGGGTATCACGGGCATTCCACAAACCATCGAGGAGCATGAGGAAGCGTTCGCCAAGTTTGTGGAGAAGGACCCGCCCGGCAATGGTAAGGGGCATACCTTCGGACTGACCCTTGAAGGTAAGGACTGGGCCGATGCGATGGCCAGCGCTTTTTATGGCGCCTATGGTGTCTTCCCAAACATGTGGATGGCCCTGTCCGAGACTGAGGTGCAGCACGGGATTACGATGGATGGGGCACGGCGTGCTCTGACAACGCTTCAGTCATGGTACAAAAAAGGGCTCATTGATCCGGAGTTTGTCTCAACCGACAGCCCCGGCATGACCGATGCCTGGGTGCGCGGTAAGGTTGGCTATACCGACAACTGCACCTGGTACCGACTGATCAAGGGGGGCGAGTTTTACGATAAGCTCATGGCGGTGAATCCGAAGGCCCAGATCGCCTTCGCCGATGCGCCAAAGGGCCCGGATGGTAAGTTTGGATACTTCAACTGGGGATATGTCACTGCCGCGGTCACATTTGGGAAGAGTCTCCAGGGTGACAAGCTTGGCCAAGTGCTCGCGGTCCTCGATAAGATCGCATCGTCGGTGGATCTCGCTACGGCCCTGCACTGGGGAAAGGAGGGAGTGCACTGGAAGCGCGATCCGGATACGAATGCCGTCCTGTTCATCCCGCCCTATGATAAACCAGAGGCTCGATCCTCGCTTGGGACGAACTTCTTTGCAGTTGTTGATCCAATCCCAGCAGTCCAGGCAACCTGGGACCGCAAGGATCTGCCTCAGCTTGTGGCGAAGGCCGAGGCTGGTAATGTCAAAAACTTCGTTACATGGATCAACCGGGTA
>DATGMJ010000286.1:0-4063 GCA_035293685.1 Chloroflexota bacterium | reverse complement strand
CTCTGGCAGTCCGTCGGAGGAATCCTGATGTCTTCCTCGACGGCGAGTACCGCGGCCTGGACGCGACTGGTGCCTACCGGAATCATCTGGTAGCCGTCGAACGATCGAATGGCAGGACCAGCTTTCTCGCGGTCGTTCCCCGGTTGGTAGTATCGGTGACTGGTGAGGCCACGATACCGCCGATCGGCGATATCTGGCAGGATACCGCGCTTCCGGTGCCCGATGCGGAGCCGTGCACCCGCTACCGGAACCTGTTCACCGACGAGATCGTGACCGCCAGAGAGTTCGCGGGACGGGCGACCCTGCGCGCCGCCGAGATCCTGTCCTCGTTTCCGGTTGCACTTCTCCAGCGTCTGGAAGGACGCGAGGGCAAGAGCTGAGCTCATGGCCGCTAACGAGCACGGACTAGCGGATCAACACCAGACTTCCCTTGGGGCCAATGTGGTCCGGGGCGGAGTGGATTTCTCGGTTTGGGCGCCAAAGGCCCGCGAGGTCGCCGTCGAGCTGGTCCGCGCCGACGGCACCGAGTGCCTTTCTCTGGAGCCCCGCGGGGACGGTCTCTTCGGGCGGTACGTGCCGGGCGTCAGCGAAGGCGTTCGCTACCGCTTTCGGCTTGATGGCGGGGGAAGTTATCCGGACCCATGGTCACGCTACCAGCCGGAGGGTATCCACGGCCCATCGGAAGTGGTTGATGTGGCACGCTTCCCATGGAGCGACAGCGCATGGCGGGGGATCGCACCAGAGCGGCTCGTGCTCTACGAGGTTCACGTCGGTACCTGTACCCCTTGCGGAACCTTTGATGGCGTGGTTGATCTGCTTCCCGAACTGCGCGACCTCGGTATCACGGCAATTGAACTGATGCCGATCGCCGAGTTTCCAGGGCGGTGGAACTGGGGCTACGATGGCGTGTTTCTCTTCGCGCCGTCTCGCATGTACGGAGGCCCGCGCGCATTTCAGCGGCTCGTTGACGCCGCTCATCACCACGGCCTGGCCGTTGTCCTTGATGTTGTGTATAACCACCTCGGGCCTGACGGAAACTATCTTGCCGCCTACAGCGATGACTACGTTACCGACCGCTACCACACTCCGTGGGGCGATGCCCTGAACTTCGATGGAGCCGGGGCGGCGCGCGTGCGCGAGATGGTGATCGAGAACGCTCGCTACTGGCTTCGATATTTCCATGTCGATGGCCTCCGCCTCGATGCTGTCCATACCATTCACGATGCCAGCCGCCCACATATCCTCGCCGAGGTCACGGCGGCATGCCGCGCTGCCGCCGGGGCGGATCGGCAGATCTTCCTCTGTGCGGAGAGCGAGGCATCCGACCCCCGCCTCCTCCGACCCGTCGCCCTGGGCGGCTTTGGATTCGACGCTATCTGGGCCGACGACTTTCATCACGCCGTGCACGTACTGCTGACAGGCGAACGCGAAGGCTATTACCGGCACTATGACGGTACACTGCGGACAGTCGCCGCGGTCATCGAGCGGCGCGTCCTGGCCGGGGTGCGTTCGGGCGGGATCAGTAGAGAAGGAGGGTATGCCAACTACCCGCCTGCGTCCTGCGTGATCTGCCTGCAGAATCACGACCAGGTCGGCAACCGCGCGCTGGGCGAGCGTCTACATCACCTGGTGGATCCAGAGATGTACGCGGTGGCATCGTGCCTTTTTCTCCTTCTCCCATCCATTCCCTTGCTGTTCATGGGGCAGGAGTTCGCCGCGACCTCCCCGTTCCTGTACTTCACTGATCACCGACCGGAGCTGGGATGCCTGGTCACCGAAGGACGCCGCCGTGAGTTTGCCGCATTCCGCGCGTTTGCCGATCCTTCTGCTCGTTCCCGTATCCCTGATCCGCAAGCCGTAGAGACGTTCCTTCGCTCACGCTTGAATCTCGCCGAACGCGATCAGCATGCCGGTTTGCTTCGGCTCTACCGCATCCTCCTCCAGTTGCGTACCCGTGACAAAGTCTTCTCCCGGAGCACGGCGGGGCTCGCGGCAGTCGCACTGGACGATCACTGTATTCTGATCCGCCGCTGGGTGGAGGGGGACGAGCGGATCATTCTGGCGAACTTCGGTGCGGAGCGGCAGGTGCGACTGCGGACCCGGCTGGCGCGTCCGTGGAAGATGCTTGGCTGGACGATTCTCCTGGCAACTGATGAGAGCCGTTTTCGGTTACCGCATCGCGGCAGTAGCGAAGGGACCGTACAGTGGTCGGCTGATGACGGCCAGTCGGCGGCTGTCCCGATCGGGACCGGCACGCGCCTCGAGGCCTCCTGGCGGGGACGGGTGGTCGTCCATCTCCCAGTCCGCACTGCTGTGGTGCTGGCCTACGGCCCGGAGAGCGGTGGACCATGGGACCATCGGAGCGTGCGCCGACGCGGGCTTCCGGTTACGGTGACCCCCCTGAGAGGCGGCGGTAATCGTCCCAGGTATCGATATCCTGGAAGGGCCGATCATCAGGCAGGGTGAGGGTTACCAGGTGATCGCGGCAGCGCGCGATCACCTCCCGTGCACCAGTATCCCCGACGATCGTGAGGAGTTCCGGAATGAGCCTTCGATCAAAGAGGACGGGATTCCCCCGGCGGTCACCGTACACAGGAGCGACGATGAGGGCACGGGTCTCCTCATACAGCCCGATCAGGCGATCGATCAGGGCAGTGTCGACAAACGGTTGATCCACCAGCAGGACCAGAACAGCGGCCGTCTCACGCGGCAGTGCCAGCAGGCCCGCCCGTAGGGATGTGCTCTGCCCCTGAGCGTACGCGGCGTTCTCGATGATCGAGACCGGCAAATCAGCGATCGCCGCCCGAACCTCGCTGGCGTGGAAGCCCACCACGACTGTCAGGGATGCCAGGCGGGACTGCAGTGCCTGCTCGACCACGTGACGCACCAGCGGGCGCCCCGCGAAGGGCAGGAGCTGTTTCGGCTGGCCCAGGCGGGTTGATGCGCCTGCCGCCAGGAGCAGGCCAGCCACGGCGGTAGGGCTGGCATCTGCCTGCCTGCTCATCAGTCATTTCCGCTTCGACTCGTCGCCGCGAACGACGATGGGGGGAGGCTCTGGCCCCGGCGCACCGCCACGATCTCGGCCGCGATGCTGAGCGCAATCTCCTCCGGTGTCCGCGCGCCGATATTCAAGCCGATCGGTGCATGAATGCGGGCGATCTGCTCATCGGTCAGTCCGCGGCGTTTGAGACGGGCGATGCGGTCCTGGCTCGTCTTGCGACTACCGATTGCCCCCACATAGCGCGCCGGTCGGCTCAGCGCGGCGACCAGGGCTGGCTCGTCGAACTTGGGATCGTGGGTGAGGATCGCGATGTACGTGCGCGAGTCGATCCGCATGGTATTCAAGGCTTCATCGGGCCAGGCGATGATGATGTCGTCGACATGCGGGAACCGTTCGCGCGAGGCGAATCTCTCGCGCGCGTCCACGACTGTCACCCGGAAGCCGAGAAGCTTCCCAATATGCCCGAGGGCGATCGCGGTATGAACGCCGCCTACGAGGACGAGGTGTGGAGGACGTGCGAAGACATCAATGAACACCTCAACGCCCTCAGCGAGCGGCGACAGCCCGGACTCGTCGTCGGCCAGACGCTGACGGGCCGCGGCGATCGCCCGCTCGTCCAGCTCTGGAGCGCCAAGACTTCCTTCTACCCGGCCGTCTTCGAAGACCAGCATCTTCTGTCCGAGCGGCTCGCCCCGGACGATCGTGACGGCCGCAACCGGCTCTTCCGCCTCGATCGCCCGACGGAGCACATCAACGAGTGCCGCCACCGCTCCTACCCGCCTCGATCCGGTTGTTCCAGGAGGGGCTCGACGAAGACCTCAATCGTCCCTCCGCACGCCAGTCCCACCTCCCAGCCCTCCTCGTCACTAATCCCGAAGCGGATGAGCTGGGGACGCCGGGTCTGGAGGACATCGAGAGCAGTCTCAATGACCGCATTCTCGACACATCCGCCGCTGACTGAACCGGCCATCTCGCCATCCTCCGAGATGGCCATCTTGGCGCCGACCCCGCGAGGCGCCGATCCAACCACGCTGACGACGGTTGCCAGGGCGACGGCCTTTC
>DATGMJ010000285.1:0-3176 GCA_035293685.1 Chloroflexota bacterium | reverse complement strand
AAGAGCGCCAAGTGGGTGCGCGGATTTGAGTTCCTTGCCGATGACCGGCCTGGCTTCTGGGAGCAGTACGGATACCACATGCGCGGCGACCCCTGGAAGGAAGAGCGCTACGCCTGATGGCCTGCCCATGACCCTCGACCGATCCCGCGCCGCACCGACCCTCGAAGGGGGCACGCGTGCGTTTGGACCGCTTGTCACGCTCACCCCGGACAGCTTTGCCATCGACGGGCGCTGGTATCCCCGGCGTCGCTATCCGGACCGGAGCGCACTGCAGCCGCTTCGCCGGCCGCCGGATCCGGCGCACTGGGACAGCCAGCTTACGCGCCTCCCGTCCATCTCCGATCTGGCCGGCGAGGTGCCGGATGAGTCGGAGATCTTCACCCACATCACGCCCTCGATGGCGCGGGTACTGCGCCGGATTGCCGACCTCGACTCGGCAGCCGGCCAGCACGGTTTCATCCTTCTGGTTGGACCGACCGGCTGCGGCAAGACGACCATGGCCAAGACGTACTGCTACCTGGCCAACCAGCCGTGCACCGAGCTGACGTTCAGTGGGGATACGGCCCTGAGCGACTTCTACGCCTCAGTCGAGCTCGTCCGAGACAGTGCCCTTCAGCAGAGTACCCTGACCGTTCCGGGGCCGGCGGTCGAGGCGATGCTCCGCGGCAAGAAGCTCCTTCTCAATGAAATCAACATGCTCCCCCCCGACCTGCTCAACATCTTCTCCCAGGCCATGGATACCGGCCGGTTGGTTCTCTCCGGCACGGAGCGCGGAAACGTCGAGATCACCGTCCACGGAGATTTCGGCCTCATCGGCACAGCCAACCCGAACTACATCGGGACTCTGGAGATGGGGCGTGCAATCGAGCGGCGCTTTGGTCGGGGTCTCGGCTTTATCGAGATGGACTTTCTCCCGCCGGACGAGGAGGCAGAGGCGGTTGAGCACGAGTTCGCGTCCCTGCCGATCTTTGCCCGGCTCGGGATCCGGATCGATTCCACCCTCTGCCAGCGCGTGGCCAACCTGGCCGCGAGCCTCCGCCGCGATCCCCAGATCGGCAACGTGATGCAGTCGCACCTGTCGACGCGGACCCTGGTGCACTGGCTGGGCATTGCCCAGATCACCGGACTGCCACTCGCCGACGTGCTGGAGCAGGCGTTGCTCACGACTGTTCCCGCAGATGCGCGCGCCCGCGCGGTGCAGGCAGCACGCGAGCACCTGGGTGAGGCCCGCCTGGACGCGGACGCGACAGAGCGCGTGCGCCCGTATCGAGTCCAATGGCCCGCCCTTGCTCCGGGCGAGGCCGTCCCGGTCGATTCGGCCGGCGCTCCCCCCCGCGCCCCCATCGCGGCGCCGCCCGCGCGACGGCCCGGGGCAATTCATCGGCTCCGCTTTATTCGCCCTCTGCCGGACGGGGGAAAGGTCCTGATCGCCGAACGGCTGGTTGCCGATGCGAGTGGCCCGGCGGGCTGGCGTTTTGGACAGGGAATCCGGATTCGCGCCTACGATGCGAACGGGCAACAGATTCGCGACCCGGACCGACTTGATGAGATCCTCCGGCTTCTCCGTGATCAGGATGGCCTCAACGTCCCCGCGCCGCTTGGACGCCGTCTGCGCCCAAAGGAACTGCTCCCCTGCCTGACCGCCCACACTGTGCGCGTCCTTGCGCTGATGGAAGCCGCTCTGCTCCTCGGCCGCCCGGTGTTCGTGGCCGGTCCAACGGGATCCGGGAAGTCAAGCCTGGCAAGAACCCTGGCTTATCTTCGCGGCCGAACGGTTGTCGAAATGGGCTTCACCGGCGAGACGGCAAAGACCGATCTCAGCGCGGTGCGCCGTCTGATCGGGGGCGTAACCCGCTGGCAGACCCAGGGGTTTCTCGAGGCCCTGGCAGCCGGCCACACGATTATCGCCAACGAGTACAACCTGGCCTACTCCGACGTCCATTCCCTTCTGAACGGCCTCTTTGATAAGGGGGCACGCCTCGCTTTACCTGATGGGCGGGTCTACCGCGTCCATCCATCAGCGTGGGTGATCGCAACCGGTTACCTCGACGGCCCGGGCGTGAAGCCACTCAACGAGGGTGTCGAGAATCGCTTCGGAGCTATCGTCAGTGTGAGTTACCCGCCGGTGAGCGATGAGGTCGCGATTCTCCGGTTCGTCGCGCCGGCCGCTGACGCCGCCACGATCGAGCGGTGTGTTCGCCTGGTCGATTACTGCCGTCGCCTCGTCGCAGGCAAGGTTGATCCGGCGACACTCGTGGGCCTGTCCCGCTCCGCCCAGGAGGCCCTCCGGCAGGCGGCGCGCCGCGCTGCCCTCAGCACAGCCGAACTCGTCGCCATTGCCCGGGCCGGCGGCGGCCCCGATTTCGCCGAGCGACTGCGCATCGGGATCCTGGAGGGCGCACCGGAAAGCGTCCGACGAATCCTCGAGCCGGTTCTCCTTCAATACGGACTCGGCGGTGATTGACATGCCGCGTCGACCGGGCCGGGCCCGAGCCGCGCGGTCGAGCCCCAGGACTGGCAGATGACCCGCACGGACCACACCACGGATCCATCTCACGAAGCCACCTCTCCTTACCTGCCCGCCGAGTTGGAGACGGTGGCCCGTCTCCTCCTGCAAGACCAGCGCGTGCGCATTGTCCCCGGCGCCTGGTGGGCGTACGTCCCTGACCGGCAAGAGGTGATCTATCCTCCGAATCTCCTCGGCGAATGGCCCCCGGCCCGTTCGCTCGGTGCACTCTGCCACGAGGTCGCCGAGGTGCTCTTCAGCGGCCCCGCCGCCGTGCCTGCCTTCAATCAGTTCGCCCGCTGGGCAGAAAGCCAGGGGTGCGCAGCCCGTTCGGCCGAGCTCCTGCTCAACGCGGTGAACGACCTGCGGGTGAACCGCCTCTATCTGGAACAGTTCCCCGGCAGCCGGCGCTTCCTCGTCGAGCTCTACCGCGGCACCACCCTCCTTGCGATGGACGATGTCGACCAGCGGGGCCGGGAGCGCCAGCCTCTCCCCCATCACGCGTTCATCACCGCGATGATCCAGCGGTGGTCGGCCGAGCTGGCCGGCTCCGTGTACCGCCCGCCGCCGGATGACCGCGTACGGCAGGCGATCGAGCAAAGCTGGCCGGCAGTCCTCCACGCATCGTCCTGCCGCGCCCTCGATGCGCTCCTCGCTATCGTCGAACGGA
>DATGMJ010000284.1:0-4745 GCA_035293685.1 Chloroflexota bacterium | reverse complement strand
CCCGTGAGTGCACGCGGTAGGTATCGGCAGGAAGCCGCTTGACGTAGTCGCGGCGGGTAAGCACGATCACGATGTCCTGCTCGGGGATCAGGTCGTCCAGGGTCAGCTCATCAGCTTCCTTTGCGACGATCTGAGTTCGCCGCGCGTCGCCATACTTCGTCTTGAGCTCGATGAGATCCTCACGAACCAGGTGCAGGATCTTGATGGGATTGGCCAGAAGGCCTTCGAGTTTGCGGACCAGCGCCTGGACATCCTTCAGCTCCTGGAGGATCTTCTCGCGCTCAAGGGCGGCCAGACGCCGGAGCTGCGTGTCGAGAATCGCCTGCGCCTGCACCTCGGAAAGGCCGAACCGGCTCATCAGGGTTGCCCGCGCAGCATCGGCGTCGCGCGCCTGGCGGATGGTCTGGATCACCGCGTCGAGATGATCCAGGGCGATCTTCAGCCCGTCCAGAATATGGGCACGCTGGCGGGCCTTCTCCAGTTCGAACTCCGTCCGCCGCGTCAGGACGCCCTTGCGGTAGTTCAGGTAGTGGAGCAGGGCCATTTTCAGGGTCAGCGTGCGGGGCTGACCGTCAACCAGGGCGAGCATATTGACCGAGAAGGAGCTGCGCAGGGCAGTATGCTTGTTCAGGATGTTCAGGATCTGCTGGGGAACAGCATCACGCTTCAGCTCGATAACGATGCGCAGCCCCTCACGATCGGACTCGTCGCGCAAATCCGCGATGCCCTCGATGCCGGGGATTTTCCGCTCGCGGACCAGCTCGGCGATCCGCTCGATGAGGCTTGCCTTGTTGACCTGATAGGGGAGCTCGGTGATAACGATCTGGTAGCGTCCGCCTCGCAGTTCCTCAATGGTTGCCCGCGAGCCAACCACGATCCGCCCGTGGCCGGTCGTGTAGGCCTGCTTGATCCCCTCGATCCCGTGGATGATGCCGCCGGTGGGAAAATCGGGCCCCTTGACAAACTCCATGAGCTTATCCGGCGTCACATCGATCATGGCGCTCACATAGTCAAGGAGGGCGTGCCCGAGATCAACCGGCGTGCCGGTCGCGGCGGCCTGCTGCTTCGCTCGCTCGCTGATTTCTGCCTGCAGGCTTCGGGGCAGGCGGCTGAAGGCGGCGGCCAGGGTCGCATCGTCGATGGGCAGGTTCATCGCCCGGGCCCAGACGATATCGAACGGCACCCCCCGGGCGATGCAGGCATCGTAGTGATCGATCAGGTAGATCGCGGCATCGGCGATCTCGTTCAGATTGTGCGGCGGAATGTTCGTGGCCATGCCCACGGCGATGCCGGAGGAGCCATTGACGAGAAGATTGGGAAGCTTGGCTGGCAGAACCCGCGGCTCCCGGGTCGACTCGTCGAAGTTGGGCTGGAAGTCAACAGTATTCTTGTCGATGTCGACGACGAGCTCCTCGGCCAGCGCAGTGAGTCGCGCCTCGGTGTACCGCATGGCCGCAGGCGGATCACCGTCGATGCTCCCGAAGTTTCCCTGACCATCCACGAGCGGGTAGCGCATCGTGAAGTCCTGGGCGAGCCGAACCATCGTGTCGTAGACCGGAGCATCACCATGGGGGTGATATTTGCCGAGCACCTCGCCAACGATGCGGGCGCTTTTCTTGTAGGGGGCGGTGTGCCGGAGCCCGAGCTCGTCCATGGCGTAGAGGATGCGCCGCTGGACCGGCTTCAGCCCATCACGCACGTCGGGGAGCGCCCGGGCCGTGATCACGCTCATCGCGTAATCAAGGTAGGCGCCGCGCATCTCTTCTTCGATCTTCACCAGTCGAACGTTTCCGATCTCCACACCCCACCTCGTCACCGGGTCACCAGGTACCGTCCGGGGAAGTGCTCACCCGCCCGTGCTCACACCTGTATCTCGCCACGGTGATTGTACCGAATTCGGCGCCTCGACGCCAGCACGAACCAATGTGCGAACGCCGCAGCGCCCTCCAGCCGCTCAGCGTTCCGGGGAAGCGCGGCGCATCACTGCCTCGCCGGCCGCTAGGTATCGGCCGCAGGTTCAGACCTGGCCGCTCCCAGGGCCTCCCGGGCGAGGGCGAGGAATTCGTCCGGACACTCATCGTGCGGCAGCAGGCCGGCCCGGTCGAAAACCCTCAGATGCGATCGGGGGCGCAGGCGGATAAATTGATTGGCGTCGCTCACCGGCGTGATCTTCGCCGCACGCCCCCACACGATCTGCACCGGCTGGGACAGCGTCGGATAGGTCTCGCGCACGCTCTGGTTCAGGGCACCGCCGATGAACGCCGCGGGCGCATACCGGGCTCCGGCCTGGTGGCTGGTGCAGTAGTAGGCGTCGATCATCGCCTCGGTAACCCGCGCGGGATCCGCGTAAACGCGTTCGGTCAGGAAGTAGCGCAGAGCGCGGCGCGAGACCAGAGCATTGAATAGGGCACTGCCCAGGATGGGCGTACGCAGGATGCGACCGGCCAGACGCTGCCAGGTCGAGGGAGGATCCGCCAGGTGCTCCAGGCCGGTCGGGCAGATCAAGAGCAGGCGGTCCACGCGCTCCGGAGCGCGCGCCGCAACCGTGATGGCATAGGCCGCGCCCAGGCCACTCCCGATGATCGCCGCTGGCTGCTGGACAACGTCGCGCAAGAAGTCATCCAGCAGGTCAACGTAATCAATAGCAGTGTAGGTCCGGCCCGGGCGGTCGGAGAGCCCAAAGCCGAGGAGATCCAGTGCGTAAACACGGTGGTCGCGGGCCAGGCCGCTGAAGGGATGCAGCATCTCCGCGCTCGACGCCGCGGCGTGAATGCCGTGCACCAGGACCACCGGTCGGCCCTCCCCCTGCACCTTGTAGAAGATGTTGTACACCTCGTTGTCGCGCACCCAGTGGTAGAAGTGGCCGGAGCCGGGCAGGGGATTCTCCAGCGGTCCGGCCTGCCAGCTCAGCCAGGTATTGAGAGCCCCGAGGCCAGCCGCTGCGCCCGCGGCCAGGCCGAGTATCGTCGTTACCCTCTTCACCATCGCTCCCTCTGTCCTGGTGGCCAGGCTCGGACACCTGTGCCAGCGATCATCCCCATTATACGTATGTGCTGACGCGCCTCAGCGCATGCCTACCGAGTCCGGAAGGGCGACGCGTGCGAACTGGCGGCGGCGTCCCCGGATGATCATGCCCGGGCGGACCGGGATCACCGCACGGGGATCAGTCACACGCTGGCCATCGATTGACACACTCCCTTGCTCGACGAGACGGCGCGCGTCGCTCTTGCTGGTCGCAAGCTTCAGCGCAACCAGCAGGTCGGCCACGGGCCAGTCACCGCCGCGCGGCAGGGGAACCTCGGGGATCTCCGCCGGCAGCTCGCGCTGCTGAACCTCGCGCGCGAAGCGTTCCGCCGCGGACCGCGCATCCTCGGGCGAGTGGAACTGGCTCACGATCTCGAAGGCGAGCCGCTTCTTTAGCTCCATCGGGTTCACCTCGCCGCGCTCCATCTGGCGGGCCATCTGGCGAATCTCCGCTTCCGGCACATCGGTGAGGAGCTCGAAGTAGCGGGTGATCAGCTCGTCTTTCAATGACATGACCTTGCCGTACATATCGAAGGGAGGATCAGTGACCCCGATGACGTTCTGATAGCTCTTGCTCATCTTACGGCCGTCGGTCCCTTCAAGAAGCGGCACGGTGATCACGAACTTCTCCCGATTCTGAAGAAGACGCACCAGGGTGCGTCCGACCAGCATGTTAAATGTCTGATCCGTTCCGCCGATCTCGGCATCCACCTCGAGAGCCACGCTGTCGTAGCCCTGCAGGAGAGGATAGAGGAGCTCGTGCAGGCCGATCGGCCGATTCTCCTCGATCCGCCGCTGGAACATATCGCGCTGGAGCATCTGCTGGACGGTAAAGTTGGCCGCAAGCTCGATCATATCGCGCGCGGTCATCTTGTCCCACCACTCGCCGTTGTAGCGGATCTCGACCGGGTTCGTCGGCGACCAGACGTCCAGGATCCTCGCGGCCTGCGCTACATAGGTCCGCGCATTCTCGAGCACCTCGGCATGGGTCAGCTGGACCCGGGCGGCACTCTTGTCGGTCGGATCGCCAATTCGCCCGGTGAAATCGCCAATCAGGAAGATGATCGTGTGGCCGAGATCCTGGAGCTGGCGGAGCTTGCGCAAGGCGACCGCATGGCCAAGGTGAATGACCGGGCTTGTCGGATCCACGCCGAGGTAAATCCGAATGCGTTCGCCAGCGCGGAGGCGGCGCTCGAGCTCCTCCCGGCCGATGATCTCGACGATGCCGCGCTCGAGCACGGCCTCGATCGGATCAGGATGCAGACGAATCGGCACCGGCAGATCGACGGTCGGCATGTCACGGTCGACGAAGCCGGTCCAGACCGTTCCTCCAAGTAGGGACTGGACGGCGCGGGCGAGCTCCGCGGTGGCCTGGCGGACGGCCGCATCGGTCCGCCCGATGAAGCCGTCAATGGGGAAGATAATCGCACGGCTGTTCTCGGTCACCTTCCCCTTCTCGCCGAGCCGCCAGATCCACCGGCGGGTGCGCACCGCCTGATCGTCGGCGAAGACGATCTCACCCGGAGCGACCGCCTCCGCCCCGGTATGACCGAGGGGAGTGAAGATGTCGTCTTCACCGCTGTAGCGCACCTGGAAGTCTCCCCGGAGGCGGTCCAGGTCGTGGGCACCGACCGGCACGAGAAAGCGCAGACTGACGGCATTGGCGAGATCAACGGCCGGATTGACCCGGGGAATACCCTCGCCCTCGACGACCCGACGGG
>DATGMJ010000283.1:0-3402 GCA_035293685.1 Chloroflexota bacterium | reverse complement strand
CCTCTCTCGAGCGCTCACCTTTGAGTCCGTTCCCAGACACCGAGTGTGCTCTCCTGACTGCTCTCTATCTTCCTGGATTCAGATGCTCAACATCAAACTGAGGCGGCTGGTGTGCGGTAGGATGGTAGAGCACCGGTGTTTATATGTATTTGACCCATCCCGGACGGCTCTCTATAATCGAGCCGTGTCAAACGGCAGGAAGGCCGCACGGCGGCGGGTGGGGAGATGTTGACAAAACATGCGGTTCTCCCCGAGGCGCGTCGCTCAGGTGAACGTCTTGCCGTGGTGATCGCTGGGGTGCGGCGTCATGCAGATCTCCTCGGTGCCTGCAGCTTCCCCGATTGGGCGCGGACCGCTTGGTCTCCCGGTCAGCCGGTTCGTCTTCTGGGCAGTGATTGTCGCGGCTGGCGCGGTGGTCGTGCTGGGGATCTACCTGGTCGTTGTTCGACCTTCTGCGGTCACGGCGCCGCCGGTTGCGACCGTCCGCGTTATCCGTGGCCCCATTACCGCGGTTGTCAATAGTACCGGCCAGGTTGCGCCATTCACCCAGGCGAAGCTGTCATTCAAGACGGCCGGCCGTGTCGCCGCGTTACCGGTGCAGGTCGGCCAAGCTGTCCACAAGGGGGATGTCCTGGCCAGCCTGGATACGACCGATCTCGAGATCCAAGTCGAACAGGCCCAGGCGAATCTGGCCAGTGCCCGGGCCAAACTCGAGGCAGTGCAGTCGGGTAGCCGACCGGAGGAGATCGCGGCAGCGCAGGCCCAGCTCGACGCGGAAAAGGCGAAGCTCGCGGCAATGCTTGCAGGTGGACGTCCTGAGGAGGTTCGGGCGGCTGAGGCTGCCCTCGCAAGCGCGCAGGCCAAACTCCACGAACTCAAGGGCGGAAGTCTGCCAGCCGATCTGGCAGCAGCTCAGGCTGCGGTCGATCAGGCCCGGGCGGCGCTGGCCAGTGCGCAGGCGAATCTGGCTAACCTCCAGCGTCCACCCGACCCGCTCGCTGTTCAGGCGGCTAGTCTTGCCGTTGCCCAAGCCAGGGATGCGCTCTGGTCAGCACAGATCAGCCGTGATGGAAGCTGTAACCCGGTCAACCCGCGTTACCTCTGTGATGCGGCCAATGCCACGGTCGCGGCGGACGAGGCCGCTCTCCAGCAGGCTCAGGTGAAGTTGGCCCAGGTGCAGCAGCCGGCGAAGCCGGAGGACGTGGCGGCGGCGAAGGCGGCGGTGGCAAGTGCACGGGCCCAGCTCGACAGCGCCACGGCGCGGCTGAAGCAGCTCCAGAACGGTCCGCTCCCTGATGAGATCGCCCAGGCTGAGGCGGCGGTCGTCCAGGCCCAGCAGTCCCTGGACGAGAAGAGACATCCGTACACCCAGGCTGATATTGATCAGCAGCGCGCCGCGGTGGCGCAAGCTGAAGCACAGCTCGCGCTGAAACGTTCTCCGTACACCCGCGCTGACCTCGATGCGGCGCGCGCAGCGGTCGATCAGGCACAGGCACAGCTCGACCTGGCCCGATACAACCTCGAGTCGGCGACGCTACGGGCCCCGTTCGATGGGATTGTCAGCGCAGTGTCGGTGAACGTGGGCGAGATGGTATCCCCCGGGGCCGGGACGCCAGTCGTCTCACTGGTTGATCCGAGTAATCTCCATCTGGATGTCAGTATCGATGAGACCGATATCGCCCACGTTCAGGTCGGTCAGAATGCGGCGGTGACCTTTGAAGCACTGCCTGGCAAGACGTTCCAGGGGAGGGTCGCGGCGATCGCCCCCAGTGCCGCGGTGCAGCAGGGTGTCGCGACCTATGTCGTGACAATCCTCCTACAGGATGCAGCCGGGGTCAGACCCGGCATGACTGGTGATGCCGATATTATCTACGCGCGGAAGGATAGCGCGCTCCTGGTCCCCAACCGCGCCATCCGCAGTGATGGTAATCGGCGTGTGGTGACGGTCCTGGAGGGTGGCCGCCTCGTGACGCGCGAGGTTACCATAGGCATCGTGGGGGATCAGTTTAGCGAAATCCTGGGCGGCCTGAAAGAGGGTGATGCCGTGGTCATGCCAGTCACCACCGCGGTGCTGCCACCGTTCGCCGGGGGCCAGAGATAGCCGATCGAACGGCCCCGAGGAGCGAGAGGCGATTTCGCAAGAACGCTCGCTCTCGACGTGCCAGAGGGCCAGTGGGGTGAACAGAGGGCAGGAAGAGAGGCCGCAGAGAGAGGGCGTCCCGGTCATCATGGCCCATGCCCTGACGAAGGTCTACCGGGTCGGCTCGCAGGTGATCCATGCGCTCCAGGGGGTGTCGCTGACCGTTCAGCAGGGCGAACTGGTCGCGATCATGGGGCCATCGGGATCAGGAAAGTCGACCCTGATGAATGTGCTGGGGTGTCTCGACCAGCCCACTACGGGTGTGTACTACCTCGACGGCATGGAGGTCAGCCGTCTGGATGACAGCCAGCTCTCGATGATTCGGAACCGGAAGATTGGCTTCGTCTTCCAGATGTTTAACCTCTTGCCCCGCATGACCGCTCTCGAACAGGTCGAGCTTCCCCTGGTGTACGCAGGCGTGCGCGACCGGCGGCGCCGCGCCCTCGAGGCGTTGGCGTGGGTAGGGCTGGTTGATCGCGCGGCTCACCGCCCCAGCGAGCTCTCCGGCGGCCAGCAGCAGCGCGTGGCGATTGCTCGAGCCCTCGTTAATCATCCGAGCCTGATCCTGGCTGATGAGCCGACCGGTAACCTCGACTCGCACTCCAGCCGAGAGATCATGGGGATCTTCCAGCGGCTGAACCGCGAGCGGGGAATGACGGTGATCCTGGTCACTCACGACCGCGAGATCGCCGCGCACGCCCGACGAATTATCCAGATTCGCGATGGGGAAATCATTCGCGATGAGCCCAACGATGATATTCGCTGGGTGTACCCGCAGTCCGATCGTGAGGTCGTCCGGTGGACGTGATCGAGTGTATCCGGGTGGCCGTCCGGGCCCTCCAGGCGAATACATCGCGGGCAATCCTGACCATCCTCGGGATCGTCATCGGCATCGGTGCAGTCATCGCGCTCATTGCGGTTGGCGAGGGAGTGGAACAGCAGGTTACGACGAGTGTCGAAGCGCTCGGGACGAATCTGCTCTTCATCCGGCCGGGCGCTCGTCGCCAGGGGCAGGTGCGGCAGCAGGTGGGGAGCCAGCCTACCCTGACGTACGAGGATGCCCTCGCGATTGCGGAGGCGGATCTACCGGTAGTGGCGGTCGCCCCCGAGCTGGATACGTTTGGT
Organism: Chloroflexota bacterium; assembly: GCA_035293685.1. Taxonomy (GTDB): domain Bacteria; phylum Chloroflexota; class UBA6077; order FW602-bin22; family CADDYW01; genus JADGGD01. Next base: position 137 of record DATGMJ010000283.1, on the reverse strand, counting down.
CAGGTGATCGCAGGCCGCGAGAACTGGAATACGCGTATCGTCGGAACGACGCCATCTTATGCGGCCGTCCGGAACTTTGCGATTCAGAGTGGTTCGTTCCTCGATCGGCACGCCCTTGACGCGCGCTTGCGCGTGGT
>DATGMJ010000282.1:0-9377 GCA_035293685.1 Chloroflexota bacterium | reverse complement strand
TCTACGTCGTCGCAGTATCCTCGCTGACAGCGGTTGGCATGCTGATGGCAGGCTGGGCTCGAACAACAAGTATGCCCTGCTCGGGGCCATGCGCGCGGCGGCGCAGATGGTCAGTTACGAGATCCCGCTCGTCTTCTCGATCCTCGGTGTTGCGATGATCAGCGGCTCTCTATCAACGGTGAGCATTGTGCAGGGACAGGCCGCCTGGTCGGGCTGGCGTTGGAATATTCTGCTCCAGCCTCTTGGCTTCGTGGTGTACTTCATCTCGGCGACCGCTGAGCTCAACCGGACCCCCTTTGATCTCATGGAGGCCGAATCAGAGATCGTGGCGGGCTACCACATCGAGTACAGTGGTGTGCGCTTCGCGCTCTTCTTCCTGGCGGAGTACCTGAACGCGTTCTCCGTTGCCGCGCTTGGAGCGACGCTCTTCTTCGGTGGGTGGCTTGGCCCGATTCTGCCGCCGTACGTCTGGTTTCTTCTCAAGACCTACGCGCTCTTCTTTATCTTCTACTGGCTGCGCGGTACCTTGCCGCGCGTGCGGGTTGATCAGCTCATGGCCCTCGCCTGGCGTTATCTGCTCCCGGTATCCCTGGTAAACGTTCTGCTCACCGGCGTGGGGATCTGGGTATACCAGGCGCTGACGGCCTAGGGGGTTACGTGTGATCGGGACCGTCACGCGAATGGCGACCGGAGCTGCCACGAACAGTGTGCCTTTCCGTCAGTCCATCTCTCGGTGGCACGCGGCGCGGCGCCGGGAGATGGCAGTATGACCACCGAGACCTGGGCAGCACTCGCCTTCTACGTGATCGCGATTAGCCTCGTGATCGGAGCCCTGGCGGTCGTCTTGCTTCCGCGGATTGTCCATGCGGCCCTCGCGCTCGTCTTTGTCTTCTTTATGATCGCGGGGATCTACGTCCTGCTGGGAGCCGAGTTCATCGCCGCAGCCCAAGTAATTATCTACGTGGGCGCGATCACGGTGCTTCTCCTGTTTGCGATCATGCTGACCCAGCGGAGCTACGCTCCAGATAGCAATCCACCCAATTCCCAGCGCGGCATCGCCGCCGTGGTTGCGACCTTGCTGGGGCTTCTGCTGGTCCTGACGCTCGCGGGCGCAGTATTTCCCCGCAGTGAGGTAGCAACGCCAGGCGGGGTCACTGACGTGACCCGGACGCTGGGCGAGCTCCTGATGGGACCTTTCCTACTCCCATTCGAGCTTGCCGGCCTGCTTCTCCTTGCCGCGATGATCGGGGCGATCGTTATTGCCCGGGAGGGTTGATCCCGTGCCAGTCACCCTGACTCACTATCTTGTCCTGAGCGCGATCCTCTTCGCGATCGGGCTGTTCGGAGCGCTGGCCAAACGCAACGTCGTTGGGATTCTTATGTCAATAGAGTTGATGTTCAATGCGGTCAATATAGCTCTGGTCGCCTTCTCCCGCTACCTCCCGGTGCCGCCGGCGAACCAGGTCGCGCACGGGCTCAACGGCCAGATCTTCGCCCTGTTTATTATCACCGTGGCTGCGGCCGAGGCGGCAGTTGCCCTGGCGATCCTCCTGGCGATCTATCGGCAGCGTCGGACGGTGAGCGTTGAGGACATCAATCTGATGAAGTGGTAGGGGTGGGCCCAATGCCCGCGTACCTGTGGCTCGTTCCGGTTCTGCCAGTGATCGGTCTGATCCTGATCATCGTGAGTGGACGTTATCGCCCCCGCTGGAGCGGGTACCTCGCGGTCGCAGCAATCGGACTATCATTCCTGCTGGCGTTCCTCGCTCTGGGGGAGCTGATCGGCCAGGGAACAGCGGGAACCGTCAGCCGTGTTGAGACCTTCGACTGGTTCCGCGTCGGGAGCATCTCGCTCCAGCTCGGGTTGATCTTCGATCCCCTTGCGGCGGCCATGCTGGTGCTCGTCGCGTTTATCAGCCTGGTGGTCCAGATCTACTCCCTGGGCTACATGGCCGGCGACCCCGGCTACACGCGCTATTTCGCCTTCATGTGCATCTTCACAGCGGCTATGCTGGGACTGGTGCTGGCGCCAAACTTCCTCCAGCTGTATATCTTCTGGGAACTGGTTGGGCTGTCCTCCTATCTGCTGATCGGCTTCTGGTACGAGCGACCCGCGGCAGCCGCCGCGGCGGTGAAGGCGTTCGTGACAACCCGCCTTGGCGACCTCGGTCTCCTGACCGGCATCCTGATTCTCTACAGCCGGACGGGTAGCTTCGACTTCAGCCAGATCGCGGCGGCGGTGCGCGCGGGGAACCTGGGGACAGGGCTGTTGACCCTGGCGATGTTGCTGGTGTTCCTGGGGGCCGTTGGGAAATCGGCCCAGTTCCCCCTGCACGTCTGGCTTCCCGACGCGATGGAGGGACCAACACCGGTCAGTGCGCTGATCCATGCCGCGACCATGGTGGCCGCGGGGGTGTATCTCATCGCGCGAACGTTCCCCCTCTTCGCCGCCTCGGCCGCAGCCATGCAGGTGGTTGCGTGGATTGGTGGATTCACGGCGTTGTTCGCTGCGACCCAGGGCCTCGTGATGACCGACATCAAGCGTGTGCTGGCCTATTCGACGATCAGCCAGCTCGGCTACATGATGCTCGGACTGGGAGCCGCCAGCCTGGCCGCAGGAATGTTCCATCTGATAACCCATGCCTTCTTCAAGGCGCTCTTGTTCCTGGCCGCCGGGGCGGTGATTCACCAGCTGGGCGGGGAACAGAACCTCCTGGCGATGGGGGGCCTGTTCCGGCGCATGCCGGTGACTGCGCTCACTTTCCTCTGCGGGGCGCTTGCACTCGCGGCCATCCCGCCATTCAGTGGTTTCTGGAGCAAGGATGAGGTCATCGCGGCGGTCGAACGAAGCGGTAACCTGGCCCTGACGCTCCTCGCCCTGGCTACCAGTGCACTGACCGCCTTCTACATTTTCCGCGCCTGGTTCCTTGCTTTCCTCGGACAGCCGCGCGGGGCACTGCCTGCGGGCTGGGGGAGGGATCACGCGCCTGGCCACGGTCCGGGGACGCACCGGCCGGACGCGGGCGAGGCCTCGCCGGTGCTGGTCGCTCCCCTGGTGATCCTCGCTGTGCTGGCAGTTGGCGCTGGCCTGGTGGGCTCGCCGCTCTTTGGGGGCGCGTTCGCGGCGTTCATCACGGGATCGGCCGAGGTGTCGCCAGGGCTGGATCCGGGGCTGGCATTCCTCTCGACGGCGATCTCTCTTGTGGGCATCCTCCTGGCCTGGGCCTACTACGGCGCTGGTTGGCTGTCGGCAGAGGCGACGGCTCGTGCTGTCCGGCCGGTCTATATCCTCCTCGTGAAGCGGTACTACCTGGATGATCTCTACGCCTGGCTGGTCCGGCGCGTCCTACTTGGACTGTCGTCACTCCTCGCGTGGTTTGACCGCCAGATCATCGATGGCGCGGTCAACGGGCTGGCCTGGCTGTGCTACGCGGTCTTCGGCTGGGCGCTCACCCGTCTGCAGACCGGGCGTACCCCGAGTTATGCACTCGGATTTGTCGTGGGGGTCGTCGTTATCGTCCTGGTCGCGATAGTGTTTCCCCCCGCGCGCTAGATTTGGAGTTGGAGCGAGCCGTTGATGCTTTCGGCGATCATCTTTCTTCCTCTCCTGGGAGCAGTGCTGGTGGCCCTGGTCCCTTCCGAGCGACGGACTATGATTCGCTGGCTGGCTGGTATCTTCGCCGGCCTTCCGCTCCTGCTCGGGCTGATTCTCTATGAGGGCTATGATGTTCACGCGGGCGGGCTGCAGTATGTGGAGCGCGTGAGCTGGGTCACCCTGCCCGAGATCGGGGTCAGCTACTTTGTCGGGGTCGATGGCCTGAGCCTCCCGCTCATCGTGCTCACCGCCTTACTGACGCTGGTTGCTATTCTCGCGTCCGAGCGAATCACCGAGCGTGCAAAAGAGTACTATCTGCTGTTGCTCATCCTGCAGACCGGCGTGACAGGCGTATTCGCGGCGTGGGATTTCTTCCTGTTCTTCCTGTTCTGGGAGGTCGAGCTGGTCCCGATGTATCTGCTGATCGGGATCTGGGGAGGACCGCGGCGGGAATATGCGGCCATCAAGTTCGTCATCTACACGCTCGCCGGGTCGGCGCTGATGCTGGTGGGGATCCTGGCACTCTACTTCTATGGAACTCCCCATACATTCGATATGACAGTCCTGGCGAGACGCTCGTATGCGCCTGCGTTCGCGTCAGTGGTCTTCTGGCTACTGTTCGCCGGGTTCGCGGTCAAACTGCCGGTATTCCCACTGCACACCTGGCTCCCAGATGCGCACGTCGAGGCGCCGACCGCGGTCAGCGTTCTGCTTGCGGGTGTCCTGCTGAAGATGGGTGGATACGGTATGCTTCGGGTCCTGGTCGGTTTGCTGCCGGAGGCTACCCGCCACTGGGCGCTCCCGCTGGCGATTCTCGCGGTAGTCAGCGTCCTGTATGGTGCCTGTGTCTCGATGGTCCAGCGTGATCTCAAGGCGATGGTCGCGTACTCCTCGATCAGTCACATGGGATATGTTCTGCTCGGCGTCGCCGCCTTCACCAGCATCAGCCTCAGCGGCGCGGCCATTCAGCTCTTCACGCATGGTCTCATTACCGGCCTGCTCTTCCTGCTGGTGGGGGCTCTGTATGATCGAGCACATACCCGTTTGATCCCGGAGTTCAGTGGTATCGCGAAGCGTCAGCCTCTGCTGGCAGTGCTGTTCACTATCGGCGGCCTGGCATCGCTCGGGCTCCCGAGCCTGGCCGGTTTCATTGCCGAGTTCACCGTGTTCATTGGGTCGTTCGCGGTCCTGCCCGTTTTCACGGTCCTCGCCGCGGCGGGCATCGTCCTGACCGCGGGCTACCTCTTGTGGATGCTCCGTCGGGTCTATTTCGGGCCGCTTGCCCCCCGCTGGGAGAGGCTGGAGGACGTGCGGGGCGTGGAGGTTATTCCCCTGGTGACCCTGACCGCGCTGATTATCCTCATTGGCATTGAGCCGTCCCTGCTTACCGATGTGATCAACGCCGGAGTAGCCAGCTTGACAACCTCCGCCGCAGCGGCTCACCCGCCGGGTGCCCTCGGATGGATCGGGCTGCCGGGGAGGCCGTGGTGAGCATCTCCCTGCTGCTCCCTGAGCTGATGATGGCCGTTCTGGCCGTCGGCCTTATCTGTCTGGATCTGCTCGTGTCGGACAAGGCACGGCATTGGCTCGGGTACGTCGCCGTGATCGGACAACTGATCGCCGCCGGGACGGCCGTGATGGTCGGCCGGGAGAGGGCGACATCGTTCTTTGGCACCTTTGCTCTCGATCCGCTGGCCACACTGGTCCAGGTCGTTCTGCTGTTGACGGCCGCGCTGGTCACCCTCTCGGCGATCGACTACATGCGCCGGCGCACGCGCTATCAGGGCGAGTTCTACGCGCTAATCGTGTTTGCCACACTCGGGGCGATGTTCCTGGTCAGTGCTAATGAATTGATCACCCTCTACGTGGCGCTCGAGCTGACCAGCATCTGCCAGATCATCCTGGCAGGCTTTCTCAAGGACGATGCACGCTCGGCCGAGGCTGGCCTGAAGTACCTCCTGGTCGGGGCACTCTCGTCAGCGGTGCTCCTGTACGGGCTGGCGATCGTCTACGGCGCGACCGGGGTGACCGGGCTGATTGACATCGGACGTGCCCTGGCGAGCGGAAGCGCGCCGCGGATCGCATTCGTCGGGATCGCGCTGCTGGTAGCAGGCTTTGGCTTCAAGATGGTGGTCGTTCCATTCCAAATGTACGTGCCGGACGTCTACGAGGGCGCCCCGACGCCTGTCGTCGCGTATCTCTCGGTCGCCTCCAAGGTCGCCGCTTTTGCCGCGGTGCTCCGCGTCTTCGGGACGGCTCTTCTGCCGCTCCAGCAGTTCTGGCCGGCTCTCTTCGCGATTCTCGCTGCTCTGACCATGACCGCGGGCAACATCGCCGCGCTCCGCCAGACGAACATTAAACGCCTGATGGGCTACTCAAGCATCGGCCAAGCCGGGTATGCTCTCTGTGGTCTTGCCGCAGCCAGTCAGAGCACCACCGCCGGCATGCTCTTCTTTCTCGTCGCCTATGCGCTCACCAACCTGGGGGTCTTTATCGCGATCGTTCATTTCTCCAGCGTGTTGGGGACCGATGACCTGAGCGGGTATGCCGGCTTGGCCCATCGGTCGCCGCTCGTCGCGGCTGGCCTGACGATTGGGCTCTTATCGCTTGTTGGCCTACCGCTTACAGTTGGTTTCTGGAGCAAGGTCTACCTGTTTCTCTCCGTCTACAACGTGGGGCTTGCCTGGCTGGTGGTGGTCGGTCTCCTGAACAGCGCGCTCGCTGCCTACTACTACCTCAAGATCGTGCACGCGATGTATCTGCGTCCTCCGACCTCAGAGGTGCGGGCGGGCGTGGATCCCGCCTTGGCTGCAGCCCTGGCCGTTAGTATTGCAGCGGTCATTGTCACGGGCATCATCCCCGGTCCGCTGATCCAGGTGACTGGCCTCGCGGCGGGTGTTCTCTTCCCGATGTAGCGGTGGTAGAGGGGAGATCGGTATAATGTCAGCGATCCGGTGTTTTTTCCCGCTTCGGGAGGCTCCGGATGGGCGCTGCTCTCTATCCCGATCTCCCCGGTGAGATCAGCCGGTGTGTCCTGGGAGTGGAAGAGGCCCGGTGGCCTTCCTGGTCTTCAAAACCAGTCGCGGGGGCGCCTGCGCGTCCCTGGGTGGGTTCGACTCCCATGCACTCCCGCCCCTCAGCCGCTCGGCGCGACGCCGAGGGTCACGGTCACCGTGCGCTCGGTCGAGCCGCGCGCCACGGTCAGTGTCATGTGATCGCCCGGCCGGTGCGACTGCAGAACGCGGTAGATGACGCTCTCATCAGTCAGCGCCTTGCCGTCGGCGGCGGTGATCACGTCCCCTACCTGGAGGCCGGCTGCCGCTGCTGGTCCATTGGGATCGATCTGGGTGATGATCATCCCCGGTCGGTTCGGTAGCCCAAAGCGGAGCGCCACGGCTGGCGAGTTCGGGTACAGACCGACCCCGAGGTAGGCGTAGGTGACCCGTCCGGTGCGGATGATCTCATCGGCGATGGGCTTGGCGGTATTGATCGCGATGGCGAAGCCGAGGCTCTGGGCGGGGACACCGGGTTCGGCCTGGACGATCGCCAGCGTGTTGATGCCGATGACCTCTCCCTGGAGATTGATAAGCGGGCCGCCCGAGTTGCCCGGGTTGATCGGGGCATCGGTCTGGATGACGTCAAACAGGAACGGGCCCGGACCGGGCTCCTGGACCGTGCGGCCGAGGGCCGAGACCACGCCCGCCGTGACGGTTGGGCCGCCGGGCAGGGCCAGGGCATTACCGATTGCGACAACCCACTGGCCGACGACGAGCTTGCTCGAGTCCCCGAGTGGGGCGATGGGCAGGTTATCGCCCTGGATCTGGAGGACCGCCAGATCACTGCGCGGGTCGCGTCCAATGAGGCGGGCAGTAAAGGAGCGGCCGTCCGGGAGGCTGACATCGAGCCGTTGGGCACCGGCCACGACGTGGTTATTCGTCAGAATATGGCCCTGGCGGTCAAAGATGACCCCCGAGCCCACTCCGCTTGGAACCAGCGTGGCCGGACTCAGCTGGTTGAAGGTTAATACCTCGCTCGTGACCTGCACGACCGCGGGGCGGACCTTCGCCGCAACCTCGGCGATGATGCCAGGGCCGCTCGTATCTCCCAGAACAGGATCGCGCTGGGCGAGGGAGGTAGCCCCGGTGCTCGGTGAGGGGAGCGCGGCCGTGGCGGCCGCGCTCCCCGCCGTTGGGGAAGGAGCGAGAGTAGCAGTGGCCGGCGGCGCCGGGCTGGATGCCTGGGGGACGATATCGCTCTGCGGCGACCCGGCTGCTCCACAGCCAACCAGGAGCAAGCCGAGGAAAATTGGGAGAATCCGGTGATGGAAGCCGCGCTCTGGACGCATTGGTCGTCTCCTCCGCCGCGCGATGTGAGGAATACCGACGATCCCACGCATCAGATCCGTGCCCAGCTCTTAGTTCACCCGGGCACCGATCCGCCCGAACCGCTCGCGGAGACGCTCGTCTTCTCGGGCGAAGTCAGCGATCGCCTTCAGGAGCGTCCCGGTGGCGAGGAGCATCTCGGCGGCATCCCGGATGATGCGAATCCATACCGCCCCGGCGGCTGGGCGCTCGGTCGCGGTCGCGAGATGAGATGGGCGCCGGAAGAGGGAACGGAGAAAGCTGATCCCATGGGTGACTTTCTTACTCGCCTCACTCGCCCCTTCCAGGGTAGCCAGCTCCGGGTGGCCAGCCCGGCCCAGGAGAGCCCGGCCTGGTCGACTGGTCAATCCACGTTTGATCACCTCGCCAATAGCGAGGGTGAGCAGAAAGAATCCGATTCCGCGGATAAGGTTTTTCATCTCGTCCTCCGGGACCCATCTTCAAGCATGCCCGCGCCGTCTGGCCGGGGGACACCCTTTGTCGTATTGTAGCGGGTTTTCCCAGTGCTGCGCGCTCTTGGGCCACCGTCGGGTTTATTTTAGAAGCGGCCTGCGCCCTGCATGGTACAATGTGCCATGCAACCGAACCGCGCTGTTCGCGAGCAATCAACCTGATAGGAGAATCTCGACTGGAGGTCGCGGATGATTGAAAACATCTCCATCCAGGATCGGGATTTGCTCGGTCGCCTCAATGCCTATTTTGACAATATCGAGCTCCGGCTGCGTGAGGGGCAGGGGTGGCTGATCTTTAACGCGGACAGCAAGCGCGCGAGTCGGATCGGGCGCTTCATCCAGGATCGCCTCCGCGAGTACCGTCCGCTGGTATCGTTCTACGTCGTTCCCTGGCGTGATTTTGCCCTGAATGCGTACGTCCTGAAGGTTGAGCTGGCGTCGAGCATGGCAACGGCCGGCGGCCCGCCGGGTGATGCGCGTGTTCGGCGGGAGTATGCTATCGCCGGGCGCGTGTCCCAGGATATGTATTACCAGATGCGCTACTGTGATCTCTTTGTCCTGTCAGGGGTGCGGCCGAGCCATCCGCACGAGTTCGGCTATCTGGATCAGATCATCGCCGAGCGGTGCCAGAACCAGCGGGCATCGATCCTGATCACTCCCCTCATGCCCCACGAACTTGAGGAAGGCTTCCGGAGCCTGGGGCCTGGAGACAGCGCCTGGAAGCGGTTCTTTGGCCGTCTCTATGATACGTGTCTGATTGCCCTGTAGCCTGCAACGCACGGGCAGGACCAGTCCGTCGCGGAGCATGATATCCCTGAGATCCCAGGAGAGGAGAGAGTCGTGGCAGCCAAGCCCTTCGCAGTCACTGATAGTACCTTCGACGAGGAGGTGCTCAAGTCCCCCACGCCCGTGCTGGTGGATTTCTGGGCAACCTGGTGCGGTCCGTGC
>DATGMJ010000281.1:0-4389 GCA_035293685.1 Chloroflexota bacterium | reverse complement strand
CGTGGTTTCGCGATGCGGGTGATCGCACACGACCCGTACTGGGACGAGGAATTCGCCCGGGAGGTCGGGGTCGAGCGCCTGTCCCTCGAGGAGGTTGTGCGCCAGGCCGACTTTCTGACCCTCCACCTGCCCGCCTCGCCCGCGACCGAGCGCATCATCAACGCCGACCGCCTGCGGATGATGAAGCGCACCGCCTTCCTGATTAATACCGCCCGCGGCACGCTGGTTGATGAGCGCGCGCTCGACCAGGCCCTGCGCGAGGGCTGGATCGCGGGCGCGGCGCTCGACGTGTTCGAGAAGGAACCACCCTGGGGGAGCGCAATCCTCCAGCATGACAATGTCATCTTCTCACCGCACGTCGCTGGCTTCAGCCAGCGGGCGAACGAGCTTTCTATTCGCATGGCAGTGGATAACGTCCTGAATGTGCTGACCGGTCGGCCGCCGCTGGACTGCGTGAACCGCGAGGTCCTCGAGAGGCGCTGAGCCGCGTCCCGGCCGGCCGATCGGTGCGGATCATCCGAGGGGGTCCGAACCATGGACCGGACTGCCGTCGCCTCGCGCGGTATAGTCTCCCCGATCAGCTCCGAAGTGCCGGATATTCTCGGCGATCTGGTGCGGGAGACCCTCTCGACCCTGCTACCGGTGACGCTGTGCCTTTCCTGGCTCTGGCTTGCCTTCAGCATCCTCCGCGGCGATGACACCGTCGGGCGGCCGTATCTTGTCCTGGGGATCCTCCTGCTGGCCGCCCTGATCGGCTACCGCACGGCGCGCGCCCATCTCGACCTGGCGGTCGCGGTGTACGTGGCTGCCCTCTTCGCGGCGGTCACCATCATCGCGGATACCTATCGCGGTGGGGACTCGCTCTATCTCTACGTGCTGGTGGTGCTGGTCACCGGCATGCTGACCGATGCGCGCGCCCTCTGGATCACCGCGACCGCCAGTAGCGTCCTCATCCTCGGCATCGGCCTGCGCAATCCGAAGCCCGGAGCAACCGATCTGCTGCTCCCCATCGTGTATGTGCTGCTCACCGCGCTGATGGCCTGGGTCAGCTCGCACCGGCTGTTCACCGCGCTCGCCTGGGCGCTGACAATGACGCGCGAGTCGGAGAAGAACGCCCGGGAGGCACGGGAGCGGCGCGCCGAAGTTCTCCGCGTCCTGAAGAGCCTTGACGAGGCTTACGTTCGTCTGGAATGGGCCAACGAGGCCCTGATCTTCGCTCGGGAGGCGGCACAGAAGGCCTACCGCTTCAAATCAGAGTTCGTCGCGAATGTCAGCCACGAGCTTCGGACGCCGCTGAACCTCATCGTGGGATTCAGCGAGATGATGGCAACCGCGCCGGAGAGCTACAAGGGTGCGGCCCTGCCCAGCGAATATCGGGGCGATGTGATGGCGATCTACCGGAGCGCCCGGCATCTCTCCGATCTGATCAACGACGTCCTGGATCTTTCGAAGATCGAGGCCGGCCGACTGCCGCTGAATCGCGAGCTGGCGGATCTTACCGAGATCATCAGCGAGGCGGTAGAGATGGTCCGAGGGCTGGCCGAGCCGAAAGGCCTGCGGCTTGAGGTCCGGGTACCGGAAGCGCCGCTGGTGCTCTTTCTCGACCGGACCCGGATCCGACAGGTCCTGTTGAACCTTCTGACGAACGCGGTGCGGTTCACTGACGCCGGGTGGATCCGGGTGGAGGTGAACACCACGTCGACCGAGACGACGGTGACCGTCACCGATTCCGGCCGGGGAATCGCGCCGGAGCGGCTGGCCCAGGCCTTCGAGACATTCAGCCAGCTGCACGATGATCAGGCGCGGGAGGGGAACGGCCTGGGGCTAGCACTGAGCAAGAAGTTTGTTGAGCTCCACGGCGGGACCATGTGGATCCAGAGCACTCTCGGCGAGGGAACGACCGTGGGCTTCACCCTGCCGACTGCCCGCGGGGAGGCCGTCCCGGTCGCACCGGGAGGTGTGACCGGGCCGCCCGGCCGGGGCGAGCAGCCGCACGTACTTGTCCTCCACGATGACCCGCGGGTGGTTTCAGTCCTCCAGCACTACATCGAAGGGTACCGCTTCATCGTGACCGCCTCGCCGGGCGATGCCCTGGCACTGGTCCGCGAGACCGGACCCGCCGCGGTCATCGCGGATACCGGCTGGATCGGGCGCCAGGCGGATGGACTGATTGCCGCCGTGCAGGAGCTTGCCCCGGTGATCACCTGCCACCTTCCGAGCCTCCGACAGCTTGGCCTTCTCCTTGGAGCGACTGATTACCTGGTCAAGCCCATCTCCCGAGCTGATCTGCTGGCGGCGCTGGAGCGGCTGGGCCGACGGCCCGAGTCCGTCCTGCTCATCGACGACGATCCGGGATTCGTCCGTCTCCTGGCGCGGGTGCTGACGGCGAACGATCCCAACCTCCGCATTCTCGAGGCGTCGAGCGCCCTGGAAGGGCTGGAGATCGCCCGCTCGCAGCGGCCGGATCTGATTCTGGTGGATCTGTTGATCCCCGGCTTCAGCGGCTACGACTTCCTCGAAGCGGTCCGCCGCGATGAGCGGCTTCGCGACATCGACGTGATCGCCATGTCCGCGCGCGACATCGACGAGGAGGCTTCGCTGGTCATCGGGGAACTGCGGCTGGACACGGCGGCCGGCCTGACCATGCCCCGGCTGGCCCAGGGGATCCAGGCCCTGCTGGCGATGGTCACGACACCGGCGCTGCTCGGAGGAGATGGCGGTCGAGGACTGCGAGGAAATCGGCCTGCTGAACGGGTTTGACGAGGTAGTCGCTCGCACCCATGCTCCGAGCGAGCTCAGGCTCGTGGAGCACCGAACAGACGATGACCGGGATGTGGGAGATAGTCGGGGTTGCCTTGATCTGCTGGAGGATCTCCCAGCCGTCCAGGCCGGGCATCATCACATCGATGGTGATCAGGCCGGGCTGGAGTTCGGCTGCCAGGCGCAGAGCCTGAGCGCTCTCACTGGCCCCGACGACGGTAATATCGTGCCCGGCCACGTATCGCCGAAAGAGTGCGATGAGATCCTGGTTGTCATCGACGACGAGGATGGTTGTGCGGGCAGCAATCCGGAAGGAGAGTCGAGCAGTCCAGTAATCGGATGCCTGATCTGTCTCCAGACGGCCTCCCTGGGCCTCCACCAGGGCCCGGGCGACGAGCAAACGGACCCGATCGGTCTCGCCGACCGGCCGAAGGGCACGTGCCCCCTTCGGCTGGCTGGAGCGGCCATCCACCGTGATCTGCAGGACGCCTTCGGTTGTCGCCGCGCGGACGCTCAGATCGCCCGGCGCGAGCAGGTGCGCTGCATAGGTCAGCAGGTTCAAGACGGCCTGTCGGAGCATGACCCGGTCGGCGACAATCGACGGCCAGGTTGCAGGCGTCTGGACGCTGAACCGCACCCCGATCTGCTCCTCGATCGGCTCCAGCATGGAGAGAACGCCCTGGAGGATCTCGCCCGGGTCGAGGGATTCCGCGCGAACGGTTTCCCGCAGGCGCGCAACCTCCACCCGGGCCACCTGGAGCGGGTCGTCGGGAAACGGCATCTCCATCGGTGTTCCACCCGCCAGGGCCGGTTCCAGATTCCCGATCCGCTCTTGAAGGAGCGCCGCGACCGCCTCGAGCCCGCGCTCAAGCTCGCGATAGGCCTGGCGCTCACTCAGTGCCCGCCGTGCCGCGATCTCTTCCATCGTCATGCCGTCAATGTAGCGGTAGGTCAGGATGGCGTGCGCGCGCGAGGCCTCCGGGCCGACCCCGTCGGCGGCCTGGGGGCGCAGTGCCTCGATGCACTCGAGCAGGAGCCGACGGAGGCGTTGAGCGCGCGTCACGTGATCCAGCCGACCAGCCGCATCGAGGATGACGGTCAGGGGATGGTTCTCCAGATAGGCGGTATCGTAGAGATGGGTCAGCGCGTTGCGCACGAGACGTACGAGTTCAGGAGAAGGCGTTCGCAACGAGGCCATAGTCCGGATACCCCCTCCGCCTCCGTATATCAGCGTTCGTGTCAAAACGTGGCAAATGCATGGCAAAAACGGCTCCGCTCCGTAAGCAGATGATCACTACAATGCAGCTGTAATCGGTCGTCCATCTATTATACGAAATACCGTTCCCCCCGCCCGCCACGCAGCCGCGTGGGCCGTGGAAAGGGAGTGAACGGTCTGCGCAGGAGGGTGTGAAGAGCCATGGAGCACACGCGCTCGTTTGCCAAGCATGGGCATAGGTATCTGACGCGCCGACAGATGCTCGGGCTCCTGGGTCTGAGCTCGGCAGCAGTCCTCACCGCGTGCGCCTCGTCAGCCCCGGCCTCCCCGACGACGGCCCCCGCGCCCACCGCAACGCCTGCCCCGGCCGGGGCGGCCGCACCAACCGCCACCCAGGCCGCGGCCACGCCGAC
>DATGMJ010000280.1:0-4972 GCA_035293685.1 Chloroflexota bacterium | reverse complement strand
CGATCATCCGAAATTCGAAAGCCCGTTTGCGGGAAGAAGCGCACATCACCCTGGGCCTGCCCCTGCTGTGAGGGAATTTCCCGGACCAACGCACGGGCCGGCGCGCCGAACAGGCCGCCTTCGAGGAGCGATACGAGCACGAGAATGCGCACCACCCGGCCGAGCCACCGGGGCCAGGATAGACCGCCGGCTACGGTCACGGCACCCCCCTCCTGGATCTAGAGGATTTGACTGGCGCCGGACGGCCGCGCGTCCCCTGGAGGTCAGCCTCTCCCTCGGGCTCACCCGGGCCGCGGCCGCAAACGCCGCCTCACCCAGTCAGCCTGCACGTCACGTGCCGGGCTAGCCGGCGGTCCCCCGCCCGGGCCAGCCGACTAGCACGGCAATTCGGGAGCGAGCATCCGGGATCAACCTGATAGAATGAGACCTATACCACGTCTACCCCCGCAGGACTGCGGAAAACGGGACCACAGGAGAAGAGCGGTGATCATCGACTCGCACTGCCATGCCTGGCGCTTCTGGCCCTACCAGCCGCCGGTGCCGGATCCAATGAGCCGGGGCATCGTGGAGCAACTCCTGTTCGAGATGGACCAGAACGGGGTCGAGCGCGCCGCAGTCGTCTGCGCGCGTATCGACCACAATCCCGACAACAACGATTATGTGGCCGAGGCTGTCCGACGCTATCCGGGCCGCCTCTACCAGATCGCCGACGTTGACTGCTCCTGGACCGAGACCTACCACACCCCCGGCGCGGCCGATCGTCTGGCCGCGACCATTGACCGCTATCGGACAAAAGGATTCACCCATTACGTCCGGGCCGACGACGATGGATCGTGGTTTCTTTCGGACGAAGGGCTCGCCTTCTTTCGAGTGGCTGCAGAGCGGCGCCAGATCGTCAGCCTGGCCATCCCACCCCGCCTTCAACCGGTGCTCCGTCAGGTCGCCGAGCGGTTCCCGGAAGTGCCGTTCCTCTGCCACCACATGGCTGGCGCCCGGGCGAGCGAGGAGCCGCCCTATCCGATCCTCTCGGAGATTCTCGCCTCGGCGCGACAGCCGAACATCTACATCAAGCTCTCCGGCTTCCATTACGTCGCGCAAGTAGGATGGGAATATCCCTTCCCGGAGTGCGCCCGGATCGTGCGGGCGCTGTACGAGCACTTCGGGCCGGAGCGCCTGCTCTGGGGATCCGACTACCCAGTCGTCCGCCGCTTCATGACCTACCAGCACGCGCTGGAGGCGTTTCGAAGCCACTGCGACTTCATCCCGGAAGCTGATCGCCAGAAGATCCTCGGCGAGAGCCTCCGGCGGCTCCTCGACGCCGCCGGCGACGGGCCAGCCTGAGGCACGGCAGGGATCACCGGCGCCGCGTCAGTGATCGGCAGTCGAGCGCACTGTCGCGATCAGATCATCCACCATCGACTCGATGGTATAGGCCGGACGCCACCCGAGATCCCGCTCCGCCGCCTCAATGCTGAGCTGCCAGTCGCGCGAAATCCGGCTCACCGGTGCGAGCTGGGGATCCGGGCGAAAGGTCAGCCGCGCATCCGGCACGCGCTGGCGAACGATCTCGATAAGCTGGCGCGCGGTCACCAGGCCGGTGCTGATGTGGTAAATGCGGCGCGGCGCCTGGGGGGCAAGAGCCAGCGTTGCCAGGGCCCGGGCGGCATCCTTCGCGTAGCAGACCGGCGTGCCCGCCTCTGGATCGACATCGATCTCGTACGGCTGGCCAAGCGCCGCTCGCTCGATGATCAGCGAGGTGTACATCGTCGCCGATCCTGAGGCCGCATTGCGGGCGGGCCCCACAATTGCCGCCAGCCGCGCGGCCCGGAAGTCAAGCCCAAATCGCCGCTGGTAGTAGAGGCCAAGCTGCTCGGCCATGAGCTTGGTCTGGCCGTACCAGGTCATGGGCAAAGCCGGCGTATCCTCGGTCATCGGCTGGGCCACGTCTGGACCGTAGACCGAGATCGTGCTGGCAAAAACCACCCGGGGGATCCCACACTGGCGAGCCGCCTCAAGGACATTGTGGGTTCCCCCGAGGTTGACCCGCATCGCCAGGTCCGGGTCGCGCTCGCAGCCCATCGTCACGATGCCCGCCAGGTGGATGATCGCGCTGAAGGGCTCGCTCCGCGCCGCTCTGATCACTGCCTCTCGATCGGTGATATCGCCCGCCGCGTAGCGCGCCGAGGGCGGGAGAGAGGGGCGGGCAGATGGATCCGGCGCGAGCCGATCGAAGGCGACGACTGCGATGTCGTGCGCGAGAAGCTCGTGCGCGAGCCAGCGACCGATGTAGCCGTTACCACCGGTAACGAGAATGGCCATATCTCTGCCTCGACATGCTTGCAGCAATCTAAACGATCATTCCGACGCCGCCAGGCCGACGAATCCCTGACGGCACGCGCAATGCTCTCCCTCGGTTCACGGGAAGGCAGCACGAGCCCGATTATAATACAGGGAGGAATTTCCCGCCCGGTTCGCGACGCATCGTGCCTGCAACCGGTGACGCTCGGGGAAGATCAAGCCCGAGGCAAAAATGGAGCATCACCACGGCCCGGCGCCGTCGCCCGGCCCCCACCTCGCTCCGGGCGGCGCTGCCGGCCACGCAGCCCCCGGCGAGCATACCCCGGCTGCCTTCCGCAACCGATTGATTATCAGCCTGATCCTGACCCTCCCCATCCTGTATTTCGCCGAACCGGTGCAGAGCCTGCTCGGCTACCGCGCCATCTCCGCGCCAGTCCTTCGCTGGATCGAGGCCGCCCTCGCCGCTGCGATCTATGGATATGGTGGCAGCGTCTTCATCCAGGGGGCGATCAGCGAACTCCGACGGCGTATGCCAGGGATGATGACCCTCGTCGCTCTGGCAATCACCGCGGCTTTCGGATTCAGCCTCGCAGTCACCCTGGGCTTGCCGGCCGCACCGTTCTACTGGGAGCTGGCCACACTCGTTGACGTGATGCTGTTGGGCCACTGGCTCGAGATGGCCTCCGTCCAGGGCGCAAGCCGGGCGCTTACCCATCTGGCGGCGCTAATCCCGCCGATCGCTCACCGCATATCTGACGGGCAGGTCGCGGATGTACCAGTTGATTCGCTGAGGGCGGGGATGCTGGTCCTGGTGCGCCCAGGCGAGCAGGTTCCCGTGGACGGCGTAGTGCGCCGCGGCATCTCCAGCCTCGACGAGTCGTTCCTGACCGGCGAGTCACGGCCGGTGCGCCGCGGCCCGGGCGACGAGGTCATTGCAGGCGCCGTCAACGGCGAGGGGGCGCTCGAGATCGCCGTGACCCGGACCGGCGAGGCGACCACTCTGAGCCAGATCATGCGGCTGGTCGCGGAGGCACAGTCAGCACGCAGTCACTACCAGGCGCTTGCGGACCGCGCTGCCTTCTGGCTTACCATCGCCGCGCTCACCGCCAGTGCCCTGACCACGGCCGCCTGGCTTCTGCGCGGGGCCGATCTCACCTTCACTGCGAGCCGGGCGGTGACAGTACTGGTGATCGCCTGCCCCCACGCTCTCGGTCTGGCTATCCCCCTCGTCGTGGTGAATGCGACCGGGCTCGCGGCCCACCACGGCATCCTGGTACGCCATCGCGAGGCGTTCGAGCGAGCACGCAACATCACCGTGGTCGCCCTCGACAAGACCGGGACCGTGACCGAGGGACGATTCACGGTACGCGCCGTGTATGCCGAGGGTCTGACCGCGAGCGACGCCCTCGGCCTCGCGGCAAGCCTGGAGATTCTGTCGGAGCATCCCCTGGCCCGCGCCATCACCGAGGCCGCACGGGCGCAGGGGGCCCGCCTGGAGACAGTCAACGACTTCCGGGCCATCCCCGGAAGCGGCGTCGAGGGAGAGATCGGCGGCACGCGCTATCGAGTCGGACAGCTGGCCTGGCTCCTGGAATCCGACCTCCCGCTCTCCCCGGCACTGAAAGAGGGGCTGCGCGAGGCCGAGACACGCGGCGACAGCGTTATCGCCCTCGCCCGCGACCGCACCGTTCTTGCCCTCTTCGCGCTTGCCGATCGAATTCGCCCCACTGCGCGAGAGGCGGTCGCCGCGCTTCAGGGCATGGGCATCCAGGTGATCATGGTGACCGGAGACGCTGAAACCGTTGCACGAACTGTCGCCCAGGAGCTGGGAATCTCGCGCTTCTTCGCGCGTGTGCTCCCAGGGGACAAAGCGGCGCTAGTCAATCGCCTCCGCTCGGAAGGCCGGTCTGTTGCCTTCGTTGGAGACGGCATCAACGATGCGCCAGCTCTCGTCGCCGCCGACCTGGGCATCGCGATCGGTGCAGGCACGAATGTCGCCATCGAGTCAGCCGATCTCATCCTGGTCGAGAGCGACCCGCTCGACGTGGTCCGGGCCCTGCGCCTCGCCCGCCTCTCCTACCGAAAGATGGTTGAGAACCTGCTCTGGGCCACCGGTTACAACTTCATCGCGATTCCACTTGCCGCGGGCGTGGCCGCGCGCTGGGGCATCCTGCTTCCACCGGCCGTTGGAGCCCTGCTGATGAGTGCATCAACGATCATCGTCGCCTTGAACGCCCTCTCTCTCCGGAGAGCCCCACTGAACCGAGCGGGCCGCCCCGGCTCCAGGCGCGGGGAGTAACGCCGGTCGACGGGGCAGGCCAGGGGAATCCACCGCTGCGAGACGCCCCGCACATTTACGGGAGATCCTTCCCTGACCGAAAGTACTACCCATCGTCCTTCTCCTGGAATTTCCCGTCGGGATATAGTGGGGATGATGCCGGCTATTCGAGCGGCGATCACTTCCACGACGGGGCAACAACGACCGTGGGCAAGCGCAGACAAGACCGCGATCCGCGCACTGCACGAGCCGACTGGTCCGAGGGCCAGTTACCACGGGCGCGCCCGAGGGAAGATGACGCACTCCCCGGCCGGTGCTGGCACGATCGGTGGTGACCGCCGGAGCGGCGCCGCGGCCGGGATTGCGACCGGGCCGCCCGTCTCGGCTCCCTCCCAT
>DATGMJ010000279.1:0-24752 GCA_035293685.1 Chloroflexota bacterium | reverse complement strand
GGCGTCTCGCCGGGGGCCCGCGGGCGCCCGCGGTGAGCGCCAAGTCGAAGGAGCTCGCGGTAGAGCGCACGGGGATCCCGTGTCAGACGCCCCGCAATCGTGCCATGACGTGGCCGCCCAGTCAGCCAGACCGGGACGCGCAGTGGGCGGGCCCGCAGAGACCGGAGCGCACGGAGGAGACTGGCCCGGAGGCCGGCCCAGGAGATGACGAAATCTCGCGTCTCTTCGATACCGTCGTCTGAGCGCCAGTCAGCGAGCCGGAAGAGCGCCGAGCCCAGCAGGAGGAGGATCAACGCCGCTAGCACGGCGATGACCGACCACTTGAGGACGCTAACCAGGAGCGCGGGTGGCCCGGCACCGGCGTGGACCTGGGCGCGCAGGGCCTCGACCCAGTTCACCGCTGGGGCTTCCGGCGGCCGTGGCGGGCCTCCCGGATGCAGGAGGGCCCGGAAAAGCTCGACCAGCCCCTGGATCAGGAACCCGATCGGCACGGCGATGACATAGAGAAGGGCCCAGAGGAGGGCATCAGCCGGACCGGCCAGCGGACGGGTCAGCGCATCGATCCGCTGGAAGGTGAAGATCCGGGCGAGGATGAAGGTCGTGAGGAGGAGCACGATCACTGTTCCCACGAGGATCGCCAGCCACTGGCGTCGGATACCTGGTCCGGGTGCCCCAGCATAGCGAGTGTGCTCGCTCAGATCGACGATGCGGGCCAGCGGCAGGGCAACCAGGCTCGCGAACAGGGCGACGCTCGCCGCCGCGACCAGCGGACCGCTTGGGGCGGCCGCGGGTCCAGCCAGGGCATTGAGGAGAAAGAGGCTGACCAGGGCCAGGATCGCGCCATGGAAGCAGGACTCGATCGCCTCGCGGGTCAGCCGGTTCCGCCCCGCGGCGATGCCGCGCCACCAGGCGATCAGAGCAAGACCGCCTGCACTCCCGACCCGGAGGCCAGCACCGGTCCGATCCAGCTGATTGGCGATCGTCGTCCATAAGCCGGAAGGCACCACATCCCGCGCCGCTGCGATCCCTGTCAGCAGAGCCAAGGCTAGGCCAACAGCGGCCAGGGCGAATCGGGCCAGGCGGGACGTGGTCCAGCGGGCCATACTCAGACGGGTGGCCACGGTCCCGAGAAGCAGGAGTACGATCAAAAGGAGCGGGGACGCGGCCGGTTGGGCAAGCGGCGGAGCCGTCCAGCTTCCCAGCGCGATGCTCCAGGCGGTGAGCCAGCTTGCCTCGGTTGCCAGGGCAAGTCCGAGCAGGCCCTCCCGGAGCCAGCGGCGCGGCCTGATTCGGGGTGGTGCCGTCTTCATGGTCACGTCCTCTCTAGCCGACCGCGGGCACGAGCTCGGTCACGGTCCGCCAGGCGTCGGGCGGACCCACGCGGCGGATGACAATGCCGTCAAGTGCGGCGGTCACGGGCTGGCGACCGGTGGTGATCAGGGTGACCGGGTAGCCGCGGTGCCGGAGGGCGCGGAGCGCGGCGGCGATCGGCGGGGTCAAGACCGCGCTGATCGCGACGATCGTGGTCCCGTACGGGAGATGGCGGGAGTCCTGGGCCAGCGTCTGCTCGAACGGGCGAACCGGGATCGGCTGGAGGCGACCGAGCGCCTCGAGAAGGCGGTCGCGCTGGTCTGGGGCCCGGCCGGGCGCGAGCGCCACGTGGAGGCGGCCGAGCCGATGCATGCCGTTCGTCCAGAGCCCGACCGCGTAGCCCTGCTCGATCGCCCAGACGCCGACCGAGGCGGCGGTGGTGATGGTCAGCTCAAGGACATCCGGATCATACTCCAGCCCCCACCAGTCCCCTGGCGTGCTCTTGAGATTCAGGAAGAGCGCGATGGTGTGGCGGGTCGTCGGCTCGAAGATGCGCACCTGAAGCCGCTGGGTCCGGGCGCTGGCCGGCCAGTGGATCCGTCGGAGACTGTCGCCCGGATGGTAGTCGCGCACCCCTGCCGGTCGGTTCGGATCCTCGAAGAGCCAGCTTCGGAGGCGCTGATCGCCGAGCGGGTGGTGGGCCGGTAGTCCCAGGGCGGTGAGCGGCACGACGCGCGGATAGACGATGAGGATGTCCGTTCGCTCGTCGGTGAGCTCCCGGCTTACCGCACCGAAGAGATCGCCGGTCCGCAGGCAGACCGGTCCGAAAACGTGCTCGCCCCGCACCGTGCAGGGGAGCGGATAGTGGCGGCGGACCCGCTCGTACGGGCGCAGGGCGAGCAGACTGCTGATCAGTGAGCGGGTCGCCTTGTGGGAGTGGAAGATCGTTCCCCGGGCGGGCGGGAGCTCGCGGGGGATCTCGTCCTCGATCTCCAGCCAGGCCAGCGGCAGGAGCTTCCGGTTGACGATCTCGATCTCCAGGTCGATCGTCTCCCCGAACGCCGCCCGATCGGTGCTGAAGCGCCGCCGGTATTCGAGGCCGACCAGACAGTAGCGCTCCCAGAGCCGGGAGAGGCCAGCCGCCCCGAGGAGGGTCAGCGAGAGCAGGAACAGGGGAAGCTGATGGGCGATTGCGCTCAGGATGAGCAGGATGGCGAACACGATCAGGGCGCCCGGACTGAACACTCAGCCCTCCTCTCCGACGATCTCCTCGACCGGGGCCGGTACTGCCTGGACGATCTCCGCGACGAGGTCGGCTCCGCGGCGTCCATCCAGACCGGCCAGGAGCAGGCGGTGGCCGAGGACCGGCCCGGCCAGGCGCTTGACGTCGTCCGGAAGGACGAATGATCGCCCTTCGAGGGCGGCGAGGGCCTGGCTTCCCCGGTAGAGGGCGAGCGTGGCCCGGGGGCTCGCTCCGAGGGTGATGCCGGCATGGGCCCGCGTTGCCCGAACGAGATCAACCAAATAGCCCTCGACGGCCTCGCTCACGAACACCTGACGGCACAGACTGGACAGCTCCTGGATCTCCTCCGCGGCCAGGACTGGCCCGAGCCGGTCGAGGGGGTTGCTCGCCTGGAAGCGGCGGGCAATCGCGCGCTCCTCCTCCCGGTCCGGGTAGCCGAGAGAGAGCCGGAGCATGAAGCGATCGATCTGGGCCTCGGGCAGGGGAAAGGTCCCCTCCAGCTCGATCGGGTTCTCGGTCGCCAGAACAAGGAAAGGACGGGGCAGTGGGCGGGTCTCGCCGTCAGCGGTGACCTGACGCTCCTCCATCGCCTCGAGCAGGGCCGATTGGGTGCGCGGGGTGGCCCGGTTGAGCTCGTCGGCGAGCAGAATGTTCGTGAAGATTGGACCGGGGCGGAACTGGAACTCCTGGGTCTTCTGATTGAAGAAGTTCACGCCGGTCACGTCGGACGGGAGGAGATCCGGGGTGAATTGGATCCGCTGGAAGGTCAGGGAGAGCGAACGCGCCAGTGCCTTCGCCAGGGTTGTCTTCCCGACCCCCGGTACGTCCTCGAGGAGCACGTGGCCCTCGCAGAGCAAGGCGACCAGGAGGAAGGTGGTCACCTCCTCCTTGCCAACCACGACCCGGGCGACGTTCTCTCGGACGCGGCGGGCCGCCGCAGCGACGCGCTCGACGGATAGTTCGGCCATGGTATTACCTCTCTTCCTCGGCCGTCTCTGGCGGCCTGTCTGCCGGCGGTCGGGCCACGGCACCTTGATGGCATAACGGTTGTCCGAGCGTGCGCCGGGTGGCTCGAAGGACGGCGAGGACTGCCTCACGCTGGGGATGGTCGACTGGGGTCGCCATCTGCCGAACCAGCCGACCGTCCGTCTGGCGCGGCTCGCCGGAGCGGTAGAGAAGGGGCAGGAAAAGCGCCTTGAGGCTCAGCCAATCGGCTGGGGTGAGGTCGTCGAGACTGCGGTAGAGGGTTAGCGCTGGGTCAGCGGCCGGTCCATCAACAACCGCGACCGCGGACGCCGATTCAGCCAGGGCAAGCGGGCGCACCCGCACCATCGCACCGGGGGAGATGTGCTGTCGTGTGATCACAATCGCCAGAAGCGGCTTTCCGTCGGCGGTCAGCGTATGCCGATCAATCCCGCGGTGGTCAGGAGAATGGAGAACCTCAATCAGCCGGACCGCTCCGGACCGGGCATCGTAGGCGCAGCGGTTGCAGTCGCCGCTCTGCTCGACGAGCACGTCGATGCTGAGATCGGTGGACCGGGGCTCCTCGGGCATCGGCACCTCACCCCATCCCGTCGGTACGGGGATGCCCGGAGAACACCAAGGGCTCCTACCAGGCATCATCCCGGGTAGAAGCCATCAGCCACTCGTCGCGGCGGCATAACCAGCAGACGGAGTATCCGTCCGAGCAGGATGGGCCTCATCACCCCGCTCATCGGGCATTGTACACTGCTCGGTTCTTCACGATCAAGCGCCGAAATGTCCCTGCCACAGCACCACCTGTCCGATCAGAGCGGATGGGCAGGCAACTGCTGGATAACGCGTGCAATCTCGCCGATCCGCAGAGCGAGGTCGGCCAGATCCCGTCGAAGCGCCTGCTCCTCGGCTGGATCAAGCGGTCCGTAGTGGACGAGTTCGTCAACCAGTCGCGGGTTCAGGGCGTCGCGCATCCGGTACACCTGGTCGATGAGGACGGGACGGAGGTCGTGGGGATCGCCGGTGAGGTGGAAGCGCGCGGCGAGGTCGCGGGCCGCCTGCCGATAGTCCTGGAGCAGGGCACGGGCGGCCGCGATATCCGCCGTCGCGGAGCCCTCGGCCGGAGCGAAGAAGCCGAGCAGCGCCTCGACGAAGTAACTAGTCCGCACCGCTACGGCGTATTCAACGCTCAGTTGAAGGAGCTGCGCCCGGTTCAGTCCCATTGCTCTCACGGCTCTCACGCGCTGTTTCGCCGTGGCCGGCCGTTCGGGGCACCGCGGTCCACCTTGTCTCTCAGGTCGTCGCCCCAGCGCGCTGGCGCTGGCTCACGAGCAGGAAGAAGGTAATGGCAGAAAGCTCGATCACGACCGAGAAGATGATCACGGCGGGGATCGAGGCGTCGTAGAGGATTCCCATCAGCGCGCTTCCCACGAACCAGGCGATGCCGTAGCCAGTGTTGAAGATGCCGTAGGCCGATCCCCGGCGCTGGGCCGGCACCATCGTCGCGACCGCCGCGGCCATAATCGACTCGTGCACGCCCATCCCGAGGCCCCAGAGGGCAGTCCCGACCAGGGCCAGGCCGAAGCCGCCAAGGAAGACAAGCGGCGCGAACAGGGCCGAGGCAATGGTCAGCGGGATGAGCACTACGATGCCGAAGCGATCGAACGCTCGTCCGAAGACGAGCGAGCCGGCGCCGCTCGTGGCCATGGCGACAGCGTAGAAGATGGGTATCCAAGGGCTCTGGACCGTCGCCGCCTTCTCGAAGTGATAGGAGACGAGCGAGAAGTCAGCGAATCCCGCCGCAACCAGCGCGGCCCCCGCAAGATAGAGCCAGTAGACGGCCGGCAGGCCGCTGGTGTCCACGTCTGGCGGCGCCGCCTCGAGCTCGCGCGGACGCGGGTAAAGGAGGCGTGCTGTAACAATCAGGAGGAAGGTCAGAATCGCCGGCACCAGGAGGATGGCGAACGCCAGTCGGTACTGCCCGCGGCCGTAGAGGACGGCTGCGGCAACAAGCGGCCCGACGAGTGCCCCGGCCTGGTCGAGTGCCTCGTGGAGGCCGAAGCCCCAGCCGTGCCCGATCTGCTTCGTCGCATAGGAGAGCATCACATCGCGCGGCGGGTTGCGGATCGCCTTCCCGATCCGCTCGGTCACGATCAGGACGGCCGCGATCTCCCAGCGCCCGGCCAGGGCGAGCAGGGGCACCGAGGCCATCTGGACGGCATAGCCGAGGAGGGTGATCGGCCAGTACTCGCCGGTCTCGTCGGCCAGCCGTCCCGAGACCATGCGCAGGCCGTATCCAAGGAGCTCGCCGAGCCCGGCGACGATCCCGACCGCGGTCGCGCTGGCCCCGAGGATGGCCAGGTAGGGCCCCACAATGCCGCGCGCCCCCTCGTAGGTCATATCCGCGAAGAAGCTGACGATCCCGATCAGAACGACGAACCGGAACGCGCGGGCAACTGCCGCGTTGCTGGTGGCCGGTGCTGATGACCGGTTCCCCATCTCCTGGCGCATGGCGCACCCCTCGCGATTTGCCCCATGAGCGTCCACGGCTGCCGACCGGGGACACTGGCCGCCAGTGCCGCTCATGAAAAAACTCCTTGTACGGTCCCGGGGCTACCGCGGAACCGGTACAGGAGTCATCAGTCGCTCTCTCAACGACGGTCCGAGCCCGGAGGCTCTGGCGGACTCCATCGCCTGTATGTGCCGCAAGTATACCGGGTACGGGAACGGAGGTCAACGGTCCCGCGGTCGCGGGCATCTCCTCGGGACCGCGAGCGAGTGCGACGTGGGCGTGCGCTGGGGCCGCTCTCTGCCACCATGCACAGGCTGCGCTCGTCGACTTTGTGCTGGCTGACCGTGGACAGGGGGTACATGAGTAAATAGACTGATAATGTCAGGTTTGGCCCGGCGCGCCATCGGCGGTCCTGCTGGGGGCGCCAGGCCGTCGGGGACGACGCCGTCCTCTCATCGCGGCCGCGCTGGCGCGGCTGGCCTGGCACACCGTGATTCATCTGCAGGGAGGATCAGCGTGGATCCGATCGAGTTGGGAATCACCAGCGAACCGGTCTACCGCGCCGGTGCGCGGGCGCCGGCCGGAGAGTACGCTCGGGTCGACCGTCCTGGGCCGATCGTCGCGCTGGCCGAGGGCGAGCGATTGCCCCCCTCGTTCGACGGGACCGTCGCCTGCTACGCGCGGCTCCAGCGTCTCAGCCCCCCTCGCGGCCGTCCGCGAACATCAGGATCCCCTTGACCACGGTGTCCTTGTTCTGGTCGACGAACTGGAACCCTTCCGGTGCCCGCGCGGCCGCGAACCGGTGGGTGATCGGTGTCAGCAGGTCAACCCGGCGCGCGGCGGCCAGTCGGAGGGCGATCGGGTGCTGGTGGGCGTAGCGGAAGCTCGAGCGCACCTGGAGGCCGCTGCGGACGACCCGGTTCGTGCTGAGAGGAATGGTCGGCTCGGACGCGATACCGACCAGAGTGATGATGCCCCCGCGGCGAACCAGATCGAAGGCCTGGCGGATTGTCGCCGCGGCGCCGACCGCCTCGATGACAACATCGGCCCCGGCTCCGCCGGTGATCTCCCGGATCAGATCGACCGGGCTAGCCTCCCGCGGGTTCACGGTAAAGTCGGCACCGAGGCGGCGAGCCATCTCGAGCGGCCGATCGGCCAGATCGATCGCGATGAGCGGCCCGGCTCCCCGGATCCGGGCCGCCTGGAGGATCATCAGGCCGATCGGCCCGGCCCCGAGGACGACAACCGTCTGGCCGGGGGCAACCTCGGCCTCGTGTGCGGCCTGGAGACCGACCGCCAGGGGCTCGATCATTGCCCCCTCGGCGTCGCTCAGCTCATCGGGCAGGCGGTGGACCCAGCGGGCCGGCACGCGCACCCGGCTGGCCATGAGACCATCAGTTGGGGGAACGCCCATAAAGCGGACATGCGGGCAGAGATTGTAGCGGCCGGACCGGCACCAGGCGCAGCGGTCGCAGGCAAGGCCCGGCTCGACGATCACCCGGTCCCCCTCCTTGAGATCGGTAACTCCTGGACCGACCGCCGCGACCCGGGCCGCGGCCTCGTGGCCGAGGACGAGCGGGCGCTCGAGGACGCTGTCGCCAATGCGCCCTTCACGGTAGAGGTGGAGATCGGATCCGCAGATTCCAACGACCTGCGGGGCGACGATGACCTCGCCAGGCCCCGGATCATCGCACGGGCGCTCTTCCAGCGCGATCTCGCGCGGACCTCGCAGGACCAGGGCCGTGCTCGCGATGCTCATGGCATGGCCTCCTCGCGGGAGATGGAGCGGCCCGGCGCGTCTAGCGCCGGGCCGCTTCTATTTCTTGCGCGGCGTTGGGAGCCCGCGCCCCGGGATCTCCCCGATGACCGGCAGACCGACCAGGCGCGGCACATCGCCGGGCTGGACCGTGTCATCCAGGTAGGCGAGCAAGAACGCCAGGCCGGCCCCGAGGATGAGCCCGACGAGCGATCGCGCTCCGATGTTGAGGATGGCGTTGCGGCCGGCCGGGCCCGAGACGATCCGTGGCTGATCGATCACCGTCACCGTCGGATCCTGGGCGGCGCTGATCGCATCGAAGTATTTCCGCTTTGCGTCAGGCGCGGTGATCTCCTCAACGACTGCCCGCGCCAGCGCGCGGGCGCCCTCGGCGGTTGCGGAGGTGACGGTCACCTCGATGATCCGGTGGGCTTTTTCCCCGGTGATCGTCCCGGTGGGAGGGCCGCCGGGGAAGCTGGCGAGGCGGCTTCGGACCGCCTGAAGGAAGTGGTCGCTTTCGAGGACCTTGATCAGGTCGTCGTTGAAGTACTCCGAGGCGACGTAGGCGTAGTAGCTGTCGTAGGTGTAGTAGCTGCCGGTGCGCGGCTCCGGCCTTGGTTCGACTGCAATGCTGAACGTGGCGGTGTAGGGCGTGGCGACCTGGGGAATCAGGAAGACACTTGCCGCGGCGGCGATGATCCCGACGAGGAAAGTGCCAATCACGACGGCCGCGTGATCGGTCAGGATCTGCCAGTACTGCCGAAGCTCCACTCAATATGCTCCGTGTCCGGAGATCACGGCCGGCAGGGTGCGTAACAGGATCTTCAGGTCGAGACCCAGGGTCCAGTTCTCAATGTACCACAGATCCAGCAGGGCTGTCTCGTCGAACGGGAGATCACTGCGCCCCGAGACCTGCCCCAGGCCGGTGATCCCCGGCTGGACCTGGAGCCGCCGACGATGCCAGTCCTCGTACTGGGCGACCTCCCACGGGAAGGGCGGCCGCGGCCCGACGAGGCTCATATCGCCGCGGAGGACATTGAACAGCTGGGGGATCTCATCGAGGCTGAAGCGCCGCAGCCACCGTCCTACCCGGGTTCGCCGGGGATCGTTGCGGATCTTGAAGATTGGGCCGTTCGCCTCATTCTGATGGATGAGCGACGCCAGCTCGCGGTCGGCCCCGTCGCGCATCGAGCGGAACTTATAGAAATTGAACGGCTTCCCCCAGCGCCCGATCCGCACCTGCCGGACAATAATCGGGCCGGGCGAGTCGAGCTTGATGGCGATCGCGATGATAACGATCACCGGCGCCAGGAGAATCAGCAGGAGCGCGGCAAGCACGACGTCGATGATCCGCTTCAGCACCTGCCCACTGCTGGGGAGAGCACCCTCGCGGACCCCGATCAGGGGAATCCCGTTGATCTCAGCGACGTCGACCTGGTTGAGGCTGAGCTCGTAGAAGTCGGGAACGATCCGGAATCGGACCTTCAGCCGCTCGCAGGCGAACAGGATCTCGCTGATCTTCTGGTGCGATGCCGACGGGAGCGCGATGATCACCTCGTCGACCTGGCGCTCGACGACCAGGCGGGGGATGTCGGCGGTGGTGCCGAGGTACTCGAAGCGTCCAAGCGAGGGACGAGGTTCGTCGTCAACGAAGCCGACGATCTTGTAGCCAAGCTCCGGCTGGGCGACGATGTTCTGCATGATCAGCCGTCCGAGGGATCCCTCCCCGACGACGAGAACCCGGCGCAGGCCGATGCCCTTGCGACGGAGGTGCGCGCGCCAGGCCCGATCAACGATCCGCGCCAGCGAGAGAAGCAGGACGATGAAGGCGAGGGCATAGATGAAGACCAGGCGTGAGTAGCCGAATGGGCGCAGGTAGAAGACAGCGACGATCATCGCCGCGACGCCGACGACCGCGCCAGAGGTCAGCCCCGCTACCTCATCGGCCCAGCCCTGGTGCCGCCGCCGCCCGTAAACGCCGTTCAGCCGGTAGATCACGAGCAGGCAGACGGTCAGAAAGGCCTGGATGCCGAAGTAGCTGCTGATGGGAAGAAAGTCTGAGGCCGCGACCTCGCGGAACAGCTCGAGCCGGTAGCGCAGGTACCAGGCGATGCCGAAGCCGAGATTGATGAGGATAATGTCAATCGCCGCGAGGAGAAAGCCGGGCGGACCAGGAATCCGCTTGCGTGCCACCGCCAACTCTCAGTCTCGCCTCATCACGGGGATTGCTGAATGGGGGTAGGCCAGCGCCTCGTGGTAAACCGTGACCGTGGCCCGCGCCGCGGCCTCCCAGGAAAAGCGTCGGGCACGTTCGAGGCCGCGCCGCGCTAGCTCCCGCCGCAGTGCCTCGTCGCGCAGGACCGATACCAGCGCTGTGGCAAGCTTGTCCACGTCGTCCGGATCGACCAGCACGCCGGCATCCCCTACGATCTCCGGTAAAGATGCCCGGTTCGAGGCGACAACCGGCGTTCCACAGGCCATCGCCTCGACCACCGGCAGGCCGAAGCCCTCGTACCGTGACGGGAAGGCGAACAGCGTGGCCGCATTATACCACAACGGCTGCTCGTCTGATCCGACGAATCCCGTTAGACGGACGGAAGAGCGCAGTCCCAGCTCGTCAAGCACCCGAAGGATCGGCTGAACCTGCCAGCCTCGCCCGCCGGCGATGATCAGGGGCTCGGTCACGCCGCGCCGTCGGGCCTCGGCATAGGCGTACAGGAGGCCGCGCAGGTTCTTGCGCGGCTCCAGCGTGCCCAGGAAGAGGATAAACCGATCGGGCAAGCCCTTCTCCTGACGGAACCGGGCGAGGCGCGCTGGATCCGGCTCCGGGCGAAAGCTCGGATCGACGCCGTTGTACACCACGGCTACATCCTCCGGGCGGATACCGAGCAGTCGGATGACGTCAGAGCGGGTGCATTCCGAGACGGCGATGATGCGGCGCGCCCGGCGCGCGGCGAGGCGGCTGAAGGTCTGGAGATAGAACCGGTTCTGGCGGTTGAAGGCCTCCGGAACGAGGTAGAAGCTGAGATCGTGAAAGGTGATAATCGTGGGGCAGGGGCTGGCGAGGGGGGCGACGTAGGCCGGCGCGTGCAGGAGGTCGGCGCGCCAGCGCCCGAGGAGGAGCGGCAGGGCGATCTGCTCCCAGGCGATTCGCACGACTGGATGGCGCGTCGGCAGGCGGGTGCGGATGATGCGCAGCCCGGCGAGCGACGGGGCGCCGATCGGGACGTCGGGCCCGACGAAAACAGCCAGGCGCTCTGGATCGAGGAGGGGAGCCAGGTGCGCCAGGGTCCGATCGATGTAGCGGCTGATGCCAGCGCTGCGGTACCACTGGCGATAGCTGAGGAGCTGGGCGTTGAAGGCGATGCGCGGACTCACCCTGACAAACCAGTCCGTTCGCGGTGATCTGTGGATCGTGCACGCAGGCCGCGGGGCACTCCGGCTCCCCTGCCGCTGTCGTGTGCCGGTCGCCGGACAGGAGTCGCGATGCGCGGATCGCCGGTCTCCCGATCCCACCCGCATTATAGCGGCGCGCGTGCCGGCCGGGAAGCGGCCCCGCTGGCCGCCACGGCCCCGGCTCCCTCTCGCCGCGGCAGACGATCCGGGGGATGCGTTGGGGACAGCGAAAGGCGCAGGTATACCACACACAGTGCATATACGGAGGAGAGGATGATGGCCGAACGAGCGACGTCGTTGTCCGGCGATGATCTCTGGCTGGATGGAGGGCTCGCGGACATGCGCCGCCAGGCGCTCCAGGAGATTGCCATCGCGCTGCTCCTCGCGAGCCTGGCCGCCATCCCCTTCCTGCCGGTGATCTTCGGGCTGGTCTCCGGGCGCTCGGTGGGCGTGGTCATTGGGCTCCTGATCCTGGCGCCGGTTGTCTACCAGGCGAGCAACCGATGGCCGCGGCTCGCGGCGCTCCTCCTCATCGGCGGCGGCCTCGTCATCCTGGGGCTGGGGATCACCTTCGTCCCGGAGGCAGCGATCCTGCCCTGGTTCGCAGTGGTAGTTCTGCTCGCCGGCTTCCTGATCGGTCCAGCAGCGGGCGCCGGCCTGGCCGTTCTCGGAACGGTGGTGCTCGTGACGGGGGAACCCCTGAATCGGCTTGGTCTCCCGTCCGGCTTGCGCCTGAGTTCGTCCTTGCTCCTGTGGGCCGCAGCCGGTCTGAGCTGGCTTGCCCTTCGGCCGTTGTTGATCGCCCTGCGCTGGTCGTGGCAGAACTATCTGGAGGTCCGTCAGGTCAATGAGCTTCTGAAGGAGCGGCAGGGAGAGCTAAACCGAACGGTCAAGAGCCTGAATGAGGCGCTTGACCGGCTGGATGAGCTCACTCGGGAACTCGATCGGGCCCGGCGTGCGGCGAACCAGGCGCGTCAGCTCAAGTCGGAGTTCGCGGCCAACGTCAGTCACGAGCTCCGTACGCCGCTCAACCTGATCATTGGCTTCAGCGAGATGATGGTCACATCCCCGCAGTCCTACGGCGGCCAGGCCCTGCCGCCGGCCTACCGCGAGGATGCGATCGCGATCTATCGCAACGCTCGTCATCTCTCTGACCTCGTCGACGACATTCTTGATCTGAGCCAGATCGAGGCCGGGCATATGGGACTGCACCGCGAGCTGATTCCCCTCGACGCGACGATCGCCGAGGCCATCGAGACGGTCCAGGTGCTGTACACCCAGCGCGGTTTGAGCCTGACCTACGATGTCCCGCCGGACCTGCCGCCGATCTTCGCCGACCGGACGCGCTTGCGTCAGATCATCATCAACCTTCTGAGCAACGCCGCCCGCTTTATTGACCAGGGGGGCGCGCACGTCGCGGCGCGCCTGGAGGAGCGGGAGTTTGTCATCAGTGTCAGTGATACCGGGGTTGGGATCCCACCGGATGACCTCCCGCACGTATTCGATGAGTTCTGGCAGGGGCGCGGACCGCGGCGAGCTGGCGGCAGTGGAGTCGGCCTGGCGGTGAGCAAACGGTTTGTCGAAATGCACGGGGGATCCATCTGGGTCACGAGCACCCCCGGGCAGGGATCTATCTTCACCTTTACGATCCCCCGCTCGACGAACATCCCGGAGATGCTGCCGCCGCGGCCGTGGGAGACCTGGGCGCGCCTAACCGGCACGGCGCCCGCGCGGCCCGGCGTGGCGGTCGTCAGCGATGATCGCGACCTCGTCCACGTTCTGGAGCGTCATCTGGACGAATATACCCTCCTTCCGTGCGAGGACATCGCGGCCCTCTCGGCCTATCCGCGCCGGGCCGATCTCGACGGTGTGCTCATCCTAGCGCCCGACGGCCTCACCGCGCTCCGCCGCGGACTGGTGGCGCAGACGGCCGTGCCGGGGGTGCCGATCATCGCCTGCGGCCTGGTGAACACGAAGCAGTCGCTGGCCGAGCGCCTCGGGGTGGCCGACCACCTCGTGAAGCCGATCAGCCGGGAGCAGGTCGCCCACATTCTCGGCCGTCTTGGCCGGACTGTCCGACACGTCCTGGTCGTCGATGATGACCCGGATGCCGTCCGTCTGCTCGCCCGCATGATCCGATCGACCTCGCGGCGCTACCGGGTATCGACCGCGCTGGGCGGAACCCAGGCGCTTCGCCAGATCGAAGAGGACCCGCCGGATGCGATCTTCCTGGACCTGATCATGCCCGAGATCGATGGCTATACGCTCATCGAGACGATCCGCAACCGGGCGGATCTGGAGCGCTTGCAGATCGTAGCGGTGTCAGCCCAGACGCTGAGCCGTCGGCCGCTGACCAGCGATGGAGTCGTCTTCCTGCGGTCCGACGGCCTGGGCCTGGACTGCCTCCTCGAGTGCGTCCGGCAGGGGCTCCGCATCCTTCCGCGCAGTGAAGAGGTTGTGGCCGAGGTCAGCACGGCCGAGAGCCGCCTGCTGCCAGGTCGCTGAAGGCGCGAGGGACCGGCACGTGCCGTCCGAGGGCGCCGAGAAGGGCCTGCTGGCTGATCGGCTTGGGGAGGAAGTCGACGGCGCCGAGCGCCAGCGCAAGATCCCGGTCCCGGAGCACCGAACAGACGATGACCGGTATCTGGCGGGTTTCCGGCCGCACCTTCAGTGCCTGGAGGAGCTCCCAGCCGTCGCGCCGCGGCATCATCACATCGAGGGTGATGGCATCGGGCTTCTGCCGCTCGGCGATCGCGAGGGCGGTATCCGCATCGGCGGCGTGGATCAGGCGATAGACCGTGCCGCTGAGGTAGCGCTGGAAGAGTTGCACGACCTGAGGATTATCTTCAACGGCCAGGACAACCGGCGGCTCGCCGAGGGGAAGATGGGCCTCGACGGCGGTGGGGCGTCCCGCAAGCAGCTGGCAGCGGCCGCCGAGCGCGCCGAGGAGGCGCTCGGCGATGCGCAGACGGCGCGCGATCATCGATCGGGCCGGCGGCGGGAGCGCGGGCGGTTCCCGATCGAGCGCGAGGATGAGCCGGGCGGCCGGCGGGTCTGGGGTGCCGCGCACCAGGAGGCGAGCCGGGCCGCCGCTCTCGGCAACGGCGAGGCACAGCTGGACCACGGCCTGACGAAGCAGGTCGTGGGGGGCAGTTCCGTTGGCCAGGGCCGGATCGATCTGCATCTCGGCCTCGATCTGTCGCTGGGCAAGCACGGGGCTGATCGTTGCGACGGCACCCTGCACGATCGCCGCGAAGGACTCGACCTCGCCGCGCTCACTCGCGAGGATTGTCGCAATCTCATCGTCGAGCACGCGTTCGTCATCGCTCGAAGCGGCATGCGCGGCAGACGTCAGCGGGGCGGTCTGCCCGATCGGGCGGCTTTCACGCAGGAGGGCGGAGATCGCGCCGAGGGCGATGGTGTGGATCCTCTGCTCCTGGCGCGGGCTCAGCCCAAGTTCGCGGGCGGCGGCGCCTGCGTTGAGCGCGCGGACGTAGCGCAGGAACAGGGAGCGGTACGTCTTCCAGGCGAGGGCATCCGGAGCGACCTCCCGCGGCGGCTTGAGCTGCTCGATCGCCTCCACCAGGAGGCGGTGGAGGGCGGTCCCACCCCCGCCGTCGCGGCGGAGGCCGAGCAGGTCAACGAGGGGCGACCGCTGGAGGAAGGCGAGATCATAGAGGTGCGCAAGTGCCTCGTGAACCAGCTCGTCAAAGGCAGTGTGATCGATTGCGGTCGGACTCCCGATTTCAGCCATCCGTCCTCGCGAGCGGCTGATAGCGGTCCCTCGGTTCGCCGCGGCCACGCGCAGGATGTCCGATGCATGGCGCGGACATGACGTACCGATGACCGATCGTCTGTTGAGGGAAGCCATACGACACACTATGTTACATCCTGCCCTGGCGCCCGTCGAGTCGGGGTGCCAGCGGACGGGCTGACTGCATCGCGAGCAGTCCCGAAGCCGTGGATCGCGGCACTGATTAGGTAGGAAGGAGAGGCGGCAGTCATGACAACTGATCGCGCACGTGGTGCAATGGTCTCGCGGCGCGGGCTAATCCGCGGACTTGGACTGGGTGTCGCGGCAGGAGTGGTCGGATCGCTCCTCGCGGCGTGCGGCGGCGGTGCGCCGCCGTCACCGACTGCGGCCGCGGGTGGAGCGGCGGCGACGCCGACCCCGGCGCCCGCGGCGCCGACAAGCGCCCCGGCTGCCCAGCCAACACCCGCCGCACAGGCGGCGCCGGCGAGCGGCGCCGCGGTAACAATCGTCGTCTGGGCCGGTTCTCTCGCCCAGACCGATACGAGCAAGCCCGGCGGGCAGTGGGCCAAGTGGGTGATTGATCATTTCCAGGAGAAGAATCCGGGCATCACCGTGAAGGCCGAGGATCACGGGTGGGATCAGGCCCTGCGCACGGCTCTCCTGACGGCCATCGCCGGGGGGACGGTGCCCGAGATCACGACGGGCGAGGCCTTTGTCCACGAGTTTGCCAGCCTCGGCGCCTTTGCCGATCTCCGCGGGGCGGGCGTTCAGGCGGATATGTTCGCACCGGGGCCGGTCAAAGGATCGATCTTCAAGGGGAAGCTGTACGGGGTCCCGATCTTCACCTCACCCTTCGCCCTCGAGACGAACGTTCGGGTTGCGGAGAAGGCCGGCCTCGATCCCCAGTCGCCGCCCAAGAGCTGGGACGAGCTGGTTGCCAACGCGCAGAAGGCCTACAAGGCCGGCCAGGCGGCCGATCAGAAGTTCGTGGGTTTCAACCTGTATGGTCCAGCTCCGAATCGCATCTACGGATGCGTGCTGCGCACCTTGCCCTGGATCAACCAGACCGGCCACCCGCTGGGAGACGACGACGGGACCAAGGCGTTCATGAATGATCCCGGCGCCCTCCCCGCGTACGAGTTGAGCCGGAATCTCTTTAAGACGGCTGATCCGGGCAACACGTTCAGCGGCGATGAAGGAAAACTATACGCCTACCTCTGGCAGGATAAGGCGGTCTACCAGGCGTCGGCTACCTGGAACGTCTACAACGCCATTGATGCCAAGGCCGAGTGCGTTTATCACCCGCTGCCGCGGAAGGATCCCAACGTGAGCGGCAACGTTGTCCTGGGGAATGAGGTCTACTCGCCGCTGGCGAAGGCCAAGAACCTCGAGGCCGCCCTCAAGTTCGAGGCTTTCATGGCCGAGGAGGAGACCCAGAAGCAGGTCGGGAATATCCTGGGCCAGCGGCTCCCGACGCTCAAGAGCCTGCTGCAGGATCCGAATCTCACCAAGTTGCCCGCGTATACGTCCTACCAGGGGGTGTCGATCGAGAATGCCATGCGCACGTTCGCCGACATCCTGGTCAAGGAGGACGTGCACCCGGTCCCACCCTACGCCAAGAATCCCGATAAGATCTGGATCGCCTGGGGTGACGCCTTCGGGAAGATCCTCCAGTCGAACGGAGCGATCAAGCCAATCCTGGACGAGCTCCAGGCGAATGTGGAGAAGCTGCTCGGGTGAGCGGAGGACCGGTCCCGTCCAGCGGAGCGGGCCGCAGGGGGATGAAGAGCCTGCGGCTCGCTCCGCTGACCACCCCGCAGTCGGTTTCGGTCAGCAGCACGAATGCTCGATCAGGGGAACCTGAACCATGAGCTCGCCGCCAGCCCTGGATGCCGCGCGCGCGGTTGAGCGCGTTTCCCCGTCGTGGAAAGCGCGCTTTGCCGCGTGGCGGTGGCGTCATCGACAACCGGTGATCGCCTATACGATTCTGACCCCTATTCTGCTGTACTTCTTGCTGTTCACCTGGGTTCCGATCGTTGTCCTGGCCTTCTTCAGCCTGACCGAGTGGAATGTCGTCCAGTGGCCCCCGACCTTCGTCGGGTTCGCCAACTATATCCAGATCTTTACCGACCCGTATTACCACAACGTCATTCGGGTGACGATCACCATCGGGGGGATTACCCTGGTGGCGAATATGGTCCTGGGGCTCACGATTGCCCTCCTTCTCAATGAGCCGATCCGGCTCCGCGGGCTGTACCGGACGATCTGGTATCTGCCGGTGGTCATCTCCGGGGCGGTCATGGCCCAGACCCTGGCCATTTTCCTCTACCCGGGCCAGAATGGCGTCTTCAACAGCCTCATCGGGCTCCTGGGGCTGAAGCCAGTCATCTGGACCCAGAGCACGTTCTGGATGCCGGTCTGGGTGATCCTGTTCAGCGTGTGGCGAGGGGTGGGATCGGTCGTTATCTTTTTCCTGGCCGGTCTGCAGTCGATCGACCCGTCTCTCTACGAGGCGGCCAGGGTCGATGGAGCGGGCCGCTGGCAGACATTCCGACATATCACCATTCCCCAGCTCGCTCCGATCACCCTGTTCGTCCTGGTTACCCAGTGCGTCGGCTGCCTTCAGATCTGGGAAGCTCCACTGGTCCTGACCTTCGGCGGGCCCGACAACTCCACCCGGACGATGGTGTACAGCCTGTACAGCGATGCGTTCGGCAACTTGACCATGGGATTGGCAACGGCCCAGTCGGTCATCCTGCTGGTCGTCCTGATGGCGTTGAGCGCCATCAATCTGCGAGTCTTCCGGGTCCGCTACTGATGGCCTGCCCGCAGTGTGGGACTGGCGCCGGTCGTGTTCCTCCGGTGCGGAAGGGAGAGCTGACCTATCCCCGCTCTGGAATGTGGGGGCAGGTGGGGAACGGCCGGCTGCCCTGCCGGAGGTGAGGGGGAGCGATGAAGCGTCCAATCTGGTTGAGCATCATCATCTATATCGTCCTGACGGTCACGAGCATCGTTATCCTATACCCGCTGGCGTTCATGGTCCTGGCGACCTTCACCTCGCCAGCACGCTACTATCAGACTTCCTTCTTCCCGATCCCTGATTTCTTTGATTTTCGCAATTACATTCCGATCCTGACGGATTGCAGCCAGGGGTGTATCTACGAGTCCATGCTGATCACCGGTTTGCGTGAGGCGTGGTACATCTTCTGGATGCTGGTGGTCTCGATCTTCGGTGGGTACGTCTTCGCACGGCTCAACTTCCCGGGCAAGAACGCCTTGTTCCTCTTCCTGCTCTCTGGCCTCATGGTCCCGGGCATTCTGATCATGCTTCCGCTCTACATCATGCTCGCGCGCTGGCCTCTGGTGGGGGGTAATGATCTGTTCGGGCAGGGGGGACACGGCTTCATCAATTCGTGGCCCGCGCTCTTCATGCTCGGCATGGTCGATGTTCTGGCCCTCTTCCTGGTCAAACAGAACTACGAGATGATTCCTGCTGACTACGAGGAGGCAGCCCTGGTTGACGGCGCGGGTACGTTTCGGATCATCTTCCAGGTCTACGTTCCCATGCTGCGGCCGGCGCTCACGGCCCTGGCGGTTCTGGTCTTCATCGGGATCTGGAATGATTACCTTGGGCCGCTCATTTTCGTCGGGGGCAACCGGGATATCACGCCGATTGCTTTGACCGTGCAGCGGCTGATCTACAGTCTCACCCAGCGTCAGGCGGAGACGCTTGCGGACTTTCCCTTGATCTTCGGGGCGACGACGCTCATGAGCCTTCCCCCGATCCTGGTGTACTTCGCCCTTCAGCGGTATATCGTTCAGGGCCTGGTAGGGGTTGGGATCAAGGGATAGCGCGGCTGGTTCGCGGCCGCGGCGCATCAGCGGCGCGGGGCGGCGGGATAGAGGGCCAGCAGTTCGGTGAGCACGCGGGCAGTGGCCCCCCAGATGATCTCGCCGTGCCACACGTACGCCGGCGTGAGCTCCCCCGGCCGGTGCGGATGGGGGATCGGGCGCAGGGTGCCGGGCTGACGGAGATCTCGCAGGGGAATTCGAAGGATCTTGGCGACCTCAGCGCTGCTGCGCCGCAGACGCGGACTGGCCGGGAGTCGCACCCAGAAGGGCTGGATCACGATGCCGCTGCTGAGTGTGGCGACTGGCGTCAGCGACACTGGGACGATGGTCGGTGGAAGACGAAGGCCAATCTCCTCCCGCGCCTCCCGGACCGCCGCGGCGAAAGGACTGCGGTCGGTCGGCTCGATCATCCCACCGGGGAAGCTGATCTGACCAGGGTGCCGGCGGAGGGAGGCTGGCCGGCGGGTGAGGATGACCCGCGGACCGCGCCGGGTCTCATACGTCGCGACCAGGGTAGCCGCGCGTGCGAAGGGTGCACGCTCTCCTGGGGGAGGGATCGGCGCGTCCGCACGGAGATCGGCGGTCATGGACCTAATCCCCTGACATCAAGCCGGCTGCGACCAGTGCGGCCACGGGCTTCCCTTCTCTCCTGCCCCGCCACGGGGCGTGCGTCAGTCGGCACGTCCTCCTTCGGCGTACAGCTTCTGATCGGCCGGTACTGCTGTCGCCATGCGCCCGATCCGCCGCAGGGTGATCTGCTGCTCCTCGATTGGGTCAGGTAGCCCGGTCGCCGCACGCCGCTGGGCGATCCATGCATCAAGGCGCGCGGACAGCTCCGCGACGACCTCCGGCCGCTCGGAGGCGAGGTTCCGCTGCTCACACGGATCAGCGGTCAGATCGAAGAGCTGGATCGGAGGGAGACCGTGGAAGTCTGGCTCCAATGCCCGGATCAGCTTCCACTCGCGGGTTCGGATGCCCCGCTTGCGCATCCAGGTGCACTCGGTCAGGTAGAGCTCCCCGGGACCCTCTGCACCCGCCAGGAGGGGCAGGATGCTCTGACCGGTCATCCCCCGCTCGCGGGCGAGATCGGCTTCGCCGAGCAGGTCGAGGATCGTCGGGGCAATATCGAACAGCCGGACGAACTCCTCCACGATGCGGCCAGCCGGCAGGCGTCCGGGAAGCCGCATGATCAGGGGGACGTGCACGTTGGCGTCGTAGAGCCCGTGGTGATCGAAGTACCCCTCGTGATCATCCAGGACCTCGCCGTGGTCGGCGGTGAGGATGACCAGGGTATCCGCGGCCAGTCCCAGCTCGTCCAGCCGATTCAGGACCTGGGCGACAGCCACGTCCACGTAGGCGATCTCGGCATCGTACTGGGCGACCGGAAAGGCGATGTCGGTTACCCCACCCATCCACTGCGTGAAGTAGTCCCGGAACGGTTCGAAGGCGAACACCGGCTCCATGCTGTGGTGCGATGGATCGTAGGGGTTGCCCGTGTAGAACATGCGGTCGAAAGGCGGGGGTGGGAGGTAGGGGGTGTGCGGGTCCCAGTAGTGGATGAACAGGAACCAGGGCCGCGACTGCCCGGCGGCGAGGTCGAGCGCCGTCAGGGCCTGGGCGTTCACCGCCTCGGCCTTGCGCCACGGGAGCGACGGATCGGTGGCCCAGCGGTAGGGAAGGACAGCGTCAAAGCCGCGGGTGAACCAGCGGCCGAGGTTATCAACGCTCACGGTGAAGTAGGAGCGCTCCCGCAGGAGCTCGGCCAGGGTGGGGATCCCCGGGTCCAGCTCCACCGTGCCGGCGTGGCAGACGATCTGGTGGCGCATGACGTCGACGCCGGTCAGGAGGGTCGTGAAGGCCGGATGGGTGGGGATGTGCGGGCTGAAGCACCGCGTGAAGCGCACCCCACCGGCGGCGAGACGATCGATATGAGGGCTGGTGAGCCGGGTGTACCCGTAACAGCTCAGGTGATCGGCGCGCAGGGTATCGATGGCGATCAGGAGTACGTTCATCGCGCAACCTCGGGCTGTCGATCTATGAATCTCGCGGAGGGAGACCATCCCTACAGATGCAGGGCCCGCGCGAAGCGCTCCTCGCTTCGGTACGGCCCGATGATCGCCAGGCAGAGGCGGTCCGGCCTGAACAGATCCTCGGCCAGGCGAGCGAGATCGCAACCCTCCACCCGGTCAACTCGCTCGATCACATCCTCGATCGTCTCGATGCGGCCGAGCAGGAGCTCCTGCGCTCCCAGCCAGGCGGCGATGCTCCGGGTGTCCTCCAGGCGGAGGAGCATGCGGCCCTTCCAGAACTCCTTGGCCCGATTCAGCTCATCCTCCGGGATGGGATCGCCGAGCCGGGCGATCTCGCCCAGAATGGCCCGGAGCGCCTCGTCAATGCGCGCGGGTTCGACGCCGGCGTAGATGACCAGCGAGCCCGTATCTTCGTATTCGTTCGTGTACGAGTGAACATCGTAGGCGAGCCCGTGCTTCTCGCGGATCTCCAGGAAGAGCCGCGAGCTCATCCCCTCGCCGAGGATGATGTTCAGGAGTTCGAGCGCGTACCGCTGGGGGTGCGCGTACGGGAGGGCTGGAACGGCCAGGCACAGGTGAGCCTGCTCGGTCCGCCGAGGCTTCAGGAGGACGCGGGTCGTCGGGCTGGCGCCGGCCGGCTCCCACGCGGGCGGGAGAATACCCTGCCAGTCGCCGGTCAGGCGATCGATCTCGCTGCAGATGTCCTCGTGGCGGACCGGTCCGCTGACGCTGACGACGACATTGGGCGGGGTGTAGTAGGTCGCGAACCAATCGAGCAACTGCGCGCGGGTAATCTGGAGAACGCTCTCCCGGGTGCCGGCCACATCCCGTCCCAGGGGGCGGTCTCCCCAGAGGGCCTGATCGATGAGGACATGCACCCAGTCGGCCGGGCTGTCAGTGAGCATGCCGATCTCCTCGGCGATGACCTTTCGCTCCTTCTCGATCTCGTCCGGATCGAAGCGCGAGTGGCGGAGCAGGTCGGCGAGGACCTCGATCGCGATTGGCCAGTGCCGATCAGCAACCTTGTCCCAAAAGACCGTCAGCTCCTTCCCGGCCTCCGCGTTGAAGTAGCCGCCGATGCCCTCGATCGCCTCGGAAATGTCCTTGGGCGTGGGGCGCTTCTCCGTCCCCTTGAAGAGCATGTGCTCGAGGAAGTGCGAGGCGCCCTGGAGGGAGGCTGGCTCGTTGCGCGAACCGACCCGGACGAAGAAGGCGACACTCACCGAGCGAGCATGGGGGATAGAACTGGTGATGATCCGCAGGCCGTTGTCGAGCCTGCTCTTCTGGTACAAAAAAACGGCCTCCGAACGGGGGCCAGGCCGCCGGAACGGCCCCGGGTGCCCCCTGGATGATCGCACCACGATCATAGCATGGGCTTTTCCGGCCTGTCCAGGAAGCCCGCGATCCGCCTGGTAGAGGAGAGAGGGGGATCAGCCCGGGCAGGGAACGCCGGTCGCCGCAGGGGTGTTTACAGGGACGGAGGGAGGTGGTATAGTGGGGCTCGCCGGCGGGGCAGAACAGCCGGCTGGCCCGGACAAGTGAATACCTGCCGAATTCCCGTTCGGGGGAAGCGGGGGATCCAATGACGACCGCAACCGCGGTCAGGGGTGAATCGCCGGGGCGGCTTGCCGCCGCGGCGTAGGGTAGCTCTTTCGCCCGAACCCGTCAGCTAACCTCGCAGGCAGTCGAAAGAGGCCGCTTGCTTCTGGAGCGATTCGCTCCCCTCTCTGTCTCTTTCCCCTGGATCCAAGCACGGCCTCCTTCAAGCATTGGCACGGGCGTTCTCCGCGCGGCGATCGTGCATCGTCGCCCGCGGCACTCTGCCGCTATCTGTGCGCTGGAGGTACGGCAATCCATGGACCGATCGCGCGCCTCGTTCTCCCCTACTGCTCTCCGTCCCCTGTCGCGCCGACGGGCGCTCGAGTTGGTCTCGAGCGTGCCCGCGCTCCTGATCAGCACAGGCGTGCTGACGGCATGCGGTGGTCCGACAGTAGCGCCGGCGGCCGGGACGGCGCTCTCTTCGCCACCTGCCCGATCCCCTTCCCCAGGAGACCGGAATGCAGGCAGCTCGACGGCTCTCACGCCGGCGGCTGCAGCGGATGGCCCGCGGCGCGGCGGGACGCTGATCGTAGCCTATCAGGGATCGGCCGAGCACCTGGATCCGGCCCGCTACGTGACGATCGAGGACGAAAATGCCGCCTTTGCCATCTATAACGGCCTGACGCGCCTTGACGAGACCCTTCAGGTGCATCCCGACCTCGCCGTGTCCTGGACTGCCAGTGAGGATCTCAAGACGTGGACATTTCACCTGCGCCAGGGGGTGTCCTTCCACCACGGGAAGGTCTTCAACGCCGACGATGTCGTCTATACCTTCAGGCGAATCCTGGACCCGACGGTCGCCTCGCCCGGTCGATCGATCTTCACCTTTCTCGACAGTGTCGAGAAGCGAGACGATGCGACAGTGGTATTTCACCTCTCCTCTCCCTATGTGGATCTACCCGTCGTCGTCGCGAGCATCTACGCCCGCATCGTGCCCTCGGATCGGAGCGATGAGCAGATCCTTCAGCAGCCGTCGGGCACGGGGCCTTTCCGATTCAGGGAGAACGTCATCGGCGATCACCTGACCCTGGTGCGGAATGACCAGTACTGGGAAAAGGGGCTTCCCTACCTGGATGCGATCCGCCAGGTGACGCTCCCCGAAGAGGCGAGCATGACCGCGGCGCTCCAGGGAGGGCAGATCGATATCATCTGGCAGGCAAGCGCCCAGCAGGTGCAGGCGCTGAGGGGCGTGCCGGGGGTGGTGGTGAAGGTTGTTCCCAGCGGCGGCTATGTGCCGCTCGTTATGCGGGCCGATCGTCCTCCCTTCAATGATGTCCGGGTGCGGCAGGCGATGAAGTATGTCGTCGACCGCGATCAGATGCGCAAGGTCGCGATGCTTGGGCTGGGAGATCTGGCGAATGACCAGCCGATTCCGCCGGTCCAGCCGCTGTACACCGATATCGGGCTCCGGGGACGCGATATCGATCGGGCAAAGCAGCTCCTCCGCGACGCAGGGTATCCGGATGGGCTCGATCTCACGCTCTACACCTCTCCCGGCCGTCCGGGCATGGTGGAGCAGGCGGTGGCTTTCCAGGAGATGGCCCGACCGGCG
Source organism: Chloroflexota bacterium (assembly GCA_035293685.1). GTDB lineage: Bacteria > Chloroflexota > UBA6077 > FW602-bin22 > CADDYW01 > JADGGD01. The sequence continues at coordinate 772 of DATGMJ010000279.1, read as the reverse complement.
GGCATCCGGGTGCGGATCCAGCAGGTGCCGATCGATGCCTACTGGGCGAACTACTGGATGAAGAAGGACCTCTGCTTCAGCAACTGGTTCGCGCGGCCTACAGTGGACGAGATCCTGGCGACGACCTACAAGTCGGATGCGAAGTGGAACGAGTCCTTCTGGAAGAATTCGTCGCTCGATCAGATCATCCTTGCCGCGCGGGAGGAGCGCGATTCGGCGAAGCGGCGAGACCTCTACGCGCGGGCCGAGCGGATCATCTCGGAGGACGGTGCGAGCATCATCGCCTTCTTCAAGCCCGTTTTATACGCGTTCCGCACGCGCGTGCAGGGCTTCGCGGCATCGCCGCTCAGCATCTTCATCCCACGGACGATCTGGTTGAGCGCATAATCGGGAGAGGGGATGACGCTCGGCTTTCTGATACAGCGGCTTGCCCTGATGGGATTCACCCTGCTTGTGATCTCGATCGCGATCTTCGGGATGACCCAGCTCCTCCCGGGTGATGTGGCGACCTCGATTCTCGGCAACCAGGCAACGCCGGAGGACCTGGCGACCCTGCGCGAGCAACTCGGGCTGAACCGCCCGGTCATTGAGCGGTACCTCGACTGGCTGGGCGGGATCGCCCACGGTGACTGGGGCACCTCGCTGGCCCTTGGCACGCCGGTCGGCCCGTTGCTCATGGAGCGCCTGGGGAAGTCAGTCATCCTGGCCGCAGGTGCCATCGCGATCGGCGTGCCTCTTGCGATTGCCCTCGGCATCGGTGCCGGGCTCACGC
>DATGMJ010000278.1:0-6207 GCA_035293685.1 Chloroflexota bacterium | reverse complement strand
CCCCAGTAGGAAGAAGGTCCTACCGGTCAGGTTGCGGATAGCCCGATCGGGGCAATTGACCCGGTCGGTGTCCCGTGTTAGAAGGGCACCAGGAGGTTCGGATACCTGGAGTTCGGCCGATCGGAGTTACCGTCCAGATGGGCCGGCTCTCACCCAGGGGGTTCGGACGGCTCCAGTGAGGCCCAAGCGACGGTGGATCGAGGATTGCTGAAGAGAGGCGTGGTCGCAGCGTGCATTGCCGTCGCTGCTCTCGGGATCACCACCGCAGGCGCAGCAGCGGCCGGTCCGCGAGGATCGGCAGGAAAGATCGCGGCAACGCGGGAGATGCCGCCGTCGGTCACGTCTGCCAGGAATGCGGTGTCATCGCGAGGACGGGAACCGGTATCACCGCTCCGGGAGCAGCCGATCCCGCCGCATGCAGGTGTACCTTCCATCTCCCTAGACAAAGAGAGCTCCCAGGACAAAGGGAACGGCAAAAACGTTTCCCGACCGCCGCGGCCCTCCGCACCGCCTCCTTCGCCGGCGCGGTCACCAGTCCCGGCCGGTGGGTCATCCGCGCCCCGACCTGCAGCATCCGCACGCTCGGCCGGGGTCTCTCCCTCAAGCGCAGTTCATCGTGCGGCTCCATCCAGCCCGCCTGCTCATCCTCCAGTGCGCTCAGACACTGCAGGAAAGCCCGCATCGGGTCAGCGTCCGGGCCCGGGGGTGCGCCCGCCAGTGATGAACCGGGAGACAGCCGCCGCGCCGGGATTCACATCTAGAACCACGCAGCCGGCCAGGGGAGCGGCAGTGGCATCCTCGACGCGGACGGCCGTCCAGACTGTTAAGCCAGGGGAGGCTCCTCACCCGGACCGTCCGGCAGGAGGGCAGGCGCCAGTACCAGCCGCACCGCAAACGGCATCCCGGTCACATTGGTCTCCCGATCCGGTGTCGTCTCGGCTCGCCCCAATGCCTGACGCTCTCACCCGAGCTAGCAGTGATGCGAGCGACGACTGGGCGGAGCGAACACGGTCGCGCATCGAACAGCAGCTCCGCTCGCGCCTGGACCGCCTCGAGGAAAGATTCGGGTCGGCGGCGTCAGCACCACAATCCTCACTGAAGCACACCGAGCGACAACTGCCGTCCGCGCGGCCAGCGGCCGTGCGGCATCTCGAGGATCATGCGCTTCGATCGATCGACACGATCTCCCCCGGCATGGATAGCCGGGCAGGCGGGCGGCCTCGGGTCTCGACCATTCCGTGGGTTAGAGCACCGGCATTCTCGTTCGACCAGCCGGATGCGGCCAATGGACGTACACCGCCGGTCGCCACCAGCTCGGTCACCACGGCATCACCATCGTGGTCTGGCCGCCCCGTCCCGGCCGCTCCGGGCCCGTCCGCTCCAGGCGGCATCTCCGCGCCACGCCCTGCTCTTGTCCCGCCAACCGTGGATGCAGGCCAGGTGGTCATCGGAGCACCGCGTAATGCCCCCGGTTTGCATCAGCCCGCAGGACGCCCAAACGAGCCTGCATCTCGCCTGGGTCCAGCAAGACCGGTCGCGGATGGTGACGCTACTGCGTCCCCGGAGCAGTCGCCCGCACCAGACCAGGCGCCGGTCGAGAGCCTCCCTCCTGCCGTGCCCCCGGCCCCCCTGCTGGCCGAGCTGATCGAGGTAGCCGCGAACACGGTATCGCCAGGGCCCGGGACTTCGACCGGGGGCTCGCCCGGGCTTCTCCTGGCGGGGTTTCTCTTCTCTATCCTGTTCACCTGGCACCGTCTGCCAGGGCTCGATCTCGTGAAGCCCAGAGAGATGGTGCCCGCCGCTCTCGTTCCTCCTGGATGATGCTGCGCCGGGGCAGGGAGAGTGCATCCCATGCCCCAACGCCGGGGCAGCCCCTCGGCGCCAGACGCGAAGCATCCGGTGCTTTTCCCGAGTCATCGAGACCGGGAGACAGCGCTGTAACGACAGGAGAGATACGCGAACATGCACATACCAGTGGTCGCACCTGCGCCGACAACGCGGCCAATCCACGCACCGCGCGTTGATACCGCGCCGTCGGCCCTGGTTGTCGACGATGATCCGAGCATCCGCACTCTGGTCCGCTATATCCTCGAAGCCGAGGGAATCGATGTCGAGACCGCGCGGAACGGTCTGGAAGCGCTGGTGAAGATCGCGCACCGGCGCCCCTCGATCGTCCTTCTGGATCTCGACATGCCGGGCTGCAACGGCGAGATCGTCGCACACGAACTCCGCACCCGATACGGGGCGGAGCTCCCACTCGTGGTCGTGAGTGGGAATCTGGAGGCAGACGAGATCGCCGAGCGGCTGGGCGTGGACCAGTATGTGGCGAAACCCTTCTCCCGGGCAACGATTCTCCGGGCGGTCCAGCGGGCGCTGGGCCGCACGCGAATCGGCTGACCCTCAAAGGCCGGGGACGGAGCGCTTTGGGGCTCCGTCCCCGGCCTACTCCTCTATAGCAAGCCCACCGATCCAGCCAATTCCCGTACGGTCATCCTCCGGAGGTGGCGTAGCCTCCGGCAAGACCGGCCGGCAGCCCCTTGGTAGTGAGCCAGGGGGGTCCCCATCTATACGCAGGGACGCGAGCTAGCCCCACGGCGCCAGGAAGCGCTCAGATGGAATGCGGGAGCAGTCCCTGGTCCGCAAGCCAGGAGGTGAACAGCTCGATCCAGTTATCTGATGCGAGCCCCTGCCTCCGCATGCCAAAGCCGTGACCGCCACGAGCGAAGATATGGAGTTCCACCGGCCGTCCCGCCGCCCGCCAGCGGGAGTAGAGCGGCAGACTGGCGTTCACCGCCATGTCATCATCACTGGCGAGGGCGAGGAAGAGCGGCGGCGCATCCGATGGAACAGTCGTGAACTCGATCGGCGCCGGATAGATTGGAGCGGCAAAATCGGGACGGGATGCCTCGTCGTGCTGAAACGCCACCGCTCCGGCGATCACGCCGCCGGCGGAGAAACCCAGCAAGCCAATCCGGTCGGATCTGACTCCCCATTCAGCCGCGCGGCCACGTACGACGCGCACCGCCTGCTGACCATCGGCAAAGGCCAATCGTGTAATCGATCCGAACAGCTCTCGCATGCGCTCCCGGTCCGACAGGTTGGCCCGCATCTCTTCCTGGAAGCGCTCATCATCGTCCGGCGTCTGCAAAACGCGGTAGCGCAGGATGAACGCGGCCACGCCGCGCGCAACCAGCCACTCAGCTACCGCCGTTCCCTCGTGCTCGATCGCCAGAAAGTGGAAAGCACCTCCGGGGCAGACGATCACCGCGGTGCCGGTGGCGCGCGCTGCCGGCGGGAGATAGGGCGCCAGCGTCGGGCGGGTCACATTCCGTACAATCCGAATCCCGTGTGGCGGGAGCACTGACTCCCGTTCCGTCTGGTTCCATGTCTCCGAGCCGGGCGCCCCATCCGGCCAGAGGGGGATGTCCGACGCTCGAATGACTGCATCACTCACGGTCTCCTCCGCATGCGATCTTCCCCCGGCTCCTCGCGCGGCCCGCGCCGCGACAGCCGTTCGCCTCAGTATAGCCAAGAGATTCACCAGCCACCAGGTACGGAATCGCTGCAGGGCCTCAGCCACCAGCGCCGGACGCGCCCGGCGGGGACAGAAAAACCAAGAGGGTAGCAAACAGTTTACTGTTTGTTAACAAACTTTGCACGAAGATTCGCTATTCTCTGCGTCAGGCCAGGTCCCGGCCCCACGGCAGGAGTGTCAGCTCGCGGACTTGGAGTGGGAAGGACGTACAAGCGGATCACACCGAGGAGGGGGACGTGAACCGTGCCCGAGCCCGTGCTGTCGCGCGCCTCGTGCTACTTGGAACGCTCCTCGCCGGGTGCAGCGCCATCTCAGGGGGCAATGGCACCCGTGCATCGGTCACCGGCGGCGGGAGGCCAGCCACGGTGGTGACCGTCGCCCGGGTCATCAGGGGCCCGATCGCCCAGACGGCCACCTACACCGGCACTGTGCAAGCCGCGGACAGTGTCAATATCGCCCCTCAAGTATCCGGGCGCATCACCAAACTCAACGTTGATGTTGGAAGCAGGGTCAAGGCAGGGCAGATCATCGCCGAGCTGGATAAGTCCATCCTGAGCGCGCAGGTTGCCCAGGCGCAGGCGGGCCTGGATGCGGCTGAGGTCAAGCTGGCGCAGATCCAGGCCGGCGCCCGCCCCGAGGCCGCCGACGCCGCGGCCGCCAACGCGAAGGCCGCCGCCGCGAAGCTGCACGCCCTGCAAGCCGGTCCGCGGCCGGAGACGGTCGCTCAGGCGAAGGCCAATCTCGACGCCGCCAGGGCAAAGCTCGCAGCAATTCAGGCGGGTCCACGCCCGGAGAATGTCGCGGCGGCCAAGGCTAACCTCGACGCCGCCCAGGCGAAGCTCCAGGCTCTGCTGGATGGCCCGACGCCGGACCAGGTCGCCGCCGCTCAGCTGCAGGTCCAGCAGGCGAAGAACGCACTCGCGGCAGCCCAGGCGAACAAGGATGGCCAGTGCAATCCGCGGAATCCATCCTACCTCTGCGAGGCGGCGCAGGCTCAGGCATTCGCGGCAGAGACAGCGGTTCAGGTTGCCGAGCAGAACCTCAAGACCCTGACCGATCCGCCGACCCAGGATGCCATCAATCAGGCCAAGGCGGCGGTCGATGCTGCCGAGCAGCAGTACAAGCTCGCCCAACAGCCCTACACCGCCCAGGACCTGGCTCAGGCCAAGGCCGCGGTTGATGCCGCCGAACAGCAGTACCAGCTCGCCCTGAAGCCGTATACCGACGATGACATCACTCAGGCTGCGGCCGCGGCCCAGGCCGCGAACGATCAGGCAAAACTCGCCGCACAACCCTACACCAGCCTCGATCTCAAGGCCGCCCAGGCAGCCGTGGAACAGGCCAAGGCCGCGCTCCAGATCGCCCAGGCCCAGCTTGCCCAGGCCGATATCGTCGCCCCCTTTGACGGCATTGTGACCGCCAAGTACCTGTCCGTGGGCGCGCTCGCCTCTCCTTCCACTCCTATCGTGGCGCTGATGTCTCCGCACCTCCAGGTTCAGTTCTCGATCGAGGAGTCACGGGTCGGCAATATCACCGTCGGACAGGAGGTGAATCTCAGCAGCGAGGCATTTCCGGGCAAACAGCTCCCTGCCCGCGTCGTCAGCATCTTCCCATCGGCGGATCCCAAAACCCATACTTTCAACGTTCTGGTCGAACCAATCGACACGAATACCCCGCTCCGTGCCGGCATGTTCGTCAGCCTTGCCCTCCAGATCGCCTCCTTCTCCAACGCGACGCTCGTTCCCAACGTGGCGATCGTTCAGCGCGGGGAGCAGCCGGTCGTATTCGTGGTCAATGACGGAACGGTTCATCTCCAGCCAGTCACTGTCGGTATCTCTGACGACAAGAACACCCAGATCCTGAGCGGCGTCAAGGTTGGCGATACCGTCGTGACCTCGGGGCAGGCGAATCTGGATGATGGATCCCCCGTGCGCGTTGCTACATCTGGTTCCCCTGCCAGCCCCAGCGCGACCGGGCGCGGCCGCGGCGCGGGACCGAACGCAGCTGCACCGCGCCCGGGGAGTCGTCCAGCGGCCTCGCCAACCGGGCGGGCTAGTTCGTGAGGGAACCGTATCGGCGCGCTTGACTGACCGGTGAGGTCGGTAGGGAGGTAAGTCAGTGAACCCAACCCGCTTAGCCCTCCGGCGCCCGGTGACGATGGCGATGATCGTCGTGGCGCTGGTCCTCATGGGCATCATCTCGTACCGCCAGCTTCCGGTGCAGGAGCTCCCGAGCGTCAGCTTTCCCTTCGTAACCGTGGTAATCAGCTACCCCGGCGCGAGCCCGGAGGATATGGAACAGCTCGTCACCCAGCCCGTCGAGAACGCTGTGGCAGGCGTTTCGGGCATCCAGCAGATCAACGGCCTCTCGGCAGATGGGCTGTCGCGCGTCTCGATTCAATTCGCGTCGGGCACCGACGTGAACGTGGCGGCAAACGATGTTGCGCAGGTCATCAACCGGATCCAGCGACAGCTCCCAGCCGGCATTCAGACCCCGTCGATCCTGAAGGCTAATCCGAACGCTGAGCCGCTCCTGAATATCGGCCTGAGCGGTGGTCCCCTTGATGAGATGTACGACGTGGCGACCAATCTCATGGCGCCGGCGCTCCAGGAAGTGCCGGGGGTTGCGTCGGTCACCGTTCAGGGAGGCCTGGTTCCCCAGATCAACGTGGT
>DATGMJ010000277.1:0-8990 GCA_035293685.1 Chloroflexota bacterium | reverse complement strand
CGGCGAGGGGCGGTCACCCAGCACGATCGAGACGGTGCTGACCGAGGTGCCGGCCCGGGCGGCGATGTCCCGTAATCGAACCATTGCGAACGATCGTTATGCCTATAACGTTTTAGCAACACCGCGACTCTATCCCAGAATTGCGATCGCGTCAAGGGACGAGAAACCGCCTGCTCGATCTCGCGTATCCTCGTATGACCACGGCCGGCCGCGTGAGCCTGACACCCGCATGCGAGACCGGCTGGCCGAGTCGCGGCTCCCCCTTTCCCCGGGCCGCGCCGGTCGGGTAAGATCGTGCGCGGGAACACTCGTGCGGCCGGCCGCCGGGCGATCGCACGGCTGCGGATCGACGGTCTCGGGCGGCATGCCGCCGGGCCCAGCCAGCGCCCGCCCGATCGGAAGATGCCCCCCGACACACCCGAACTCTCTCCAGAGGAGATCGAGCGTGAACGCCTTAATCGTCGAAGATGATGTCGAGGTCCGCCGCCTCCTGCGGACTATCCTCGCGACGAGCGGTTATCCCTTCGAGATCATTGAGGCAGGGAGCGGGACCGATGCGCTCGCCCTGGTTCGGCAGCATCTTCCCGATGTCGTTCTCCTCGACCTCTTCCTTCCCGGCCTCGACGGCCTGCAGGTGTGCCGACAGATCAAGGCCGATCCGGCGACGGCGCGGGTGCCCGTCGTGCTCATTACGGTGGAAACCGAACAGGGCGAGAAGGAGCGGGCCCGCGAGGCCGGCGCCGAGGCCTATCTGACCAAGCCCTTCAGTCCTCAGCGGCTCATTCGCATGCTCGAGCAGCTCCTGGGCCTGGGGCCCGCTTGAGACCGCCGGGCGGCGTTCAGCCCCGTCCTGCCGCGCCGGGCCCGCCCGCGGCCGGCGGCTGGATGCCCGCCAGGTGCAGCTCCTCGGCCAGGTGGCAGGCCACCTGCCGACCCGGCGCAATCTCCCGCAGGCGCGGGACTTCGCTCCGGCAGATCTCCCGCGCGTAGCGGCAGCGCGGGTGAAAGCGACAGCCCGGGGGCGGGCTGGCCGGGTTCGGAACATCCCCCGGCAGAACGATCCGCGTCCGCCGCTCATCCGGGTCTGACCGCGGGATGGCGGAGAGGAGGGCTTCGGTGTAGGGGTGGCGCGGCTCGGTGTACAGCGCCTCGACCGGCGCCGTCTCGACGATCGTTCCCAGATACATGACCGCCACCCGGCTGCTCACGTGCGACACGACCGCCAGGTCGTGAGAGATGAACAGGTAGGCCATCCCGAACTGCCGCTGGAGCGCGCGCAATAGGTTCAGCACCTGCGCCTGGATCGACACGTCGAGCGCCGAGACCGGCTCGTCGCAGACGATCAGGCGCGGCCGCAGGGCCAGTGCCCGGGCGATGCCGATCCGCTGGCGCTGGCCGCCGCTGAACGCATACGGGTAGCGGTTCATGTGCTGGACGCGCAGTCCAACCAGCTGGAGCAGCTCCCGCACGCGCGCCCGGATCTCCTCCTCGTCCCGCACGCCGTGGATCCGCAAGGGCTCGGCGACGATATCCAGCACGGTCATGCGCGGGTCCAGCGACGAATACGGATCCTGGAAGATGATCGAGACCTCGCGCCGGTACTCCCGCAGCGCCCGACGCGGCAGAGCCGTCAGATCGATCAGCCGACCGTCACGCCGGTAGCGAATTGTCCCCGCCGTGGCATCGAGCGCACGCAGAATCAGCCGCCCGACCGTCGTCTTGCCAGATCCCGACTCGCCCACCAGCCCCAGGGTCTCGCCCTCGTGGATGGCTAGGTCCACCCCGTCCACCGCCCGGACATACCCGACCGTCCGGCGGAAGAGGCCGCGCTGGATCGGGAAATACTTCTTGAGGCCGATGGCCTCCAGCAGGATCGGCCGATCGCTCGGCGTGCTCTCGCTCATGGTCTCACCCCGTCAGCCGGGTCTTGCATCATCGTAGAGGGTACAGCGCACGAAGTGACCGGGCTCGACCTCGCGCAGGGGGATCCCCTCCGGGCTCCGACAGCTCGGCCGCGTCCGGGCCCGGCAGCGGGGATAGAAGGCACAGCCAGACGGGACCGCAAATGGATCCGGCACGCTCCCGGGGATGGGGGTCAGATCACCCTCGGCACGCACGCCCGGGCGCGGCGTCGAGCGGAGCAATCCCACTGTGTACGGGTGGAGCGGGCGGTGGAAGATCGTCCGGGTATCGCCGCTCTCGACGATCTTCCCCATGTACATCACCGCGACGCGGCTGGCCATCTCGGCGATCACCCCCAGGTTGTGGGTGATCAGCAGGATCGCCATATGGAACTGCTGCTGGAGATCCTTCATCAGCTCGAGGATCTGGGCCTGGATCGTCACATCGAGCGCGGTCGTCGGCTCGTCGGCGATCAACAGCGAGGGGTGACAGCTCAGGGCCATCGCGATCATCGCCCGCTGGCGGAGGCCGCCCGAGAGCTGATGCGGGTACTGGTCGAGCCGCTGGCGGGCCGCCGCGAAGCCAACCCGCTCCAGGATCTCCACCGTGCGCTCGCGCGCCACCGCCCGGCTCACGCCCTGATGGAGCTGGATCGCCTCGCCGATCTGATCACCAATCGTGTGCACCGGCGAGAGGGAGGTCATCGGCTCCTGGAAGACCATGGCGATCTCGTTGCCGCGGATGTCGCGGATCAGGTCGCCGCCCGGATCAACCCGCGCAAGATCGATCGGCTCGGTCTGCCCCCGGCGGCGGAAGAGAATCTGCCCGCCGACGATCCGCGCGCTCCGCGGGAGGAGCCGCATGATCGAGTAGGCAGTCATGCTCTTGCCGCAGCCGGACTCGCCAACGAGGCCCAGCGTTTCGCCGGGCTGGATCTCCAGCGAAACATCGTCCACCGCCCGGACGATTCCGTCGGGCGTGAAGAAGTGCGTCCGGAGGTTCCGGATCTCGAGGAGGGGCTGTGACATCTCAGGATACCGTGTAGGGGTCCGAGGCGTCGCGCAGCCCGTCGCCGAGAAAGTTGAAGGCGAGGACGGCCACGGCGATAAAGGCGAGCGGCGAGAGGAGCCACGGATAGTTGGCGAGGGTCTCGATGTTCTGGGCTTCCTGCAGGAGGACGCCCCAGCTCGTGAGGGGCGGACGGATGCCCAGCCCGAGGAAGCTCAGGGCCGTCTCCGCCAGGATCATATTCGGCAGGGCCAGCGTCGCGATCACGATGATGTGGGAGAGCGTCGCCGGGATCAGGTGGCGCGTGATCACCCAGAGCGGGCTCGCCCCGGCGATCTCGGCCGCATGGATGTACTCCTCCTCCCGGAGTGCGAGCACCTTGCCCCGCAGCTGACGCGCCAGCCAGGTCCAGCCAATGAAAGAGAGGATGACGGTAATGCCGAAGTAGGTTAGCAGGGGCGGCCAGTTCGGCGGGAGCGCCGCCGAGAGCCCCATCCAGAGCGGGATGGTCGGGAAGGAGCGGATCAGCTCGATCACCCGCTGGATGAGGTCATCGAGGCGGCCGCCGAAATAGCCCGAGGCGATCCCGATGATGGTGCCGAAGATCAGGCTGAGCACAACCCCCACTAGCCCGACGGTCAAGGAGATCTGGCTCCCGATCAGAATGCGCGAGAGCAGGTCGCGCCCTTGACGATCGGTCCCCAGGAGCAGGACCGCCGCGCTCGGATCGTCCACTCCGAAGAGGTGGACATCCGTCGGGATCAGCCCGAAGAGGCGGTACGGCTCGGCGTGGACGAAGAAGTGAAGCGGGATCACCCGGCTCCGATCGACGGTGTAGACCTTGCGCAGGCTGGTCGGGTCGATCGTCAGCTTGATCGGATAGATGTACGGCTCGAACCGACCATCGTGAAAGAGGTGGATGCCCTGGGGCGGCGCATAGAGGTACTGGAAGAAGCGGTTCTCCACCGAGTAAGGGGCCAGGAAGTTGGCGAACAGCGCCGTCAGGTACAGGATCCCGATCACCACGCCGCCGACCAGCGCCGCCCGGTTCCGAACGAAGCGCCGCCCCATCAGCCGCCACTGGGAGACCATGTAGCGGCGCTCGTCGGCCTCGACCGCCGCTTCGGCCAGCTCGACTTCGGCCGGGAAGATCAGCTCCGGCGGATGCAGTTCGATGCTCATTCGTACCGGATCCTCGGATCCACCCAGGCGAGGCAGATGTCAGCGATCAGGTTCCCCACCATCAGCAGGATCACCGCGAACAGGAGAATCGAGCCGGCCAGGTACATGTCCACGTCGATCAGAGCCCGGAGCAGAAGCGGACCGACCGTCGGGATCGAGAGGACGATCCCCAGGATCGTCGCGCCCGAGATCAGGTTGGGGATCTGCATGCCCATCACCGAGATCAGTGGATTGATCGCTACCCGGACGGCGTACTTGTTGATCACCACCGCTTCGCGCAGTCCCTTCGCCCGCGCGGTGGTGATGAACTGCTGGCCGAGGATGTCCAGCAGGTTCGCCCGCATGATCCGGATCAGCTGGGCCGTCCCTCCCAGGCCCAGGATGATCGTCGGCCAGATCAGGTGATTGAAGAGATCCAGCGCCTTGGCCAGGCTCCACGGCGCGCTCTCCATGCCCGGCGAGAACAGGCCGCCGACCGGCTGGTGGAAGTAGAACGCCGAAATGAAGAGGTAGATCAGCCCCAGCATGAAATCGGGCACCGAGAGGCCCAGAAAGCCGATCAGCGTGAGCAGGTGATCGAGCAGGGAGTACTGGTGGGTGGCCGAGTAGATCCCGATCGGCAGGGCAATCACCCACATGAAGACCATCGAGGCGAGAGACAGCAGAACGGTATAGAGGAGCTGGGCCTGAATGAGCGGCCCGACCGGCCGCTGCCACTCGAACGAGTAGCCCAGATCCCCGTGCAGCAGGCCGCCGATCCAGCGGAGATACTGCACGTAGAGCGGCTGATCAAGGCCGTACTGGTGGCGGAGGGCGGCCATGCTCGCCTGGTCGGACGAGCTTCCGGACTGCGCCGCCTGCGCTACCAGCGTCGTGACAAAGTCGGCCGGCGGCAGACGGATGATTGCAAAGATCAGCATGGACGCGATGATCAGGGTGGGGATCATCGCGGCCAGCCGCCGGATGATGTAGGCGAGCATGGCTTACGACTGCTTGAAGTAGAACTGGAACGGGTTCAGGTTATCCGGGCTGAACATGATCCAGTCGGTCACCGCCGTCTCGGGCACGTTCATGAAGTTATTCTTCACGATCACGATGGACGGCACCATCCCGACCGTGCCGATGGCGAAGACGTTCTCCGCGGCGATCTTGCAGATCTGCTTGCCGATCTCGATCTGCTTTGCGCTGTCCACTGTGCTCTTGAACTGATCGTAGAGCTGCTGGACCTGGGCGGCCGGCCCCTCCGGCTTCTCTCCCTGCTGGCCGCCGGTGTTGTACCAAACGCCCCACTGCGGGGCGAACCAGCTCCGGTTGTCGAACGGGATCTGGTAGATCGGGTCAACCATCGGCTCCAGACCGCGGTCGATCCCCCAGGTCGCCATCTGCACCTGGTTGCCGATCGCCCGCGGCCAGTACAGCGAGCGGTCCATCGTCTTCAGGTCAACCTTCAGGCCGATGGCCTGCCAGTTCTTCACCACGAGCTGAAGGGCATCCAGACCCGTGCCGGCGGTGATCGAACTCTCGATCAGGAACTGGACCGGCTTGCCGTTCGGGAAGGTGCGGATGCCGTCGGCGTTCTTCTTCAGCCCCATCTCATCAAGGAGCTGCTCCGCCTTCTTCGGGTCATAGGTCGCGTAGAGCTGATCGATCCCCTCGCTGTAGTACGGCGACTGCGGCAGGACCGTCGCCGCCCGCGGCGTCCCGAGCCCGAGGTAGGCGACCTGGTTCAGCTGGTCCCGGTTGATCGCCAGCGAGAGCGCCTGCCGGAAGCGCACATCGCGGAAGGCGCTCCGCAGATCCGGGTCGTCGATCGTCTGGTTCGGGAAGAACGCGAGTTCGCTCCCGTCGGCGGCCGGCCACTTCAAAATGTGGAAGTTGCCCGCCTTGGCCTTCTCCGAGAACACCGAGTACTTCGACACGTCGATGTTCCGGAACTGGAAGTCGAGCTGACCGTTCGCCGCCATGAGGTTGATCACCTCGGAGTTCGCCACCAGGTGCATGTAGATCCGATCGATGTAGGGATACTGGTTGCCCTCCGGATCAACCTTCCAGTAATACGGATTGCGCTCGGCGATGAGCTTGTTCTCGTTCGGCTTCCATTCGGTGATGCGCCAGGGCCAGAGAACCGGCCGCTCCGGATTGAGGTCGTCTGCCTTGGCGGCGAAGGTCTTGTAGTCCGACTTCGGATTGTACTTCGGGTGGAACTGCTGGAGATAGTGCTTGGGCGCATAGAAGCCGAACTTCTCGAAGGCGGTCGGCCACTGCCCGCCGTGGAAGGCGAGCATCCGCAGGGCAAGGCCATTCGGGCCGGCGTAGTGGAGGCGGACGGTGTAGTCGTCGACCTTCTCGACCTCCATCGGCTTGCCGTTCACGACGTACTCGGCGTGCGGGGCCGGGGTCAGGTTCTTATCGAGCTCGATATCATTCCACCAGAAGAGGATGTCATCCACGGTGAACGGCTCGCCGTCCGACCACTTCAGCCCCTTGCGCAGGTAGAGGGTGAGGGTCTTGTTATCGTCGCTCCATTCCCACTTCTTGGCGAGGTTGGGCTCGATCGGGTTGCGCAGGTCGGCCGGCCAGCGCAGCATGGCCTCGTAGGTGTTGCGGTCGAAGGCGTGGAAGTCCGCTGGACCGGTGAACGCTTGATTCCAGGTGCCGCCGTACTGGCCGATCTCGTTCAGCGGCTTGACGACGAGGATATCCTCCGGATCAGGCAGACGCTTCTCGACCGGCGGCAGTTTGCCCTGCTTGACCAGCTCGGCCAGCATCGGCGCTTCCTTGAACTGGCGGATCGTCGTTCCGCTCGCCGCGACCGTCGGGGCCGCGGCCTGGGGAGCGGGCGTGGCCAGAGCCACCGGTGTGGGCGTGGGCGCGGCGGCTGTCGGCGCGGCAGTGGGGGTCGCCGCGGCCGGGGCGGCAGGCGCGCTGGTCGGCGACGCCGGCGCGCTCGAACCACAGGCACCGACGGCGAACACCGACGCGGCGGCGGCCGTCATCGCGAGAAAGCTCCGGCGCGAGAGGTGTCGGGTGCACATGGCTCTGCATCTCCCTGGTCAACGATGTGCGCCTACGGCCCTGCCGGCACGAGCAGTCGGTGATCACGCACCATCCGGCGGGACATCCGTACCAGGGCCCGCCGGGATATCGTGGATCCAACCGTAGGCAGGGGCTAATGGTACGCACCGAGTTGGGAGCCTGTCAAGACGTCCTTCCGGGCAACCGGTGCTTTTCAGCGCCGGCGGGGCGCAGATGCGGTACACTTCATGCCAGGCCCCGTGCGTGCGATCGCGGAAGATCGGGCACGGCGCCGCAGGAGGAGACCATGGCGGTCACCGACATCCATCCACCCCGCTCTTCCGCTGGGCCGAAGCGGCCGCTGCGTGAGCCCCCCGGGCCGGTGGGCTCCCCGCTCGTCGGGGTTCTGCCCGCGCTCCGGCGCGACCCGATCCAGTTATTCCTGGATGCCTGGCGCGCCTACGGCGATGTGGTCCGTCTTCCCCTCGCCGGCGGCCGTCACGGCTATCTGCTCGCGCACCCGGATCACGTCCGCCACGTCCTTCAGGAAAACCACGCCAACTACCGGAAGGATCCCCGCTCGAACGAGAAGCTCAAGGAAACCCTCGGCGAGGGGCTCCTGACCGCCGAGGGCGAGCACTGGCTCAGCCAGCGGCGCCTCATGCAGCCGGCCTTCCACCGCCAGCGCGTCGCCGCCTTTGGCACGCTCATGACCGAGCGCACCCTGGCGATGCTCGACCGGTGGGAACAGCACGCGCGAACCGGCGCGCCGCTCGAGGTGGCCAGCGAGATGATGCAGCTGACGTTCGAGATCATCGGTCGAGCGATGTTCGGCGCCGACCTGCGCGACCTGGCGCCAACCGTCGCCCGCGCGCTGGCCGTTGGCCTGGAGCACACGATGCGGCGGATCCAGGCCTACCCGGACCTGCCGCCGTGGCTCCCTCTGCCCGACAATCTTCGGTTCCGCCGGGCCCTCCGCGATCTTGACCGGGTTGTCTACCGGGTGATCGAGGGGCGGCGGGCGGCGACGGATGCCCCGGATGACCTCCTCTCCCTCCTCCTCCACGCGCGCGATGAGGGCTCCGGCGCGCGCATGGACGATCGCCAGCTCCGCGATGAAGTGATGACAATTCTCCTCGCCGGGCACGAGACGACGGCGGTTGCGCTGACCTGGAGCTGGTACCTGCTCTCCCGTCATCCGGAGGTGCGGCGGCGCCTCCAGGCCGAGTTGTCGGCAGTGCTGGGTGACCGTCCGCCGACGGTGGAGGACCTGGCGCACCTCCCCTACACCCACATGGTGGTGCAGGAGGCGATGCGCCTGTACCCACCGGCCTGGGTCATCTCACGCGTGCCGCTCGCCGATGACGCGGTCGACGGCTTCCGCCTGCCGGCCGGCGAGGTTGTTTTCTTAAGCCCGTACGTCACCCACCGCCACCCGGCCTTCTGGGAGAATCCCGAGGGATTCGATCCCGAGCGGTTCGCGCCGGAGCGCTCGGCCGGCCGTCCCCGCTTTGCCTACTTCCCCTTCGGGGGTGGGCCGCGTCTCTGCATCGGGAACAGCTTTGCCCTGCAGGAGGCCCAGCTCATCCTGGCCACCATCGCGCGGCAGTACCAGCTCGATCTCGTCCCCGGCCACCCGGTGGCACTCCACCCTCTGATCACCCTGCGCCCGCGATACGGCATGCTCATGACCGTTCGCCGCTGGTGCTGATGGAGCGCCGCCTGCGGCCGCCAGGTGCGCCATTTGACATCGCGCGGACCAGACCGTACGATGGCCCCGGGGGCGCAGGAGATGCTGCCCCGGGGGTGCGCGCGATGTGCGATGGATATGTCGATCAGACGACCTGGACGATCCGGGTGCGCGCGACTGGCGAGCCCCTGCG
>DATGMJ010000276.1:0-25209 GCA_035293685.1 Chloroflexota bacterium | reverse complement strand
CCCAGCCGCTGGAAAAACGTGTAGCTGTCGTTGTCCGCTAGCGCCGAACGGGCATCGAGGCCGAGCTTGCTGGCCCGGTCCAGCGTTGACCCATCGGCGATAGCACCGGCCGCGTCAGTCGGACCATCTGTTCCGTCGGTTGCAAACGCTACCACTGTGATGCCCTCGGCACCGGCGATCTGGATCGCCGCGGACAGGGCGAACTCCTGATTGCGCCCGCCGCGCCCCTGACCGCGGACGGTTACGGTTGTCTCGCCGCCTGCGATGACGGCCGCCGGCCGCGGCACCGGTCGATCCGACCGGCAGATCTCGCGGCCGATCGCCGCGAAGACCTTGGCCACCTCCCGCGCCTCACCCTCAATCAGCGTCGACAGGAGCAGGACATGCAGGCCGTCGCGCCGGGCCTGCTCGACAGCCGCCTGAACGGCATGGGCATTGCTCGCAATCACGACGTTCTGGGTACGGGCAAAGATGGGATCTCCCGGTTTCGGTGTTTCGGGAACCCGTCCGGCCAGGCCGTCCTGCAGGCGCTGGATAATTGCAGGCGGCGCCTGGTCAACCAGACCATACCGCTCAAGCACCTGCCAGGCATCCACGTAGGTAGTCGGATCGGGCACCGTTGGCCCCGAGGCGATAACATCGAGGGGATTCCCCAGCACATCGGAGAGGATAAGGCTGACCACCGTCGCAGGTGCGGCGATCCGGGCGAGGCCGCCGCCCTTCGTCCGCGACAGGTGCTTGCGAACAGCATTGATCTCGGTGATCGTCGCACCGGAGCGAAGGAGCGCGTTAGTAAGCCGCCGTTCATCCGTTAAGGAGATGCCAGGGACCGGGGCCACCATGAGGGCAGAGCCGCCGCCGGAGATCAGACAGATCACTAGATCATCCGGACCGGCCTGCTCGAGCAGAGCGATCATCTTCTGGGTCGCCTGCACTCCCCGGTCGTCGGGGATCGGGTGACCAGCCTGCTCGATCTGGATCCGCCGCGTCGGCGCTCCATAGCCGTACTTCACGCTCACGACGCCGGCAGTGATGCGGTCGCCGAGGATATCCTCGATCGCCTGGGACATTGGCGCACCCGCCTTGCCCGCACCGACAACGTAAATGTGGCGGTAGTTGCTGAGGTCGTATACCTGCTGGCCAACCTGGAGAAGCGAGTCCGTCAGCTGGACGTGGGCACGGACCGCCGCCGCTGGATCGACCGCGCGAAGGGCCGCCTGGACCATGCGCGACGCCCACTGACGACGCTCCTCCGCTGGTGATCGACGGGTCTGCACCGACGTCGTGCCCTCTCCCTCCCGCGGCACTGGAGATCGTCACGTTGAGCATAGCACGAACCAGCCGGTTCACCCAAGAGACCCTCGCGGCCGTCTGCCTCCCGGAACGGATGATCATCTCTACACAGATACGGCCGGATATGTTATGGTAACTTCCCCGCGCGGGGCAGTCCTCGCGGACGCGCTCACCGTGTCCTCGAGAAAGACGCGGGAGCAAGGAGACCGTCGGTATGCCCGTAGTCTCGTACATCCCCCAGGCGCGGGTGCTGTCAATACCGGTCACTGCCGGAGGTACTTAGTGACTTTCGAGAGATCGTTTGGCCATCGCATCACGCGCCGGCGCTTTCTGTCTGCGGGCGCGATCGGCACCCTTCTCGCTACCCCACTGATGACAGCCTGCCGTACCGACGCGCGGTCGATGGGTACACCGACATCCGAACCCACTCGTGCGCCGGTCCCGACCGCCGTTCGCACGGCGGTCCCAACCGTCAGCCAGCGAGCGGTAAACCCACTCCTGGATCGCTTTGCCGATCTTAATTACCTCCACACCGAAGGGGCAACGATTCGCGACCGCCGCGGACGCGTGGTGACCCTGACCGGCCTGAACTGGTTCGGCATGGAGACTGAAACACTGGCCCCGCACGGCATCTGGGCCCGCGGCTACCGCGATATGCTCGATCAGATCGTCCAGCTCGGCTACAACTGTCTGCGTCTTCCCTTCTCCAATGAGCTCTTCGATCCCCGGCTGCAGCCAAATGGGATCGACTTTTCCCTGAATCCCGATCTCAAAGGGCTCAACGGTCTGCAGATCCTCGACCGGATCATCACCGAAGCTGGCCAGCGCGGCCTCAAGATTATCCTCGACCAGCATCGACCGACGACCGACAGCCAGTCACCCCTCTGGTACTCCCCGGAGCTCACCACCGAGGAGTGGATCGAGCAGTGGGTGATGCTCGCACGACGCTATCTCGGCAACGATGCCGTGATCGGGGCCGACCTCCACAACGAGCCATCCGGGGACTGCACCTGGGGGAGCGGGGATCCGAGCACTGACTGGGCTATGGCCGTCGAGCGCTGCGCGCGGGAGATCCTCGCGGTCAATCCCTACTGGCTGATCATCGTCGAAGGGATTGAAAAGATCGTCGACGCCTACGGTAACGTGCTGGATTGGACCTGGCAGGGCGGGGAGTTAATGAATGCGCGCATCCGGCCGATCACGCTAGATATACCCGGACGCCTGGTCTACAGCGCCCACGACTACGGCCCCTCGGTCTACCATCAGGGATGGTTCGATGATCCCCGCTTCCCCGATAACCTGCCCGCTTTCTGGGATCTCCACTGGGGATACCTCCAGAAGCAGGGAACGGCGCCGATCCTGGTCGGCGAGTTCGGCGGCCCGTCCGTTGGTGATGACCCCGATGGGAAATGGCAGCGGGCGCTTGTCAGCTACATCAAGAGCAACCGCATGCACTATACGTACTGGGCTTTCAATGCCAACTCCGCCGACACCGGCGGGCTCCTCCTCCCGGACTGGAAAAGCGTGAACACCGACAAGCAGGCCCTGCTGAAGAGCTATCAGGGCGCGCCAATCCCGAGTGTGGCACCAACTGTCGTACACACGGAGTTCGTCCCACCGGTCGGCTCGCACCGCCTTCCCCTCAAGGCGCTCCACTTCGATAATTCCGGAGTACAGTGGACCGACACCCTCAAGCCGGAGCTTTATGTCCTCAACAAGACCCTTGATCCCCTCGATGTATCGCGCCTGGAGATGCGCTATTGGTTCGCGCCGAACGGCGATGCCGATCCATCTGCCCACGCAGTCGAGATCACCGGCACGACCACCCAGAATTTCGGTCAAGTGCTCGGACCGGATCGGGTCCGAGCCGAGATCGCCAGCGAGCCCGGACTAACGTATCTGGGGAATCCGGTCCTCTACGTGCGGATCACCTTTGCCCCGGGGACGCTGGCCCCGCGCCGGGACAGCGTGGGCTTCGGTCTGCGGGTGCGGAAGAAGCAGGGCGGCCAGTATTTCCAGCCAAGTCACTACAGCTACCGCGACTACCACTGGCCGTCGGAATGGAATCGGGTTGGGATCTACCGCGATGGCCAGCTCATCTGGGGGATCGATCCGCGCACCTTCGAGGAGACCGAGGCGGCGAAGCAACGCGCGATCGCAGACCGGCGGGCGCAGCTGCTCGCCCGCTGAGCACCACCTGCGGCCGCGCTTAGCCCAATGCTACGATACTCCTCAGGGGGGCGGCACCGGGGAGCCGCGCGAGCTGGACCATCAGCCACGCCGCTCGTCCATCAGCGATCGGCCCCTCCAGGAAGACGCGGGCCAAACGGACTGTCGCATCGGGCCCCACGTGGACCGTGCCGTTATACTGGGCCCAGCGCACGTGGTACGGCCTCCCCAGCTCGTCGGCCGCGCTCAATTGAGCGTTCGGATCGAATTGGAAAACGAGATCGACTGCCCGGGCGTTGTGGAGTATCAGGTCGATCTGGACGCCGCCGAGGCCCGAGCTCGGTTGGACGTTCTCCACGCTCAGCGAGATCGGACCGCTGGCGGCGACCGTGGGCGGCGGAGGAGGCGGCTGGCCCGGCGCGGGCGCAATCGCACCGGACCGGGGAATCCGCCAGGTCTGCGTCCCACCGCCGGGCAGACGAGAGAGGCGTATCTGCAGCGGCCAGACCGTGGCACGATCCACGGGCCCAGCAAAGAACGCCCGGACGAGACGGATCTGTTCACCGACGGCGACACGGGGACTGCCGGCATACTCGGCCCACCGGAGGTCCCAGGTGTGGCCAAGTGCGTCGGTCAGGTGGAGATCGTAGGACGGATCGAACGAGAAGGTCAGCGGGCTCTGCCGATGATTCGTGAGGGTGATCGTCACCGTTACGCCGCCCAGTGACGGCTGACGATCGACCGAGGTGAGGTCAACAGCCACGGCATTGACCGGAGACGGGCTTGCCGTGGGCACGGCCGTCGCGAGCGGTCGGGCCGGGAGTGAGGCACGGGCAGTCGAGTAGACGGGCGGGCGGGATGGCGCTTCCGGCCCCGGGCTGATGATCCCGAAGAACGCTGCCGCCCCGAGCGTTGCCGCCGCAGCGCATCCGACCAGCAGAAAGATGATCTTCCGCGCGTGGTTGAGATCCGAAGGGGCATTCCTCATCGTGCTACCTCGAGATAGGCGGGGTGATCGCGAAGGTGACCGAGGTCAGAGCGTGGCTGTGCGCCCCTTCCACGTTTACGGTGATCCGTCCAGGAGATGCATTGGAAGGGATCCGGAGGGGTCGATCTGATGACAAATACCCCCGCGCGTCGGTTCGCAGGACGGTGACCAGCGGGTGATCCCCCTCACCCAGAGCTACCTGAACATCCTCGCTCCGGGCAAACCCCTGGCCGCGAATGCGGAAAGTCGTGCCGGGCGGGCCGGCGTAGCGCGAGAGCTGGACTGTCGGTGTATAGGGGCGCACGGTGAGATCTGCGGCTGCCACGGTCTGGCTTATCGTTCCAACGGCCACCACCTGGAGAGGGCCGCGGCGATCGTATGGTATGACCACCGCTGGCTCGAGCCTGAACTGGCCGTCCGATCCCGCCCGGGCGGTCGCGATCGGCCGCCCCTGCATGGGGCCGAGGAAGATCGCGATCGTCTCGCCCGGGGCGAAATCGTGCCCGGTCACGCCGACCGCCTGCTCCGGCTGCGGTGCGTATGCCGATAGGCCAATCCACGGCGAGAAGGGGAGGACACTGTAGGGTACGCGGACCGGCGCGCGGCTCTGCTCGCCGAGGAGCACAAATGCATGGGAGCCGGGCGCGGACATCGGAACACGGATGCCAGTGATGTGCACTGTACCGGTGCTGTCGGCGGTAAAACGCCCCAGGGCGGACGTGGCGATCGAGTCGAAGTAGACGTCAACCTCCTCGTACGGGCCGAATCCGCCGCCGCTGAAGTTCACCGCAGAGAACGGCTTTCCAGCGTAGGTGTCGGGCACCCCAGCGGGGGGACTCCCGACGAGGACAAAGCGGGCAGTCGCGCGCCGCTGGCTGGTCACTCCCTCGATCGTCAGGGTCTGCGTCCCATTTGGCCAGCGGTCAGCCACCGTGATCCCGAGACCGGCAAACCCACCGTGCTCGTCGGCCCGGGTGACAGTCAGCAGGGTGCGCGTCCCGAACGGATCCTGACGCCAGAGCCTCAGCGGCTCGCGCGGGGCGAAGCCAAAGCCAGAGGCCGCGATGACCGTGCCGCGGGTTGCCCGGCCGGCTCCCAGGAGCAAGGTTGGGGCCACGGCCGGTGTTGGATCGGCAAGCGCCGGGACTGAAGCCCGTTCCCCGTTCCGGGCGATGCCAGGCACAGGGGTTCCCACGGCCGGCGTGGGCAGGGCAGGCCCTCCGGTCGGGGGACGGATCAGCGCCCAGATCAGGTATCCCAACACGGCCGCCCCGAGCCCCATCCGGATCGCGATGCGCCGCATCGGTCGGCTCCCTCTGCAGCCACGACGCCCCCTCCGACCACCTTACGGACTGGTTGGCGTCACCGCCGCAGGTGCTTCAGGCGGCGCGGGAACCGGCGTAGGGGTCGGAAGTGTCTGCGCCTGGGACGGCGGATGGCTGTCGTACGGGCACTGGAACGGCTTCGGCGTCGGGGCCGGCGCCAGGGGAACATTCGAGTCCGGCGCCATGATCTGCATCTTGGCGGTAGCCGGCACCTGGCTCTTGCTACCGATCAGGGTGAAGGTGATCTGTCCTGGCTGCAGAGAGGACTGGACAGTGTACGATCCCGCCGCGCCGAAGTTGCCGTGGTCATCGGACAGAAAGCACGACACCATCTGTCCCTGGCTCTGGGGAGTCTGGGCCACGTAGACGTGGACGACCTCATCACGCGCCCAGCCGGTCCCGTAAAACGTTACCGTTGTGCCCGGGCGGCCGCCGTAGGTGCTCGTCTCGGCCAGCGGCGTGTACGGCAGGACATCGATGCTCACCGTTGATGGCGCCTGGCTCTGCTCCCCGATCGCGATAAACGTGTTCTTTCCCTTCAGCTCGAAAGGTATCGTGAAGGGAGCAGCATTCTTGAAGGCCCCGGTCCCATCGGCGGTCACTACGGCCACCGGTGGGCTCTGCACGCTGTTGAGATGGATCAGAACACGCTCATTCGGCCCAAACCCCTTGCCGTTGAACGTCAAGGTCGAGTCGGCCCGGGCGGCGTACGTGTTCACCGAAAGGGTCGGGTACAGGTTCAGCATCAGGAACCCCACCGTGACCGGCGATTGGCTCTTCTGCCCCACGAAGATGAACGCGTTGTTGCCCACCGCGCCAAACGGAACGGTCAGACTGTCCTGACGGAGATTCCCCGAGTCATCGGTATGGACTGTCTCGATGGCAGGTGCGCTGAGGCTGTTGAAATACACCTTGACCGCCTCATCTGGCGCAAAGCCCTTGAGCGAGAAGGCGATGACATCGCCCGGCTTACCAACCTGGGTTCCAAACGTCACCTGGGGGCTATTGGCGGCGACTGTCCCGGTCGCGGTCGCCTCATTGCTCCCGTTGTGCTGATGGGCGACAACGATGAAGGGGCCGGAGACGTAGTCGCTGGGGAGGGTCAGGTTGAAGCCGCCAAAGCTCCCACTCTTATCGGCTTGAACAAACCCGAGCGGTTTGCCCGTATCATCCTTCTGGCGCTTGAGGGTGATGTCGACGGTAGAACCTGGATCAAAGCCGGAGCCGGTTACTCCGATGGTCGACCCTGGACGCGCACTCGATGGATTCAGCAGGATCAAGGGGGTGTGAGCGGTCACGAGCTGGCTCGCCGCAAGAGGGGTTGGCGTTGCCGTCAAGACCAGCGTCGGCGACGCCGCGGGATGGGACGGCGACTGGTAGGCTGCCGGCGTCAGGATCAGAGCCGTGCCCGGCGAGGACGGCCGGCCGCTCGACGTGCCCGGCAGTGAGAGGCCGGAGCCAGCCAGGGCGCCGAGAAGCGAGACGACCGAGATAATCCCGAGCACTACGAGCAGCTTCCGCATGAACCCTCCCCGTGAAGACCAACAGACATCCCCTGTGATCAGCTTGTCGGCGCCGGCTTGATCACCTGGCGGACCTCGAGCTCGACATCGCCCTCAACAAACCGTGCGAGCAGGCGTGAGTGGTCATAAGCCGTGAGCGCCAGCTCCTCGCCATTCAGCTGGAAGATGTCGTGGAGTTTATTCGACATCACCAGGTAATCGAGACTTTGCCAGTTATTGCGCAGGAGCACATCCCGAATCGCTGGATCGCCCGCGATCTTCCAGTGTGAATGGGCTCGCGGATAGACCGGCACGCCAGGGACCGGCTCGTGCAGATCCACCCACAGGTCATCATCGATCAGGACAGTCGCGCTGGCCGGGATGGTCTGCCGGATAAAGGCCAGCTGATCGGCCTGCAGACGCGTCTGATCGACAAGGTACTCATCGTGCGATTGCGCGAGAAATGCTCCGGTCATAGCCACCAGTGCCACCGCGGCGAGAGTCGCCCCTGCCCAGCGCGGCGATGTACTCGCCAAGCGCGATAGGAGCACGCCAACGTTGAGGGCAAAGAATGGCAAGACCGGTACCACGTAGAAGTCGATCATTACACTCCCGCGGATGAGATAGATGGTGAAGGCGATGGCCAGCAGGCTCACAATGAGCACGTTCCGGTGCTGCTCACGGTCGTGCAGTGCGCTCAGAAGATTCAGCACCGTGGATGCAGCGCCGATCACGATGATGACCGGATCCTTATCCCACCACTTCCCCCAGAAATACTGCCAGAACTGGCTGTCCGCACTCAGGATGCTTCCCCCATGACGCCCGAGTTGCCAGAGAAGCGTTGAGATAAGGGAGACGTGAGCGCCCGGCGTTCCATTCCCTACCAGTGCCGCCCCAGCCGGCAGGAGCTCACCCTTAAGCATGGCATACATTGGATAGAGCGAGATCAGCATGGCTCCGGAAACCGCCCAGCCGATCATGGCGAAGCGCTGCCGGTAGGTCTGACGCACGCGGTGGTACAGCAGGTAGACCAGGACCGGCGCGAAGAACAACGCGTTCTCCTTACAGAGCGTGGCCATCCCAAAGGACAGGCCGCTAGCCAGGAACGGAATGACGCGCTCGCTTTCGGCAGTCAGGAGATCAAGCGCGAGGAGCACCCAGAAGACCATCAGGTTGTCCAGCAGGACCATACGCTGGTAATACACCTCGAGAGGAGAGACACTAAAAGCAATCGATGCCGCCACTGCCCCCAGATGCCCTCTGGTGAAGCGGTAAGCAATCCGGTAGAGGAGCGCCGCTGACCCCGCATGCACGAGTAGCATGAACACCCGGGCGCTGTTGATCGCCATGCCGAATGTGAGAAAGTGGCGGGGAAGCAGGAACTCCCACAGCGCGATCATGAGCCAGCCAGCCGGGGCGTGGTCATAGAAGTAGGTATAGGGGGCCAGCTGGCCCTCGCGAATGACCGCCCACGCCTGCTCCAGGTAGATCCCCTCGTCTCCCAGATAGAGGGGATACCGGAACATGGTGTACGCGTGGGTAAAAACCGCGACGAGGACCATCCCGATCAGACCGTACTCATCCCAAAAGCCCCGCGGCGCGCGGTCGGCCGACCGCGCCAGCTGGCTCCCCTCCAACATCGATGGATCAGACATTGATGTGCTCCTCCGCGCCGCGATCCGGCGGCTGATCGATTCGGTGAGCGCCGGTGTGTTTGGTCTTCTCCCAGTTACTTGCCCCGAAAAGCTGCCGGACCATTGCCCGCACTGCCGCGTATGCCAGGACCCACTGATAGGGTAGATAGACCGCCGCCATGGTCAGAGGGGCGGTTGCGGGCGGGTGAAGGCCGTGCGCCTGGCAGAACTCGTACAGGCCGATGACGCTGATGAAGTAGTGGGCGAGAAGGAAGTATGACGGCATCAGGAGAAGCATTGCCACCACGACGGAGGTCCGAACCGTCAGCATCATCCAGAGCGAGACCGGCAGATACAGAGCAAGAGCCACCTGGAAAACCGGAAAGGCCAGGGTGTACACGGCGAGTAGCTTCTGATCCCAGCGTCGGAGCTTCCGCCACTCGCCCTTCAGGAGGGTCTGGAGAAACCCCTGGCTCCAGCGCGTTCGCTGACGAATGAAGTGGCCGAGGGTGGGCGGGGTCTCCTCTCGGGTGACATAGCGGTCGTCATAGACAACCCGCACGCGCTCCCCCATAGCGCTGAGGCGAATTCCCACGTCAGCATCCTCAGTCAGGTTCTGCTCGTCCCAGCCCCCCAGCTCCTCAACGAGCTCTCGCCGGAAGAAGACGGTGTTCCCCCCCAGGGGGATCATGCCGGCGGCAGCATGGAAGTGCAGGCGCGATTTGAACCAGAAGTAGTACTCGAGCACGTTCAAGGTGGAGTACCAGGACGAATCGTAATCCATGAGCTGGACTCCGCACTGCACCGCCCGCACCTGCTCGCGCAGCATGACGGTATTCACAATATTGAAGATATCAGGATGGATCTCATCTTCAGCATCGAAGATCGTAATGACCTCACCGCACGAGCGAGCGAAGCCGACATTGAGGCCGTGCGGCTTGTTGATCGGGCGATCGTTGAAGGTCACTACCCGCGCGTTCGTTCGCCCCCGCCGCGTCAGCTCCTCGATCGCCGTAGCGGCGCGCGCGATCGTCCCGGTATCGCCGGCCTCGCAGATGACAATGATCTCCACCTTGTCCGCAGGGTAGCTCGCACTCGCCACCCGCTGGATGGTCTGCTGAATGACCTCTTCCTCGTGGCGAGCCGGCAGCAGGACGGTGAAGGTGAGCGCGGGTGGAGCGAACGTCGCCGGTGCGGCGGCCGCCGCGTATGCCTCCGGCTGATCCCAGGTGTAGATCATCAGGTAGACCGTGTAGCCCGCCTGGATCGCGACGAGAATTGAGAAAGCGAGTGCGGCGTCGATCATCAGGCTCATCTCGTCCTCGCCTGGTTCTCCCAGGACACGGTCATCTGGAAGAGCCCCCGATCAAGGCGGACAGGATAGGCGGAAGATGGAGCATGAACTATGCCGGAGCCAACGATCGCGGGGGAGGGGACGGTAGTGCCGCGGCATGCGGGGAGATCCAGTCGATACGTTCCTTATGCCCGGCCGGGAACTGATCGTGGGGGGAGGGCGTATGAAGGCTCGCGCTCGTCGTGCACCGAATCGAAGAGTACTCTGCTGGCGCTGGTCCCGCTCCTGCTACTGCCGCACTGCACCAGCCGATGGAGATCCGGCAGTCACTGCGACCAATAGGAGTGATCCCAGGCCGGTCTGGCCGCCGCGCGGGTGCGCAGCGATGGCCAGCTCATTCCCGCGAGCCAACTGGACACCGCGCTCCTGGAGCTACTTGCCCGCCGCGCCGGCTCTATGATCCCCGGTCGGAGCCTGCACCACCTCCGGGGAGATGCCGATGCAGTCGACATCAGGGGTGTCTGGATGTGCATCCGGCGACGGCGCGCCGCAATCTGAGGAAGCCTTGCGGCTCCCCACTCGTGGGCAATCCGTGGACCGGCTACGGTCTGCCCCCGATCCCGGCCGAGTCGTCGAGCCCGACGACACGGCCGGCACACTAATGGCTGTGCCCTGGTGTCGGGCCTGCCGCTCGGCCACCGTGCCGAACAAGGAACCCGACCACCGGAACCCCTCGCGGGTATGGAGGAACCCCGACGGTCATCCAGAAGCGATACTACTGGCGTGCTGCGCGCACTCGCTCGTAGCAGTTACTGCAATAGACCGGCTTGTCCGTGCGCGGGACGAAGGGAACCAGCGTATGGGCGCCGCATTCCGCGCAGATAGCGGGATGCATCTCACGCTGGGGACGGCCCTGGCGGTCGTTTCCGGTCTGCCCGTTCGCCCCGCTCAGGCCCATCCGCTGGCGCCGAAGGGCGCGGCAACTCGGGCACCGCCCCGGCTCGTTCATCAGCCCCCGGCTCGCGTAGAACTCCTGCTCACCGGCTGAGAAAATGAACTCATTCCCGCACTCGCGGCACTTCAGAACCTTGTCGGTATAGCTCACGGAGACCTCCAGATGGCGGTTGGTTGGTAGGTCGCCTAGCCGGAGCTGTGCCAAGGCTCGTACCGCGTCGCCGGACCGGGCCTGATCACCGCGCCGAGATGACCATGGACCTAACCACCGCGCGCGAGTATACACGACCGACCGTAGATTTGCAATACGGTCTTTGTCCGGCCCGAGCCCCCGAGGCCAGCGAGACGCCGCGCTGATCTGGTGCGTGGGGGGAAGAGCCTCTGGCCTGATCGAGCCGGCGCAGCGGTCCCGATCCCTGGCCGCCTAGAGTGCAACAATGGCAGAGGGTGCGAATGGTAGGATAGAAGGCGGGGCCTGTCCTGCAGTGAAGACGGCGTAGCTGTATCGGTATCAGTGGGCAGTCCGGGAGCGAGGTGGTCAGGACGTGCCAGTGAGTGGTTATCCTCCAGCCCCGATCGATGTTGACGGGTTCAGCGGCCCGTTTGACCTGCTGGTCCGGCTGATCGAGCAGCGCCAGCTTGACATCCTCACGATCTCGCTGGCGGCCGTCACCGAACAATACCTGGCCTACCTCGCCGCCCTGCGCCTCCGCGATCCGGAGCACCTCTCGGCCTTCCTGGTGGTCGCAGCAAAGCTTCTCCTGATCAAGTCTAGCCTGCTTCTGCCCGCCCCCCGGAATGATTCTGGCGAGGAGGCATCAGCCGATCCAACGGATCTCACTGAACGCCTGCGCGTCTACCAGGCCTTCCGTCGCGCCGGCCAGTGGCTTGGCCGGCGCGACGAGGAGGGGCTCCGCGGCTATCCGCGCCCGCCGCGTCCCGTTCCATCACAGCGACTACTGCCGAAAGAGCCGTCACTCAATCCAGGGGAGCTGTACAGCGCCCTGCTCCGTGCTCTTGCCCGGCCGAAGGGCGATCCAGCCCCAACCCCGGTCGCGGTCGTGCCGCGGCTCAGTGTCCCCGAAGCGCTTTCCCTGCTCCGGTCGGCCCTGGATCAGCTCGGCCATCTGCGCTTTGGCGAACTCGTGGCGGGCCACACGACGACAGACCAGCGGGTTGCGTTCTTCCTCGCCCTCTTGGAAGCGATCCGAATCGGGCTTGCGACCGCCAGGCAAGACGTGCCATTTGGAGAGATCGAAATCTCCCGCCTGTCACCAGCCGATCTTCCCAGCGCGCCCGCATGAGTCGCCCGGAAAACCACCGCACTCGCGCGGCGGATGCCGGCCAGACAGCGCGGCACGGGCCGTGATCTCCCGAGTATACGCGATCAGGAACGGGCGCCCACGGCCCCCTCCAGCGCCCGAATAATCGCGGGCGCCAGTCGCTCCCAGGTCCAGCGCTCGCGCATGCTCGAGCGTGCGGCGGCGCTGATCTCGTGCCGCCACGAAGGGTTCTCAAGGAGTGCGAGAGCGCGGCGGGCCATAGCAATGCTATCCCCCGGGGGAACAAGCAGGCCTGTGCGGCCGTCGGCGATATACTCCCGGGCCTGGCCAACGGCATCAGCAACGACCGGAACGCCTGCCGCCAGCAGATCGACCAGCTTCATCGGGCACTTGGCCCGATTCAGAAGCGTGTCATCAAGAGGGTAGAGGGCAATATCAGCGGCCGCGAAAAAGCCCGGCAGCTCTCCGGTTTTGACCCACCCGACCTGACGCACCGCCCCCGCGAGACCGCGCTCGCGGGCGAGCCTGGCAAACACCCTCTCTTCGCCGTGCAGACCTGCGCCGACGACCAGCAAGCACACCTCCGGCCGCGATTGCAGCACCATTTCGAAGACCGTGAGCAGACGCACCGGCTGGAACTCGACGAAGCGCGTGTAAACGAGGACGATCGGCCGCTCGGCGAGGCCCAGGGCGGTCCGGATCGGTGCACCATCACCGCGGCGCCAACCGGGCGATGCCGGCGACACCGCATTAGGCGCGTAGACCACCCCCTCAGCCGCCTGGCGTACTGCTCGTACCCGGCTGGCAAGCTCGCGGCTGGCCGCGGTCACGATATCGGCATGGCTCAGGCACCATTGTTCCTGCCAGGCGATCAGACGCCGCTGCCACCAGGGAGATGGCTCTTTGTCCAGCCATCCTCCCGCGCCTTCCCAATCGTCGGTATCCAGTGCCAGCACCGCCCGCGTCAGCCCACGGCGCCGGAGGGTCCAGAATAGCCAGAGCGCCAGGCCAGCGTACCCTTTCGGCTTAAAGGCATAGAGAACATCGGGCCGCGCACGGAGTACGGCATGGACAATCCGTGCAGCAGCTCCCAGATGCCCCGGCAGCGTTGCCGGCAGCGGCCCGACCGTGATGATGCGCGGCCCGTCAGGCGCACTTCTGGAATGGCGTTCGACAGGATCGCGGTCCGAGGGAACGATGACCGTGACCATGTGACCGCGCCGGACGATCTCGTGTGCGATCGGGATCGCCCGGGCGGCCATGGTCCCTTTGTAACCCAGCCCGAAGTTCCCCACCATCACGACGTGCATCGCGCTGTACCATCACGACGGCATGATGAGCATCCGTGCTCACGGATTTCGTGCTATCATACCACCCGCACATCGGGCGGCTGGCGGCCGGATGGCTGGCGCCCCGGATGACCCAACCGGGGAACGGAGGCCGTGGCCGCGCCCTTGCACACATACGGGTACGAGGAGAGACCGATGCGCTGGATACGCCACGGCCGAGTCGCGCTCCTGTGCCTCCTGCTCCTGGCTCTCACTGGACAGCCGCATCTAACATCTGCGACGCCCCTGGCAAGTGAGCACCTCCTGGATGAGCTCTCCCTCGAGAGCTCGGCCCGTGCGATCTCGACAGTCTACCGGGTCCGCGACGGCGATACCCTCCTCGGCATTGCCGACCTCCTAGCGGTAGACGTCCAGACCCTTCAGCAGATCAACGATCTGAGCGATCCGAATACCCTCCAGGCGGGCATGCTCCTGATCGTCCCCGATGTCCCTGATCGACCGATGCGGTACGGGGTAGCACGTCAGGCCTCTCGCGGCACCGCTGGCGCTCCTTCCTTCGTGTGGCCAGCTGTCGGACCAATTACGACGCGCTTCGGCGAGCCGGGGAGCGATTGGATTGGCGGCTACCATATGGGGCTCGACATCGGGGCCCCAGCGGGTGCTCCCGTGGTAGCCGCGGCGGACGGCACAGTTGAAGAGGCCAGTGATGACAATTCCCACGGCTACGGGAATCATGTCCTGATCGCGCACGGAAACGGTTATGAGACGCTCTACGCCCATCTCTCCCGCTATGTGGTAAAAACGGGACAGACCGTATCCCAGGGAGCGCTGATTGGCTACGTGGGAGCCACTGGCTTCGCAGACGGTCCGCACCTGCACTTCGAGGTGCGCCACGGCGGCATAAGGATCGATCCAGAGCCTCTGCTTCCCTGAAGCTCAGGCTCGCACGGCGGCGAACGGCTGAACGGCCGCAATGATCACCTCATCCGGCGCCATCGTACGGTTCTCGCCGTCGACCACCGGCTCCAGGACCTGACAGCCCCACGATCGCAGAATCTCAACAGACTGCTGTGCCCGGGGATGGGCCCAGAGCGGCGCATTGGTCGAGACAGCAATAACCACCGGTGTACCGCGCCCGATCGCCTCGGCAGTGATCGAGAGCGCCAGGCTGTCAGCGATTCCCAGGGCCAGCTTATTCAGCGAGTTGAAGCTGCACGGGGCGACCAAGACAACTCCCCGCGGAGGCCGGGGTAAGATCGCAACGTCGAAATAACTCTCGATCACCCGGTGACCCGGCACCAGCGCAAGCTCCCGCGGGCTCAGGATCCTCCCGGCATTCGGCGTCAGGATGGTGAGGACAGTCGGAAAAAGCGCCTGGAGCCGCGGGAGCAACGCCGGCACCCGGCGCGCCGTCACCGCGCCGCTGACAATCAAATACAGGGTCTCAAAGGCCACCAGAATCCGAGATCACGATCCCTGCAGGTCGGGGATGAACAGATCCTGGCCGGGGGCAACCTCGTCACCGTCGATGCGCCACTTGTTCGCCTCGTAGATCTTGGTCCACAGGTTCTCGTCGCCATATTCCCGCTTGGCGATCGACCGAAGGGTATCGCGCGGCCCGACCTTGATCGTCTTGCCACTCGGCGCCTGCGGCTTCTTCTTGAGTCCGAGCGCTTCAAGAATGCCCATCCGTTGCCCTCCTTCGCCTGTTCTACCGATCCTTCCTGCGAGCACTCGTCCGACCGAGCGCATCGCCCGGCTGCGCCGGGCCCGGCGCGGCTCACGCCTCGGCCTCTCTGCCGATCCCCCGCCCCGGGGAGCCGGGAGGGCTCGCGAGACCTCACGGGCAGTCCTCGCCAGCACGCCCGGTCCCGCGATCGCGCTCGCCGATGAATTGTAGCGAATTGGCGAGAAATGGCAAGAACCCTGCTCAATGCAGAGCAGCAGGGTGGGCATTTTGCAGCACGGCGAGGCACGCAGTATACTGTAGCGGACCCGCGCGATATCCCGTAAGCGCTCCCAGGGCGCGGCGGGATCGCCCCACGTCGGTTGGCGATCCGCGGAGCGGCGGCAATCGCGCGATCTCGGGCTCACCCCGACAGCTTCGAGATCTTTCACGTGCCCTGGGAGTACAGCGTGAGACCAATGACCCCTGCAGATCGTTTCCTAGCCGCCTGTCGCCGCGCGCCGGTGGACTGCACGCCGGTCTGGTTCATGCGCCAGGCCGGCCGGTGTCTGCCTGCCTACCGTGAGCTCCGCAATCGCTACGATATCCTGACCCTGGCCAAGACGCCGGAGCTCTGCGCGCGGATCAGCCTGATGCCTGTCGACGCCCTGGGTGTCGATGGGGCGGTGATGTTCGCCGATATTATGCTGCCGGTCGAGGCGATGGGCGTTTCGCTCGAGATCCAACCAGAAATCGGGCCGATTATCCACCACCCGATTCGCGACCGGGCGGCGATTGACGCGCTCCAAATCCGGGACGCCGAGGAGGCGACACCATTTGTCCTCGAGGCGATCCGGATGGTCCGGCAGGAGCTCCGCGACGGACGGGCCGCGGTGATCGGCTTCTCCGGCGCGCCCTTCACGCTTGCCTGCTATCTCATCGAGGGACGCCCATCGCGCGATTACACCACGGCGAAGGCGCTCATGTTCGGCCAGCCCGATCTCTGGCACGCCCTCCTCGAGAAGCTCTCCGAGGTCGTCCTCCGCTACCTGCGCGCCCAGATCACGGCCGGCGCCCAGGTGATCCAGCTCTTCGATAGCTGGGTCGGCGCGCTGGCGCCGTCGGACTACGAGGAGTACGTCCTTCCCCACACCGCGGCAATCTTCGATGGCCTCCGCGACACCGGTGTCCCGACGATCCACTTTGGGACCGGCACCGCGACGCTCCTGGAGCTCATGGCCCAGGCCGGGGGGGATATCATCAGCGTCGACTGGAGGATTCCGCTCGACGATGCCTGGCGGCGCATCGGGAGTGACCGCGGCATCCAGGGGAATCTCGATCCGGCGCTCGTCCTGGCGCCGCCCGAGCGCCTCGAGCGCGGGGTGCGGGATGTCCTGCGCCGGGCCGCCGGTCGCCCCGGCCATCTCTTCAACCTGGGCCACGGCGTCCCGGCCGAGGCTGATCCTGAGCGCCTGCGCTGGATCGTCGAAACCGTCCACTCTCTCACCGCAGCCACGGGAGGCATCTAGATGACAGCATCGAACCGACGGACCATTGGTCTTCTCCTCATGACCTTTGGCACCTGCACGACGCCGGACGAGGTCCCGGCCTACCTCGCGCACGTCCGCGGCGGACGGCCTGCTCCCCCTGAGCTTGTCGCCGAGTTCCAGCGTCGCTATCAGATCGTCGGGGGCTCCCCGCTCATCACGATCACCGATCGCCAGGCCGCGGCAGTCGCGGATGAGCTGAATCGCACCCATGCAGATGGTCCTCGCTTCGTGCCGTCCATCGGCATGCTCCACTCCCGTCCCTTTATCGGTGAGGCGATCGCCGATCTGGCGCGGCGCGGCGTCCGCGACATCGTCGCCATCATCATGTCGCCGCAGTATTCACCCTACATCATGGGCGGTTATCATCGAGCGGTCGACGAGGCGCGGGCAGCGCTGGCCGCGCACGGTCAGACAGTCAGCGTGCAGGTGGCCGGGGCATGGCACCGCAATCCCCTGTTCCTGGATGCACTCGCAAGCCGCATTCGGTCAGCGCTTGCCACCTTCCCGCCCGAGGTGCAGGAGACGGTGCCGGTTCTCCTGACCTGTCACAGCCTGCCTCGCCGTGTTGTCGAGCACGAGCCAGAGTATCTCGCGCAGATCCAGGAGACCGTGCAGGCCCTGGTGGCGCGCGTCGGGCTCCCGGAGGGACGCTGGTATTTCGCCTACCAGAGCGCTGGCCACACCCCCGAAGAATGGCTGAAGCCTGACCTCAAGGATCTCCTGCCGGTCCTCGCCGCCCGGGGTCACCGCCACGTCCTGATGGCTCCGGTCCAGTTCCTGGCAGATCACCTGGAAATTCTCTATGACATCGACGTGGCCGCCCGGGAGGAAGCAGAGCGCGAGGGCATTGCTTTCCGCCGGATCGAGTCGCTGAATCTGGACCCGACCTTCATCCGCGCGCTGGCACAGGTGGCCGAGGAGACGTTGACCGCGCGGCAGACGGTCTGAACCGACCGCCGTTCAGGCCGCGCCTCAGGGAGCTGGATCGCCGTCGATGGAGAGACGCCCGGGGCCATTGCCGACCAGCGCGAGACACGAGCCGAGAAGCGACAGAGGGAGCTCAAAGCCCCCTGCGCCCATCAGCCCGTTGGGCCAGTGAACCCGGGCGATCACGACAGCCATCTCACCAGCCAGGAGCACGGCAATCGGCCGGGTGAGCCAGCCCAGCGCGACGAGCGCGCCGCCAAAGAACTCCAGCCCGCCGACGAACCACGCCACGGCCAGCGGCTCCGGAACCTGGAGGCGCTCGATCGTCGTCTTGAAGTTCTCGGGGCCGCCGCGTTCGATCGCCTGGACGAATCCCTGGCCGAGGTAGCGGGCCACGGTCGGAGAGACCTGCTTTCCTGCCCCGCCAAACAGCTTGGGATAGCCGTGCGCCATGAAGATGCCCCCGACAACCAGTCGAAGGGCGAGTAGACCGAGATCTCGCAGCATGACTCGCCTCCTTCGCCGTCACGCCTGGAGCGCGCCGCTAGCCCTTCTCCAGCACGAAGACGTCTCGCGTCCCTGCGTCACAGAGCCAGAATGTCCCCCCGTGGATGGTCATCCCGTGGGCCTCCAGGCCTGAGACCCCAAGCGCATCAAGGATCGCGCCAGTCTCGGGGTTCAAACGGAACAGGACGCGCTTGTTCGTATCAGCACACCAGAGGGCGGGCAAGCCGCGTGCCGAGCGCCAGGGGCGGCGGCCCTCGTAATCCGGCACCGGCGAAGGGGTCAGCGCACTGGCCGGGTTGATCCCCAGGCACCAGAGATCATCGGTCTCCCAGGCCATTCCATGGGCGCGATCGCCGTGGGCCGAGATCTGGTGGAGAACCCGACCGGTCGTCGGATCCAGCTCGAAGATCCGGCCGGCACGCGGGACATTGCACCAGAGGTGTCCATCGCGCCACTCGAGACCATGGGGCGCGCCCGGCTCCGCACCCGCGCCTGGCGCGGGAATCGCCGCGACCTCGCGGCCTGTCTCCGGATCGTAGCAGATCAGCTCATAGCCAAAGGTCGACGCGATCCAGACGCGGCCCGACGAATCGACCGTGATGCCGCTTCCATGCTTGCCGCGCGTCTCGAACTCGCGTAGCACGGCACCGTCCTCGTAGCGCAGCAGGTAGACCCGATTCGGATCCACCTGATCCAGGACCCACAGCCCCTCCGCGGCCGCCTGCAGGCCATTTGGCTGTAACCCCGGCGTCTTCCAGAGAACGCGAACGCGGCATGCCATGGAACTCCTCCTCTACAATTACAATCAGATCGCTGGTTTCGGTCTAACCCACCCGGCCGCCCCGGTCATCAGTCCGTGCCGAGCCCCGCCTCGTGATGGACCTCCCGGGTGCGTCCGCCACTCTCGGGAGGACCGACGATCCCATCTCGCTCCAGGCGATCGATCAAACGCGCGGCGCGCGTGTAGCCAATGCGCAGGCGCCGCTGCAGCAGAGACGTGGAGAGCCGCGTGTGCTCGCGGGCCAGCTCCTTCGCCCTCTCGTAGAGGTCGTCCTCCTCGTCATCCTCCCCGGCCTCGGACACGTTCACCAGCTGCTCGACATACTGCGGTGGACCGAATTGCTTCCAATGGGCAACGATCGCCTCGATCTCCTCATCCGAGACGAACACCCCCTGCACCCGGATCGGCTTGGCCGCATCGGTCGGGAGGAAGAGCATATCGCCCCGTCCCAGGAGCTTCTCGGCACCGGGGGTATCGAGGATCGTCCGCGAGTCGATCTGCGAGGTCACCGCGAAGCTGATCCGCGTCGGGAAATTGGCCTTGATCAGGCCGGTGATCACATCCACTGAGGGGCGCTGTGTGGCGACCACGAGATGGATGCCGGTCGCGCGGGCGAGCTGTGCCAGGCGGCACAGGAGACGCTCTGTCTCATCCGGGGCCAGCATCATCAGATCAGCTAACTCATCGATGATCACAACGATGAACGGCAGGCGTTCCAGGCCCGCCCGAGCTCCGGCGAGCTTGTTATACCCCTCAATGTTCCGCACCCCGAGCGCCTCAAACTGCTTATAGCGGCGGTCCATCTCGTGGACAACCCATTTGAGCACGCCCACCACCTTATCAGCATCAACGACCACCGGCCGCAGGAGGTGAGGCACATCATTGTAGGTCGTCAGCTCGACCCGCTTCGGATCGACAAGGATCAAACGCACCTCATCCGGCGTTGCATGCAGGAGCAGACAGGCGATCATCGCATTCATGCAGACCGATTTACCCGTGCCGGTCGCACCCGCGATCAGCAGGTGCGGCATCTTCGCTAGATCTGCCACCACTGGCTGGCCGCTGACATCCTCGCCAAGCGCGATGGCGAGGCGGGTTCGGGAGCGCAGCTTCTGAAAGGCACTACTCTCGATGATCTGACGGAGGCTCACCAGCGTGGCTTGCCCGTTGGGGACCTCAATCCCCACCACCTGCTGGCCTGGCACGGGGGCCTCGATCCGAATGCTCGGCGCCGCCAGGGCCAGGGCCAGATCATTCTGAAGCGCAGTGATCTCGCTCACCTTGATCTTCTCGCGCCGCACCACCGCACCGGTGCGATCGCGCCGCTCCCGGAAGCCCGGCTCGAGACCAAACTGGGTCACGGTCGGCCCCGGATTTACCTGGACAACCCGGGCGTGCACATCGAAGTCGCGGAGCGTCTCTTCGATAATGCGGATCTTCCGCGCGAGATCTGCCTGGCTCGGCTCGCCCGCGCTCCCTGCCCGGAGCACCGTGAGCGGCGGAAGCTGCCATGCGGACGGGCGCAGCGGCCGACCCGACCCGCTCAGATCATCTCGAACCGGGCGGGGCTCTCCGCCCTCCCGCGGAATGACTGGAAGACGCGGCTCCGGGAACCGATCAGACGCCAGCGGACCAACCGGCTCCGGCGGCTCCGCACGCACCCGGGCGCGCTGAATCAGCGCTAGAAGACCTCGAGCCGCCGAGCGCACCCCGGCAGCCGCGAACTGCCAGACCTGCTCGATGGTCAGCTCGAAGAGGAGCACTCCTGCAACAAGGACCGCCAGCAGTGTGACGACCACTGCCCCGGCCGTGCCGAACGCCTCCACCAGCGCGTTCCAGCTCAACTGGCCAATCAGGCCGCCGCCGCGCGTCAGCCCCCACATCGGGACCGGCGCCCCATCAATTGCCTGGAGGATGGTTGTGACCGCCGCAAATGCGAGGAGCCAGCCGCTCATCTCCCAGCGGCTCATGCGATACGGGGGCGAGATGTGCGCCCGGAACCTGGCGGTCAGAAAGGCTCCGATGACGATTGGGAGAAGATAACTCGCCCAGCCCAGCCCGTAGCCGAGCAGCGCCCGGAGATCGGTCCCAACCGTCCCCCCTGGCACGACCAGTACCAGCAGCACCAGCACAAAGACCACGCTCAAGACGATGCTCGGGACCGTACTCGGGGCTGCCCGCTCCTCTTGCTCGCGGTCATCGGGCGAGAGCGCAAGCGGAGCTTCTCCCTCGACCGTCATCGCACCTCAGACTTCCGTTACCACCGGTAAGATCATCGGCCGCGCACGGGTCTGCTTGTAAATGAAGTCGCTCAGCGTCTCTTTGACCTTCGAGACGATAAATCCATACTCGACCGTCGACTCGGACATCTCCTGGATCGCATCGCGCACGCGGTCGCGCGCCTCGCGCAACAGATCCCCGTGGCCGTTGGGGGTCGCATCGATAAAGCCGCGGCTGATGATCTCTGGCCCCGCGACGATCGCCCCGGTCGTTCGGTCAAGGGTGATTGCCGCGATCAGCACGCCATCTTGAGATAGGTGCTGGCGGTCGCGCAGAACAACCTCGCTCATTCCGCCAACCGTCACCCCATCGACCAGAACCGAGCCCACGGGATGGTGTCCGACCTTGTGCACCCCGTCCTCATCGAACTGGATGATGTCGCCAATCTCGGCAACCATCACGTTCTCCACCGGAATCCCCACCTCGGCGGCGAGACGCCGATAGAGTACCAGGTGGCGGTACTCTCCGTGGACAGGGACACAATAGCGCGGGCGGAGTAGGTTCAGCATGAGCTTGAGCTCCTCACGGCTCCCGTGGCCAGAGACATGAACCTCGGCGAGCGGCTCGTAGATCACATCTGCCCCGAGCCGCATCAGGTTATCGATCGTCCGTGCGACCGTTTCCTCATTCCCCGGGATCGGGGTCGCCGAGAGAATGACCGTGTCGCCGGGCATAACCCGGATCTGCCGGTGATCGCCCGAGGCGATGCGCGAGAGGACCGAGGACGGCTCCCCCTGGCTTCCTGTGGTGATGAGTACGACTTCATTGAGCGGGAAGCGGCGGACGTCATCCAGACGGTAAACCGTATCCTCGGGAAACTCGAGGAAGCCGAGCTCGCGGGCGATCGAGCAGTTGTTCTCCATGCTGCGGCCAATCAGGGCGACCTTCCGCCGATGCCGGTAGGCGATGTTGATCGCCTGCTGCACCCGGATGATGTTGGAGGCAAAGGTCGTGATGATAATTCGGCCCGGGCGATCGCGGATGAGGTCATCGAAGGCCCGCTGGATTACGCGCTCCGAGGGCGTGTAGCCCGCACGCTCGACGCGCGTGCAGTCCGAGAGCAGGGCCAGGACACCCCGCTCGCCAATCGCCGCGAGGACACCGAAATCGGGCGGCGGTCCAGAGACCGGCGTCTGATCGAACTTGAAATCACCGGTGAAGACAATGGTGCCGGCTGGAGTATGGATGGCAAAGCCAACCGAGTCGGGGATACTGTGCGTCACGTGGAAAGGCTGGATCTGGAATGGA
This sequence comes from Chloroflexota bacterium, assembly GCA_035293685.1. GTDB lineage: Bacteria > Chloroflexota > UBA6077 > FW602-bin22 > CADDYW01 > JADGGD01. The sequence goes on along the minus strand of DATGMJ010000276.1, from coordinate 2,519 downwards.
CCGAGATCGAGCAGGCGTCCAGTTGCGAGGGTCTCCAGGCGCCGCTTGCCCAGGAGACGGTGCTCCTTGAGCTTGACCTCAATCAAGCCCCGGGTCAAACGGGTCGCATAGACCGGCACGTCAATCGACGCGAGAATGTATGGCAGGGCACCGATGTGGTCCTCGTGGCCGTGAGTGACGAGAATCCCGCGCAGCCGCCCCTGGATCTCCTTCAGGAACGAAAGATCCGGGATCACCAGATCGATACCCAGCATCTCCTCTTCGGGGAACTTCAGACCCGCGTCGACGAGCAGGAGATCATCGCCGTACTCGACCAGGGTCGCGTTCTTACCGATCTCGCCAACGCCACCCAGCGGGATCACACGGAGGGGCTGGGCCGCCAAGGGGATTGACACCTCCCATTCCAGTTCAAAGTTATGTTCTTAAAACAGCTGGAGCTGGGTCGCAGTTTCCGCCGGCGGCTCCTCGGCCATCGTATCAAGGGAGGCCAGGAGTTCGGGGATTTTCTTGAAGTCCTCCTCGATCATGCGCCGGAGCGCGGGCTGGTGGAGAGCCGCGGCCGGGTGGTAGACCGGGTAGTAGATCACGCCGCCCTGCCGGCGTGGCCGCCCGTGGATGCGGCTGATCGACTCGCCTGGGAAGAACTTGGCCATCGAATAGCGGCCAAGGGTCACAATCATCCGGGGGCGAATGGCCGCGATCTGCCGGTCCAGGAAGTGCGCGCAGGCAGCGATCTCGCCGGGCAGTGGATCGCGATTATTCGGCGGACGGCACTTGATAACGTTGGCGATAAAGACCTCGTCGCGGGTCAAGCCGATCGACCGCAGGAGTTCATCGAGGAACTGCCCGGCCGGCCCCACGAACGGTTTTCCCTGCTGGTCCTCGTGGTAGCCCGGGGCTTCACCGATGAACATGATTCGGGCAGTCGGTGAACCGGAGCCCGGCACCGTCTTGTGGCGCGTTCGCGCCAGCGGACAGGCGGTGCAGACCGCAATCTCTCGCGCAATCTGTGTCAGCTCATCCACGATTCCTGTCCTGCCATGACCAGGAGCATCGCTTTCCCGCGCACCACACCCCCTCGCGACTCCGATCATTCGCGCCGGGAGAATGCCGCCGGCGGTGATTAGTCTCTCCAGCCGGTTGGGATTGTAACGCAGGCGGAAAGCGAAGTCCAGTTAGAGGGGCATCAGCCGCGTCCTCCCCCTCGACAACACGGCGCCAGAACCGGTATACTCCGGAGTGAACGTGAACGACAGACTGGTGAGGGGGAAGGGGCCACGTATCGCGCTCGACGCGATGGGTGGTGACCGGGCGCCCGGCGAGCCCATCGCGGGCGCGATCCTGGCCGCGCGCGAGCTTGGCATCGCCGTCACGCTCGTCGGTCCGCGAGAGATCGTGGACCGGGAGCTGAAGCGCCACCAGTCCAGCGCGCTTCCGCTGGAGATCGTCGACGCGCCGGACGTCATTGGCATGGCCGAGCCCCCGGTCCAGGCCGTGCGCCACCACCCGGACGCTTCGCTGAATGTCGGGATGCGCCTGGTGAAGAGTGGGGCGGCTGACGGCCTCGTCTCGGCCGGCAACACCGGCGCGGTGATGGTTGCAGCCCTGCTCACTCTCGGGCGGGCACCGGGGATCGAGCGGCCAGCGTTGGCAACCATGTTTCCGACGCTGACCGGCTACTGCCTTCTCCTCGATGTCGGCGCCAACGTGGACTGCCGCCCGTCCCACCTGCTGCAGTTCGCGGTCATGGGGGAGCGCTACGCCCGGCTCGTCCTGGGAATTCCCGCACCACGCGTCGGCCTCCTGAGCAATGGCGAGGAGGAGACAAAAGGCAACGCGCTGGTGCAGGAGGCGCATCGGCTCCTGCGCGATGCGGGCGTTCATTTCGTCGGGAACATCGAAGGCAAGGACATCCCGCGCGGCCTGGCGGATGTCGTCGTCTGCGACGGGTTCGTCGGGAATGCCCTGATCAAGTTCGGCGAGGGTATCGCTGACCTGGCATTCAGCCTGTTGCGGAGCGAGCTGAGCAGGAGCCCGCTCGGCGTGGTCGGCGGGCTCCTGCTCCGACCGTCCCTGCAGCGCCTCAAGCGCCGGATCGACTATCAGGAATACGGCGGGGCGCCGCTCCTGGGGGTCGACGGGGTCGTGGTTGTAGCCCACGGACGGAGCAGCGCGCGAGCTATTCGGAATGCGATTCGCCTGGCCGCCCAGACTGCGACCGTGCGCTCGCGCGGCTTGCTGGCAGTCGACGACGCGGGAGGCAACTCGGCCGCGGCGCGCGCGTCACCCTGAGCCATGGGTTTTAATGAGGTGAACGGAGAGCAGTGGCATCGGGCGCGAACCATCGACGGCGGGTGGTAGTTACCGGCATGGGGGCCCTGACCGCAGTCGGTCTGGGGGTCGAGGAGACATGGACCAATCTTCTCGCCGGTCGGAGCGGCGTCGGCCGCATTACCCAGTTCGACCCGACCGGCTACCCGTCGACCATCGCCGCTGAGGTCAAGCACTTCGAGCCTCCC
>DATGMJ010000275.1:0-4179 GCA_035293685.1 Chloroflexota bacterium | reverse complement strand
GGAAGCTGCCATGCATCACGGAGCCGCGTCGGCGGAACGAAACCGAGGTAAAAGCTCACGGCCGTGGCCAAACCGATGAGACGCATGATCGGTAGAACGCCGGGCTGGACCCCAGGGAGGATGCGCGCGACGCTCGCCAGGGCCAGCTCAAGACAGACCAGCCCTGCCCCGAGCGCGACCAGGAGCATCCGCCGCCGGATAACGCCGGTGGCAGCACTGGCCTGGCGCAGGAAGGCCGCGATTCCGTATCCCTCGACCGCGACGAATACCACCACCACAATCGCAGCGGATACCAGCGGCGAGAGCCACGGCGAAGCAACGAGAACTGCCCATGAGCCGATGACACCGGCCAGGGCGCTAACCCGAACGAGCCGCTGCACCGGCCGAAAGCGGTGGACCAGGCGGAGCAGGAGGTACGGCTGGGCAAGAAGGAGGAGCCCCCCGAGCCCGAGTACCACCTGCCCGGTGCCGGGGAACGCGAAGGCCACTACCTGGGTCGAGCTGGCCACCGCCAGACACGCCAGCATCACCGCGATGTCGCGACGGATCGCATCCCGGTGCCGGGCGTAATCGACGACCGTCAGAATGGCGATCGCCAGCAGAATAACCTGGGTGATGAGCGAAACGGTATCTTCCGTCCCTACCCTCCTGCTGCTGGCGGCCGGTGGCAATCCAGCCAGGCCGCCACAGGATGCGCGCCCGCTGGTACGGCCGACAGCAGCACCAGCGGCTACCCGCGTGGTCTCCTGCTCGTCTCAACCATGATTCAACGGAAAGCACTTACGAGGAGTTTACAACACGACAAGAGCGGCGCGAGCCTCCTCCGATTGACCGGAGGGCACATGAAGGTAAAAATAATGAATGAGTAAATCAATACCATTGACATTGATATTGACTATTCTTATAATCATCGCACAAGAAACGAGACGTAAAACAAATCCGGGTTGCTGTGTACTGGCGATCGCATCGGGACACTGAGCGGAGGGAAGGAAAACACGATGGCCGTGCCTGACGTCCTGGGACGCTGCCCGTTCTGCGGAGAAGAGCTCGTGGTTCGGCGCCTTGACTGCCCCGGCTGTCACACCTCCTTCGAAGGGACGTTCTCACTCGGGCGCTTTCAGCGGCTGTCGCCGGAGCAGCTCGCATTCCTGGAGGTGTTCGTCAAGAACCGCGGGGTGATCCGCGACGTCGAACGAGAGCTCGGCGTGTCCTATCCCACGGTCCGGAACCGGCTGGATGACCTGATCCGGGCTCTAGGCTATGAGGTTGGTGAGGAGAGCACCGGTCCCGAGATGGCCGATGACGCCGCACGGCGGCGCCAGGTCCTGGAGCGCCTGAGCGCGGGCGAGATCACCGCTGATGAAGCCCTGCAGCTCCTCAAGCGGTAATGCGAAGCAGGAGGAATGATGTCCGCGGACGTGTTCGCCTCCGGCCCCGAGACCGAGGCGTTTGACGATCAAGGCACCTTCACCCGGCTGTTCCAGGTCGGCACCCGAGCACACCTCGTGCTCGAGAATCCCCGCGGACGAATCCGCGTAGAGGCGTGGGATCGACCGGAAATCCGGGTTCAAGCCCAGAAGCATCGCACCGGCATACCTCCCGAACGGTACGATCTGACCCGCATCGCGATACATCAGGATGGGTCTTGGGTTACTGTGCGCACCGTGGCCGACGGGCCATTCGCGTCCCGTGCTGGAACAGATATCAGTGACCTGTTCGGAGGCCTGGCACGCTCGCTTGCCGATACGCTGTGGCGCGTCGCCCGTCCGTGCGAAGTCACGTATGATGTGACGGTGCCCGCCTCCACGGATCTGGAGCTGCGCACCGTCTCTGGTCCAATCGCGGTCAGCCAGGTTGCTGGCAGTGTGCATGTGGCGGCAGTCAGCGGGAATACGAGCCTCCGCGGTGTCCGGGGACCGATCTCAGTGCGGGCGGTCAGTGGTTCCGTACTAGCCGAGAATCTCGATGGGCATGCTGACGTACGAACAGTCAGCGGCTCGATCCAGCTGGAGGGGCGTCTCAGAGGCGTCCGTCTGGATACTGTCTCTGGCTCTTCCCGCCTCGCGGGCATTCTGGATGAGTCCCATAGCTGCGAGATCCACTCCGTCAGCGGGAGCGCTACCCTTGCCCTCCCGCCCGAGGCACGCGTGTCGATCAGCGCTCGCGGCGTTAGCTTCACCGTCGCCGGCGATCTTCCGTACCAGGTCAGTCAGGATACGCGACGCCTGGGCGCCCGGGAGTGGGCGGCGACCCTGAACGGGGGAGGCACACCGATCAGCTTCCGGACGGTGAGCGGGCAGCTCTACCTGACGCGGTACACCAAGGCTGAAGAAGCCGCTAGCGCAGCACCGCCGACTGCCACCCCTTCCTCGTTCTCGTCAGCCCCAGCCTCGCCAGAGAGTGTCCCCGGCGGAGCTGAGCCCCCTGCGGCCACCTCTCTGGGCACAGAAGACAGCGAGTCGGAGGAACTGCGGATCCTGCGGGCGGTGGAGCGCGGCGAGCTCTCGGTCGAGGATGCGCTGAAACGCCTCGACGATCTCCGAACCGGTCGGCAAGAGGGCGAGAGGAACTGATGCTTCATCGAGAGATCAGCACAGATGGTGTCAACACTGTCGAGGTGCAGACACGCGGTCGTCTCCTGATTGATGGTGTTGAGGGTGTTACGCTGCATCTCGCGGCGGATGTTGATGATCCGGCACGGATCGCCGAGAGCCGCGCAGACGGGATCCTTCGACTCGAGATCCAGGGAGAGGCGCGCATACAGTTACCGCGCCGGTGTGGGTTGCGGGTCACCGATACCGGCGGCGACGTGCAGATAATCGGCACGAGCACGTCCGTGGAGGTCGTCCGTCCGGCCGGTGACGTACGAATTCGGGACATCTCCGGTGCTCTGACGGTGCACGGCGCGGCTGGTGACGTGGACGTGCGGATGGCCCGGGCTGAGGTAACCTGCACCCGTGCCGCGGGCGACGTCCGCATGCGCGATATCGACGGTGACCTCCATCTCGCGGAGATCGCGGGCGACCTCGTGGTCGAGCAGGCGAGTGGAACCGTCACCCTCGACGGTCAGACCGCGGGCGATGCTGTGCTCCTCCGTACGCGGGGGCCGGTCCACGTGACGTCGATCGCCGGTGATCTGGTTGTGACCGAGTGCGACACGGCCCAGATCGGGCACGTGGCCGGAGACCTCCGCCTGGAGGGCGTTCACGTTCAGGCATCGGTGGATGAGGTTGCCGGCGACTGCATTCTGGATAACTGCGACGGGCCGATCAGCCTGGGGCGTGTGATCGGAGACCTCCGGGGCCGCACCCTCGGCGGCGGCATCACTGCGCTCGACGTGGGCGGCGAGGTTCGCGTTCACACGCCGCTGACCCCCAGGCGCGAGTATCAGATAACAGCGAGCGGTCCGGTTACCTTCCTGATCACCGGTGGACCGTCCGAGGTATCGGCGACCTTCGAGATCCACTGCCCACGCGGACGCCTGCATCTCGGCGCCCCTCTTGACCGGTTCGAGCACCACGATGATGTCGTCCGGGGTCAGCTCGGAGCCGGCGAAGCGGTGGTCCGCATCAGCAGTCGATGCCGCATCCGTCTGTTGGTACGCGGACGGGAGGAGGGGATCGAAAGGGCCTTCGAAAGCTTTGTGGATGAACTGGTCGGGGGTATTGGTGCAGAAGTGCGGGAGACAATCAGCACTTTTCACAACGAGGGTACGGCCCAGCGCGAACAATGGGAGCGCCGATGGCGCGAGCTCAACGAGCGCCTCACCCGGCTGAGCGAAGAGATGGCACATCGAACCGCAGAACGCATCGAGCGCGCTATGCGGCAGGCCGAACGATCCTGGCAGAGCCGGGCGGCCGGGGGGGCTCGCGGTGGCCCCTGGTCGTGGCTCTGGCAGCCGCCTCCGCATGCCCGACCGACCGGACCCTCCACCCGGCCAGCTGGACGATCGCGCGCGACCGGCGAGGAACGGCTAACGGTTCTCCGCATGCTCGCCGAGGGGAAGATTACCGTCGAGCAGGCAGCCGCACTTCTCGAGGCGCTCGAGGATTGATCGCTCCGCCACGCATCTTTCCTCCGATGATTCCGCCGGGACAGAGGGATCCGCACGCTGGAGGCGATCTCCTGGCCGCTTGGCCGGTAAAAGCAACAGCAGTCTTACTTACCGTCTGCCGTCTG
>DATGMJ010000274.1:0-6000 GCA_035293685.1 Chloroflexota bacterium | reverse complement strand
GCGCGGTACGAAGTGCTCATTCATCCAGATGAGGGGCGGCGCACACTCGGGATTCGAGGGCTCCAAGCGGCCTGCCAGGTCGCGGCATGGCTCGGAGCGGAAACCATCTACGTTCGTCCCGGCAGCCTGAATCCGGCCGGTCCCTGGACGCCTCACCCTGAGAACACCCATCTCAGGACCCTTTCCCGCCTGGTCGACTCTCTGCGACAGGCGGTAAAAGCGGCCGAGGATGTCGGGATCCCCCTGGCGATCGAAGGCGGGGCGGTGAGCCCGCTTGATACACCGGAGCGCGTCCGCGACGTCATCGAGGCGGTCGGCTCACCCATGCTGCGCTTCAATGCCGACCCGGTCAACTTTGTTCGATCGCTCGATGAGCTCTACAACACTACATCGCTGATTCATCGCCTCTTTGATCTCTGCGGTGCGTTCACCGTCTGTGCCCATGCGAAGGACCTCACAGTCGAGGATGCCCTGCTTCCGCGCATGAGCGAATGCCTTTTGGGAGAAGGTTTCTGCGATCAGGTGACCTTCCTGCGACGCTTCGAGGAGTGCTGTCCGGATGGTTTTGTCCTCATCGAGCATTTACCGGACGAGCGCATTCCTACCGCCAAGCGAAATCTCGACGAGGCGGCGCGGAAGGCCGGTCTGAGCTGGCGGCAGTAGGAGAGACAGGTCGCCCTGGCACCAGCGCGCCTGCGTTGACGCCTGGCCGGGTCCGCCGGTAGAATGAGACCAATCACAATGGACTTCTTTCGTTCCAGCGATTCTCCCGAATCGATCATCATCCTCGACTACGGCTCTCAGTACACCCAGCTTATCGCACGCCGCGTGCGTGAGCTTGGTGTCTACAGCGAGATCGTATCGCCTGACGTGCCGTGGTCGGCGATCGAGCGCCTGCATCCGCGCGGCCTGATCCTCTCTGGCGGGCCGTCCAGCGTATATGATCCTGATGCCCCTGGCCTGCCGGATTATGTTCTCAGTTCTGGCCTGCCCGTTCTGGGGATCTGCTACGGAATGCAGCTCCTGGCGGCTGCGCTCGGCGGCCAGGTGCGCGCGACATCCATGCGGGAATACGGCCCCCGGATCATCCAGCGGCAGGACGAGGGGACATCCCCTCTCTTCGACGGCCTGCCCAATCGCTTCCAGGTCTGGATGTCGCATGGAGACGTCGTCATTCAGCCGCCAGATGGGTTCGAGGTTATCGCCCGAAGCGACACCGGCCAGATCGCCGCAGTCGCGAAGCAGCATATCGTCGGAGTCCAGTTTCATCCGGAAGTCAAGCACACTCCCTTGGGCAACCATCTCCTCGGCAATTTCGTCCGCCGCGTCTGCGGCTGCCGTGCGAGCTGGGCGCCGGCGGCTCTGATTCCGTCCGCCGTCGCTCGCATCCGCGAGGTTATCGGCGACGGGCGGGCCGTGTGCGGGCTGAGCGGCGGTATCGACTCTGCTGTGGCCGCGACCCTCGTGCACCGGGCCATTGGAGATCGCCTGACACCGATCTTTGTGGATAACGGCCTGCTCCGCGCGGGTGAGGCCGAAGAGGTACTGCGCGTGTTCCGAGATCATCTCGGTATGCACGTCGTCCATGTCGATGCCTCTGTGCGTTTCCTGGACCAGTTGCGCGGCATCGAAGATCCCGAAGAGAAGCGGCGGCGGATCGGCCACGAGTTCATCACCATTTTCGAGGAGGAGGCGCGTCGTCTCGGAGACATCCAGTTCCTTGTCCAGGGGACGCTCTACCCTGACGTGATCGAGAGCGCAACCCCGGAGGCGAGCAAATCGGCGGCTCGGATTAAGACCCACCACAATGTCGGAGGATTACCGCCCCACCTTCGCTTCACCCTGATCGAGCCGCTCCGGTACCTGTTCAAGGATGAGGTCCGCCAGATCGGCCTCCAGCTCGGCCTGCCGGAGAGCGTCGTCTTCCGTCAGCCGTTCCCTGGTCCGGGCCTCGCTGTACGCATCCTGGGAGAGGTAACTCGGGAGAAGCTCGACCAGCTGAGGGCGGCGGATGCGATCGTCCGTGAGGAGATCGAGCGCGCCGGCCTTGGACGCGAAACCTGGCAGACTTTTGCCGTGCTCACCCCGCTCCGGACGGTTGGGGTCATGGGAGACGGACGGACGTACCAGAACCTGGTAGTCGTCCGCGCTGTGACCAGCGAGGACGCGATGACCGCCGACTGGGCCCGGCTTCCCCACGATGTCCTGGCGCGCATCAGTACCCGCATTGTGAACGAGGTGCCAGGTGTCAACCGCGTCGCCTACGATATCACGAGCAAGCCACCGGCCACGATTGAGTGGGAATAGACCGGGTTCGGCCCCACCAGTCCCAAGGCCGAGCGCAAATGTCGGTCTTCCTTTCCGCCGACCGTAGACGGAATGATCACATCGGTGAGGCGGCTCTTCGCAATCGCAGTTCTTCTCCTGGCGAGTGCCGCCGCTGGTGGCCTTCTTCCAGCCCTGCTGAGCCCGGCACCGCCCGCGCCAATCACGGACGGCAGCTCGGGAGCTCCGACGCCCCCGGTATCCGCGACAATCAGCCTTGCCGCAGCAGAGGTATCCCCGGCGGTTGCGGGTAGTACGCCTTCCGCCAGGGAGCACGCCTCACCGACTCCATCCCCGTCTGCATTGCCCCTGAGCACACCATCCCCAGTACCTGACCGTGGCTCGCACACTCCCACGCCCCAGTCGATCCTCTCGCCACCGCCATCGCATACACCGCCAGCGCGATCCACCCGCATCGCCCGCGTCGGGGGAACTAACGGTGATGGCGTCTATCTGCGACACTCCCCACATCTTGCAGATCGATGGGTTGCCTGGAGGGATGGGACAGAGCTGGTCATCCTGGGGCCCGAGGCGGACGGTGACGGACAGCACTGGCTGCAAGTCCGCGATCCGGCGGGCAACGTGGGGTGGGTACCCGCCCAGTTCGTTCGTCCGTAGCACGCCCGGGGACGCAGTACGTAACGCCTGCTTTCGTGGACCACTCGCACACCGTCAGGGCCGACTCTCCTGCGAGCGGCACGTTCAACAGGCATACCAGTTGCGAATGGGTCGCCGGCAGGAGACTCCAGGGATGGAGGTCCTCTAGGGTGTCGTCGGCTCTCCCGATCGTGACCCTCACATTGAACCCGGCTGTTGATTACGCGATTGAAATTCCCACCTTCGAAGCAGGTCGGATCAACCGCGGGACTACTGCCTGGCTGGATCCAGGTGGCAAGGGCATCAATGCGAGCCGGGTCATCTGGCGCATGAAGCGGCTCACCCTCGCGGTCGGATTCGTCGGCGGCCCGACCGGCGCGATGATCCGCGCACGCCTTGGAGCCGAGGGAGTGCCTCACGTCCTGCTCGAAGTTCGCCAGATGACCCGGATCAACGTTATGGTGCACGAGATCCGCATCGGGCGGCGGAGTCGGTTCTATCTTCCCGGGCCGCGCATTACTCCCCGCGACCTTGCCTCCATCTGGGAGATGCTTTCCTTGCTCCCGACGGGTACGACGCTTATCATGGGCGGGAGCATACCGCCAGGTCTTCCCACCACTATCTATCGTGACCTCACACGGAACCTGGCGGCACGCGGCATCTCGGTGATTGTCGACGCGTCCGGCCCGGCGCTCGCCGCGGTGCTCTCGGCGCATCCGGTGCTCATCAAGCCAAACATGGAAGAGGCGGCCGAGGTCCTGCAGCGTCCCCTTGCAAGCGACGCGGAGGTCTTCGCGGCGGCCGTCGAACTGCGCAGACGTGGGGCCAGCAATGTTGTGATCTCACAAGGAGCGCACGGTGCTATTGGCGTTGGAACGGACGGCTGCTGGAAGGCGATTCCTCCTGCTGTGACGGCGCGGAGCACGGTTGGATCGGGAGATTCTATGGTCGCGGGCATGGCGATCGTCTTCAACGAAGGGGGACAGCTAGCGGACGCCCTGCGCCTGGGCACAGCGGCCGGTGCAGCGACCGCGATGACTCCCGGGACGCGCCTGTGCCGCGCCGCGGATGTCCAGCTCCTTCTCCCGCACGTCAGGCTTCTTCCCCTGGGCGATGATGCCAGCGGTCCGGCGCCGTGAAGCAAGGGAGAAACACCGGTGAGAGAGCCCGGCACGGAGATCGAGACCGGCTACGAATGGATTGCGCTCTCAGTCACGACGGTCGGTGCCCTGCTGGCATCGATCCAGGGGTCTGCCCTGTTGATCGCATTACCCGCGATCCTGGTCGAGTTACAGGCAACCTTCCTGACCATCATGTGGATGCTCCTGGGGTACCTGCTGGTAACCACTGCGATCGTGCCAGTGATCGGCCGTCTGGCAGACATGGTTGGCCGCAAGAACCTCTATAACGCGGGTTTCGCCATCTTCACCCTTGGCTCGCTCCTGGCAGGCCTAGGGCAGCCTGCCTTCCACGGCTGGGATCTGGTGCTGTTCCGCATGATCCAGGGCATCGGTGGGGCGCTCCTTATCACCAACAGCACGGCCATCGTGACCGATGCCTTTCGAACCGGTCGCGTCGGTCTGGGACTGGGAGTAAACCAGATCGCTGGCGTATCCGGATTCCTCATTGGCCCGGTGGTTGGGGGCCTTCTCACTGCCGTCTCCTGGCGCTGGGTGTTCCTGGTGAATGTCCCCTTGGGCATCTTCGGGACCTTCTGGGCGATGCACCGCCTACGCGAACCGGTGGTGCTCCCACGGGGGCAGACATTCGACTGGGGCGGGAGTATCAGCTTCACGCTGGGGCTCGGCTCACTCCTCCTGGCCCTGTCGCTCCTGGCACTTCCAGCTGCGGGCACGAGCGCTATTGGAATCCTTCTGGTGATCGCGGCGATCGGGATCGCAATCTTCATTGGCATCGAGCTCCATCATCCCCACCCGATGCTTGACCTTCGCCTGTTCCGGAATCCGCTCTTCGCCTTTGCCTGCACGGCCAACGCGCTCAACGGCCTGGCTCGCGGCGCGGTGCTGTTCCTGCTCATTTTCTTCCTCCAGGGGCCCTACGGAAAGGATCCCCTGGCCGCGGGCATCATGATGGCCCCGTTTGGCGCGGCGTTCCTCCTGGTTGGTCCGATCTCGGGCTACCTGTCGGACCGCTACGGATCGCGCGGCCTGGCCACGCTCGGCCTTGCCGCTTCGGCCGTTGGCCTCCTCGGGTTAAGCACTGTTACCGCCACCACCCCGTACTGGATCATCGCGGGGTATATGGCAATTATGGGAGGCGGCTCCGGCTTCTTCAGCTCGCCCAATACCAATGCGATTATGACATCCGTGCCGGCCGCGCGCCGTGGCACAGCCGCGGGCACCCGAACAATGCTGGCCAACACCGGCCAGATGCTGAGCATCGCGATCGCCTTTCCACTCGTCCTCAGCCAGATCCCACCGGATGTTATGATGCGCGTATTCCTCTACGGTGGGGGCCTCGGCCGCGCGCCCAGTGCGCTGGCGGCTTTTGAGCGAGGGCTTCATCTGGCATTCCTAGTATCGTTCCTGGTGACCATCATCGCGGCAGTCGTGTCATTCCTCCGCCCGCCGCACCGTACGATCGGGCCGCCGCTGGTCCACCATCCCCGTCCCCAACCGGCACCGGGGCCTTCTGGGACAACACCCGATCAGCCTCCGCGATGAGTAAGAAGGCACCTGTTCAGATTCCCTGCGAAGTTAGGGCGGCCAGGCAGGCGGCATCGGGATTCTGGCCGCGCGCCCGCCACGTCCCAAAGATGGTGGCGAGCGCCGCTCTTGCTTTGCTCCCCGCGTCTGAGAGCGCGTGCCGCCGCTGATCGTGCGGCTGATGACCGTCGGCTGCAGGGCCCGCTCGGCGGCGTTGTTGGTCGCGGTCACCCGCCGGTCCGCCACGAAGACGAACAGCTCCGTAAGAAGAAGTGAAGTAGGGAGGATCCGCCCACGATCTCCGCCACGGCGCCGGGACCAGCCCGACCTGCAGCGCCAGACGACGACAGCCCTGGGGCGCCTGCTCGGCGATTGTCCCCAAGATTCCCATAAAAACACCGAGAGGCCCGCC
>DATGMJ010000273.1:0-7040 GCA_035293685.1 Chloroflexota bacterium | reverse complement strand
GAACGCCACACCCCGCACGGCGGACAGGACCAGGATGCCCCGCAGCGCTGGGTTGAATACAGCAATCCCGAACGCGCAGCTGAGCGCGCCCGCGATGTGGCGCCGCTGGCGCGCCCATCGCAGAATGATCCTTTCGCCTATCCCCAGCGCCCGCAGTCCCCGCGCGTGGGCGCGCACTCGTTTGAAGAGCTCTTTGGACCAGACGAGGAGGACGGCCGCCGCTGACTGTCGCAGGACAGTCAGCGGCGAACAAAGTACTGCAGCGCCAGGCGAATCCGCTCCTCGAGATCGAGCGGGCGATCGGTCGGGAGGCTTTTAACCGCGGCCTGGGCATCAGCGGCGCTGTATCCGAGGCTCATCAATGCCTCCACGACGTCCGCGTCTACCGGAGCCCCGACGGCCGGCCGGGCCGACTCGGAGGGCACCAGCTTCCCGCGCAGCTCGAGGATCAGCCGACTAGCAAGCTTCCGACCGATCCCCGGCACTGCACCCAACCGCTCCGGCTGCTCGCTGGCAATAGCCTCCCGGAAGGCGGCGGGGCTCATCGCCGAGAGGATCGCCAGGGCCAGTCGCGGACCGACTCCGGATACCTCGAGGAGCTGCTGGAATAGCCCGCGCTCATCTGGGGTCAGGAAGCCGTAGAGAGAAACGACATCCTCGCGGAGATACAGATGGGTGTACAGGTGAACCGGCTGGCCAATCGGGGGAAGGCGCTGTAGAGTGCTGGCTGGCACAAGGATGTGCAGGCTCATGCCCCCGATGCCAACCTGAACCCGGTCCGGCCCGACGGCCTCGAGAAGCCCCCGAACAGCGGCGATCACCGCGTCCTCGCCGGACCGCCCCCATCCCCACCAAGCGCGGCCAGAAGCTCACGGGCGGCCACGCTATTGAGGTGGCAGAGGCCAAGGGCCGCCGCATCGGCGGCATCATCAGGCCGCGGAATATGATCGAGGTGAAGCAGAACCCGGACCATCTCCTGGATCTGCATCTTCCGAGCACGCCCGAAACCGGTCACGGCATCCTTGACCTGGGCCGGGGTGTAATCATAGACGGTGAGATCGCGATGTGCCGCCGCCAGGAGCGCCACGCCGCGCGCCTGGCCCACAGAAAATGCGCTCCGCACATTGCGGTTAAAGAAGAGGTCCTCGATCGCGAGCTCGGTAGGGTGGAACGCATCAATGATGCGGAGCAACTCATCGTAGAGAAGCGCCAGCCGCCGTGCGAGGGGAAGACCACTCGGCGTCTCGATAACCGAGCAGGCGACAAGCGTCAGCGCCGGACCGTCCTGACGGATGACCGCATAGCCCATCCGCGCCATTCCTGGGTCAACGCCAAGCACACACCGACTCACGCGACCTTCTTTACTTCGCGTACTGCTCCAGGACGGAGTCCGGTATTTCCAGGTTCGTGTAGACCTTCTGGACGTCGTCGAGCTCTTCCAGTCGATCGATCAGACGCATCACCTTCAGAGCAGTCTCATCATCAGTAGAGAGCGTCACCTTTGGGACGAGCGTCGTCTCAGCGGAGCTGACCGGGATGTTCCGCTGCACCAGGGCCTCGCGCACCCGCTCCACATCGGACGGCGCGGTGAAGATCGAGATGACATCTCCCTCGGTCTGGACATCTTCGGCCCCGGCGTCAATGGCAATCAATGCCACCTCGTCGGGATCCTGTCCATCCGTGCGCACCTCGATCACGCCGCGGGTCTCGAACAGCCAAGCGACGCATCCGCTCTCGCCGAGGCTCCCACCGCCCCGGGTAAATGCGTTGCGCACCTCGGCTGCTGTGCGATTGCGATTATCCGTCGCAACCTGCACCAGCAATGCCGCGCCGCCGGGACCATACCCCTCGTAGATCGCTTCCTCGAGCTCGGCTCCGTCGACCGGTCCGGTCGCGCGCTTGATCGCTCGTTCGATATTCTCCGAGGGCATATTCGCGTCGCGGGCCCGTTGGATCGCCAGGCGCAGTCGAACGTTTGCCTCTGGATCCGGACCGCCTTCCCGGGCCGCGATCGTAATCTCGCGGCCGAGCTTGGTAAACAACTGACCCCGACGGGCATCATTACCTGCCTTTTGGTGCTTGATCTGCGCCCATTTACTGTGTCCAGACATCGCTTGCCCTTCCTTTCCGTTGGAGACCACGGTCACCGAGAAGTAGACACGTCCGCGCTCGAGTGGGATCAACGACAGAGCCGTTGAATCCCATCTCGCGGCCGCGCGGACACACACTCACCTGTCGTGTCCACGGCCGTGGCACGGCACCAGAAAGACCGGTCAAGTTCAGGTCGGGCAGGCATCCCGCCCGACGACCAGGGGAGACCGTCAAAATCCAACGGGATATTATATCATATTGCGGCTGGTCCGATCAGACCCTCACGGGGCCTGTTTCGCTGCCCGCCGCTCGTACTTCTCCAGGTACGCCAGGACCGCCCGAGTCTGGACATCGGCCACAAGCGCCCCGCTCACCAGTGCGATCAAGAGGGTGATCGCGATGCTAACCGCGCTGACAACCACCAGGACGATCAGCAGAATAATGCTCGGCACGATGTTATCCAGCGCCAGGACAAACGCATTGCGAATAATCAGTCTGATGCTCTTCGTCTGCTGTTCGACCAGCAAGGGGTTCATATACAGCATCATCATGAACCATAAGAGCATCACGTACAGCCAGAGGATGGCCAGGTACTGAAGGATGCGCACGCTGCTGTTCAGATAGAAGACCAGGTTGACTGCTAGGAGAAGTGTCACCACCACGGCAACTGTTAGGAGCAACAAGCCCCGCGGTCCCAGCTGCTTCAGGCCCGACCAGAACAGCTCGAACTCGACCCGTTCATCCTTGGCCAGCTGATTGACATATGTGTGAATCCCGACCGCCGCCGGGTTCGGCCCCAAGATCGCGAAGAGAAGGGCCAGCGGGAAGGCGACCTCCCCCGGCAGGCGAAAGATGGCCAGCACCAGCGTGATCACCCCGACGATCGGGATGCTGATGATCAGCCACAGAAGATTCATGCCGACCATCGGGAAGAGCTCGTTGTAAACATCCGCGATGCCCCGCCAGATGATCACAAAGGGATTGACCACTGCCCACGCGTCCGTCCTGTGAAAGTCGCCTCTGAACTATAGTCAACCGGCAGACTCCATGTCAAACGGAGACCGGATACGGGGCGAAAGGCATAGGCTCTCCCGCGCACCCGTGGCACGAAAGCGGCCGTCCCCTATTCGTGCCTCGCGTGTTTCTCGGTGTTTCCTATACTCGGTGTTTCCTATAATGGAGACCGGAAGCCGGCACGATCGCCCCGCCCGATGGAGGAAAGGCTTCGCCGGGGAACCGCCGGTGCGGGCTATGGCGATCGGCCGGACCGGACCAGGGGCAAACGAGGAAGACCGTGCTCGTCGAGGCCAGCATTCTCATCGATGCGCCGCGCGATGACGTCTACGATATCCTGACCGAATACGGGGAACCGGTACGCCTGCGCATCAATCCGAGCTTAAAGGCACAGCGGGTCCTCGAGCGTCAGGGCAACGTGGTGTTGTGCGAGAACGAGTGGGAGCGGGACGGCCGCCGGATCGTCCAGCGCCGACGGTACATCCTTCATCCGCCAGAGCGGATTGAGGAGGAGGTGGTCGGCGCCGACAGCGGCCTGGTGCGGGTGATGACCACGCTCGTGCCCGAAGGGGATCAGACCCGCCTGACCATCGTGAGCGATTATCGGTTCCGGGGCCTGTGGCGCTTGATCGCCGGGCTCCTTCGCTCTAAGCTCCGGGAAGCGGATGATGAGCTCCTCGCGACACTCAAGAAAGGTATTGAAGCCGAGTTCGAGGAGATTCCGGAGGACGAGTAATCGCGGGAGCAGGGTGGTCCCCCCGGGGCAGGGATGTGAGTCCCCCACCTCCTTTCCCGGAAGGTCTCCGCCCCGATCCACGCGGTCGATCGGGGTTTTTAAAACATCCCCGCCCCTCCACGTCACCATCATATCTGGCGCTGGTTAGACCGAGGTAAAAGGGAGCAGCACACCCATTAAATGCCAGTGAGGACGATGCACCGATCATTTCGCCTGGTTGTCATCGACGTCGATGGAACGCTCGTTGATCGGAACCACCCGCTCTCACCGGCCGTCCGGACCGCGATCGCGCGCACCCAGGCGATCGGTGTACGCGTGACCCTGGCAAGCGGGCGCATGTATTCGCTCCTGCGTCCCTTTATCGAGGCACTGGAGCTCCGTACACCGGTTATCTGCTACGGCGGAGCACAGATCGTCAATCCACTCACCCGCCAGGTACTCTACCAGCGCGGCGTCCCGCTGGACCTGGCCCGTGCGGTTATTCTCGCCGCGCGACAGCGCGGGCTGACGGCACGGGTCTACATCGGGGAGCGCGTCTACGTAGAAGGTCTGGCGCCGGACCACTTCAATTACGACGCTCTCGTCCGGATTGGGGCAGAGGACGTAGGCGACCTGCTGGCATTTCTCGCCGAGGAGCCAACTCACCTGGCCATTGATGTGCCGGCCGACCGAACACGCCAGATCGTCACAGAGATGCGCGCCATCTTCGGGGACAGCCTGCACGTCACGACCGGCCACCCCTTGCTGGCGGAGTTCAGTCTTCCAGATGTTCACAAGGGGTCAGCCCTCGCCTGGCTTGCCGCGCACCTGCAGATCTCTCCCGCCGAGACCCTGGCTATTGGCGACGACTGGAACGACCTCGAGATGCTCCGCCAGGCCGGGCTCGGCATTGCCGTGGCCAACGCCCATCCCGATGTGCTGGCCGCCGCCGACGCGACGGTTCCCGCCTGCCGTGATGACGGCGTCGCAGTAGCCCTAGAGCGCTTCGTTCTCCGTCATCCCCACTGAAGGCGCCTCAGACGGTCCGCGATGCCGTCTCGCCCGCCGCATCGGACGCGGGCGTCGCCGATGCCTCCGGGGGGAGAGCAAAGCGGTATCCGACGCCCGGCTCAGTCAGGATCAATTTCGGGTGCGAGGGATCCTCCTCGATCTTCTGACGGAGATATCGGATGTAGACGCGGAGGTACTCCGTCTCGTCACGGTACTCGCGTCCCCAGACGCGCGCCAGCAGGTCCTGGTGGAGCACAACCCGGCCAGCATTGGTGACCAATTCGTAAAGGAGCTTGTATTCGGTCGGGCTCAGCCGCACGTCATGTCCGTTTGCCACGACACGTCGCTGAGCGAAGTTGACCGAGAAGTTGCCCAAATTAAATACCGGCTCGAGCTTCTGGGTCGGCGGCACCCGGGTCCGCCGGAGGACGGCCTTGATCCGCGCGAGGAGTTCCTGCACGCTGAACGGCTTGGTCAGGTAATCATCCGCGCCGAGCTCGAGCCCTCTGACCTTATCAACCTCCTCGCCCTTGGCCGTCAGGATGATGATCGGGACAGTCGAAAACTCGCGGAGGCGGCGGCACACCTCGAACCCATCGAGGCGCGGAAGCATCAGGTCCAGGATAATCAGGTCCGGGTCGTTCATCTCCGCGGCGGTCAGGGCGGACTCGCCATCCATCGCGGTGAGGACCTTGTACCCAACCGGCTCGAGGTTGCTTCGAACCAGACGGAGAATGCGCGCCTCATCGTCGACGATCAGGATCTTCTCCTTGGGCATCTTTCCCCCTTTTCGCGTCCGTTCCGGGATCACGTCTCGGCACTTACCTCCACCAGCTCAACATTCTGCGTCTCACTCGGGCGGACCACCGGGACGATCGGGATAGTGAAGTAGAAGGTGGATCCTTTGCCCACCTGGCTCTCGACCCAGATCCGTCCTCCGTGAGCCTCGACCAGGCCGCGTGAGATCGCCAGTCCCAGTCCCGAGCCTCCGGTCTCGCGCGCCAGCTTACCATCCACGCGGTAGAAGCGCTCGAACACGTGCTCGAGATGCTCGGGCGCGATGCCAATTCCCTGATCCTTCACCGCGACCAGGATATCCGAGCCAGACCGCTCCACCCGCACCGTGACTGGACTCCCCTCCGGTGAGTACTTAATCGCGTTCACGATGAGGTTGTGGAGAACCTGTTCGAGACGGCGCGGATCGCCCATTGTCTCTGGGACATCCGGCTCTGCCGACACAGTAATCGGGTGGGAGCGGGCAGTTGGCTTCAGCTTGCGTACGACCTTCTGGGCCAGCCGCGACAGCTTCACCGGCTCCTTCTCGACCCGGAGCACTCCCGCCTCGATCTCCGACATCTCCAGCAGGTCCTCGATCAGACCGCTCAGGCGATCGCTCTCCTCGTCAATGATCTGGAGAAACTCCCGACGGGTCTCCTCGTCCCACTCGACGTCAGTGCGCAGGAGGCTCGTGGTGTACCCCTTGATCGACGCGAGCGGCGTCCGCAACTCGTGGGACACCGTCGACAAAAGCTCGGACTTCAGGCGATCAACCCGACGCAGGGCCTCGACCTTTGCCGCCTCTTCGAACAGCCGCACGTTCTCGATCCAGACCGCGGCGTACCGCGCCAGCGTGGCCAGTCGCCGCTCATCATGCTCGTCGTACGTGTTGGGCTCTGGTGCCCCGAGTTGGATCACGCCGATCACTCGCGCCTTGACCTCCAGAGGCACCGCCAGGTAGCTCCGCAGGTCTTCTCGCAGTCCGGTGAACCGTCCATCGGCACGGCCGTCTGTGACGATAAGCGCCTTACCGGTATGGTAGACAACCCCGGCCAGGCTCCGCGGGTTGACCGACTCGCCGACGAAGTTAGGCAGGCTCTGGACATACCGGCCCACGTGTCGGTAGTTGCGGTCGCGATCACTGACTGCGGCCGGCCGCAACTGCCCGGTCTCCTCATCAACGAGGTAGATCAGTGCCTCCCGATAGGAAATCTCGCCCTCGAGTGCGTTCAGGAGCTGCAGGCAGACCTGCACCCGATCAAGAGGACGATTGACTGTTTCGACGAAGTCATGGACGACCGACGCCTCGACCCGCAACCGCTTGTTCTCAATGGCCAGGGTATTCACCAGGCTCTCGCGCCCCTCGATTGCCAGACGGAGCTCCCGATGAGCCCGGTCCAGCGCCGCGCGGAGGCGCTCCACCTCAGCGGCA
>DATGMJ010000272.1:0-3612 GCA_035293685.1 Chloroflexota bacterium | reverse complement strand
CCGCCACCCTTCTGCTCCCGGGACCCAGATGGAGCTGTTCGAGACGAACGGCACCGCGCTGGAAGCGTCGACGCGGCCGCTGGCTGAGGTTCCGCTCGGCCCGCCGGACCTGTCCGAGGGCGAGTATCGTGTCCTGTCGGCCGATGCGCTACCGGGCCTGGCGGATCGCCTTCGGGCCGCCGGTCGATTCGCTCTCGATGTCGAGACCACCGGCCTAGACCCCATGCGTGCCGCTCTCGTCGGAATCGCGATCTCTCCGGAGCCGGGCCACGGGGTCTATATCCCGGTCGGGCATCGCGCTGAGGGGGACGTGAACCTTCCCCTGGAGGAAGTGCTGGGCGTTCTCCGGCCGATCCTGGCGGATCCGACGATCCAGAAGCTCGGCCATAATCTCAAGTACGATGCGATCGTGCTCGAGCGCGCCGGCGCCCCGGTCGCGGGGATCGCCTTCGATACGATGATCGCACGCTATCTTCTCCAGGCCGGCGAGCGCGCTTTGAACTTAAAGGATGTTGCCTTCTTCGAGCTCGGCATTCGGATGACCTCGATCGAAGAGCTCATCGGCAAGGGCAAGAACCAGCTCTCTATGGCCGACATCCCGGTGGAGCGAGTAGCCCCGTACGCTTGCGCAGATGCCGACATTGCCTTTCGTCTGGCCCACCGGCTGGATCAGCAGCTCCGAGACAACGGCCTCTGGAAGCTGTTCAGCGAGGTCGAGATGCCGTTGCTGTCCGTGCTCGTCCGCATGGAGCTGGCCGGTGTCGCCATCGACGTCCCTTACCTGAAGCGCATGTCCGCTGACCTTGCCGAGAAGATCGCCGCGCTCGAGACGCAGATCTACGAAACGGTCGGCTACCGCTTCAATATCAACAGCACCCAGCAGTTAAGCCGGATCCTCTTCGAGGAGCTCAAGCTTCCGACCGGCCGTCGAACGCAGACTGGCTTTCGAACTGACGCGGAGACGCTGGAGGAACTGCGGCCGTATCACCCCCTGATCGGGCTGATCCTGGACTACCGTCAGCTGGTCAAGCTGAAGTCGACATACGTGGATGCGCTCCCGCTGATGATCAATCCGCGCACCGGGCGGGTGCACACATCGTTCAACCAGACCGGCGCCATTACCGGCCGTCTGTCGTCGTCGGAGCCAAATCTCCAGAATATCCCGGTCCGGACCGAGCTAGGGAAGCAGGTCCGCCGCGCCTTCATCGCGGGTGATCCGGAGTCGGTGCTCCTGGCGGCGGATTACAGTCAGGTTGAGCTACGTATCCTCGCCCATATCACCCGCGATCCGAACCTGGTGGCGGCCTTCGCCGAGGACCGTGACATTCACGCCGCAACCGCGGCGCAGATCTTCGGAATCCCGATCGAGCAGGTGACGTCGGACCAGCGGCGCATTGCCAAGACGGTCAATTTCGGCGTGTTGTACGGAATGAGCGACTACGGCCTCGCAAACCAGCTCGGCGTTCCGCGTGCCGAGGCGCGTGCGTTCATCGAGAACTACTTCGCGCGCTATCCGACCGTCGCGCACTACCTGGAGGAGACCAAACGCCAGGCGCAGCAGCTGGGCTATGTGACCACCCTGCTGGGGCGGCGGCGCTATATTCCCGAGATTAATACGCCGAATCGGCAGATCCGCGCCCAGGCCGAGCGGACCGCGATCAATATGCCGATCCAGGGTACGGCCGCTGACATCATCAAGGTGGCGATGATCCAGATCGACCGGGCTATGCGCGAGCGCGGGTTCGCGGCCAGGATGATCCTGCAGGTGCATGACGAGCTGGTGTTCGAGGTCCCTCGACGCGAAGTGGATGAACTGCGGCCGCTGGTCGTACACCTGATGGAGAATGCCTTCCCTATGACCGTCCCGCTCAAGGTAGAGGCACGGATCGGTCCGAACTGGCAGGATATGTCCTGATGCCGGGGTGGGAGCGCTGGCGGGGCGGCACCGCACGCCGCGCGCAGAAGAGGTACTGCTGGGCCCAGCCGGCCCACGGACCGAAGAGAGCCCGAAAGAGACTGCCGACCCGCTGGTAGATGCGAGGGGTCAGGGTGCGGGTGGTAATCTCCGCACCGAAGAGTTCGTGCGCGATCGCCCAGATGTGCCGGTCGACCGGAACCGCATCGCTGTGACCAAGGCCGAAGAGACAGATGCAGTCGCTGACCTTTGGGCCGAGGCCGGGCAGGGCATCCAATGCCCGGTGAGCCTCCGCGTAGGAGACTGCGCGCAGATGCTCGATCCAGGCGACCGAGTGAAGGGCCAGATGCTCGGCTACGGCGCGAAGTGTTCGGGTGCGGTAGGCCAGGTTACAGGAGCCGAAGAGGTCGGCGTACGGCGCCGCGAGGATCGCCGCGGGCGTGGGGATATCGTGGTACGCGCTCTCATCGACCATGGCGATGAGCGGTCCATGGCGCTGGCACAGCAGAGCGATCGATCGCGTGACCCGCGGGATGTTCGTAGCGGTCGCGATCGCGAAGGTGATCAGCGTCTCGTACGGATCCTGCCGGAGGATCCGGAGGCCTGGGAAACGGGAGACCGCCTGTGCGGCGAGCGGGTGGGCCGCGGCGATCTGCCGCTGAATCGCTTGAGCCGGCAGGTCCAGGGCGAAATAGTGGGTTAGGAAAGCCCCCACGTCCGCGCTCTCGAGTGGAGGAGCGACCCGGGCCAAGAGGGCGTCATCCGCGATGCGCAGGCGCCAGATGCGATGGCCGGCGATCCCTTCCCAGGAACCGTCCTGGGTGCGCTGCCATCGGAAGGCCTGCCCGCAGGCTAGGGTCTGATCAAGGGCAAGAGGTTCGCCGTGCAGCGGCACGCGAATCTCCGGGAGATCGCGCCAGTGGTATGACTGACCATTCCCGGCGGCGGATAGCCGCCATCCGTGGACTAGCCGCGGCTGGTCCATTGCCCGGGGCGAGATATTCCTCGTTGCCATTCGTTCCACCAACCGGAGTATAGCAGGACAGGAGTACTGATGCCCGAACTACCAGAGGTGGAGACCCTTCGCCGCGACCTCTCCCGTGCTGTGATCGGGCGACGGATCATCGCGGTCGAGCTCCTGCGCCCCAGGCTGTTGAGAGGGACCGACGGATATACGTTCGACGACATGATCGGCGTGGCGGTCCAGGAGATCCGACGGCGGGCCAAGTACCTGATTGTCGAGCTTTCAAATGGCCTGTCTCTCGTGATCCATCTGGGCCTGGCGGGTCAGATCGTCCTGGAGCGGCCATCTGGCGAGCGCATCGCCGGTGGTCATCCCGTACCCTCTTTTGATCAGCCGCTTCCGCATTCCCTGACCTCGTTGATTCTCCGCCTGGATGATGGAAGTGTCCTCTATCTGACTGATATCCGTCAGTTCGCTCGTCTCTGGCTCGTGCCGACCGGTGCGGTCGAGATGATCGTCCCGGAGACGCGACTGGGGATCGAGCCCGTGGCGCCGGAGTTCACCCCGTCCGAGCTGGCGAGCCGCTTGCGGCGTCACCCGCGCGGTCGGCTCAAACCGCTCCTGCTCGATCAGTCTCTCCTGGCCGGACTGGGGAACATCTACGTTGATGAAGCCCTCTGGGGGGCGGGCCTCCACCCTCTGCGGACGGTGGAAAGCCTTGATGATGCTGACG
>DATGMJ010000271.1:0-6686 GCA_035293685.1 Chloroflexota bacterium | reverse complement strand
TCGTCGTGGTCTTGCCCGCATCAATGTGGGCAATGATCCCGATATTCCGTATGAGATCGAGAGATACGTCCGTCATCAAAAAACTCCAGCGCAAGAGGGCCGCGGTACGCCGAGGTAACGCGGAATCGGCAGGCTGTCGTGGGCCATCTGTCGTTGCGATGCCCGGAGGCGTCTACCGCTGCCGTGTCCGGGTATCGAAGCCCGACCCTCGGCTGCTGCCTGATCGCCCTGCCGGTCCCGACTGTCACCAGCGGTAATGGGCGAACGCCTTGTTTGCCTCGGCCATGCGGTGGGTATCATCCCGCCGCTTGATCGTCGCACCGGTCCCATGCGCCGCGTCCAGCAACTCTGCGGCCAGCTTCTCGATCATCGAGTGGCCGGCCCGCTTGCGCGCGGACTCGATGAGCCAGCGCATCGCGAGGGAGATTCGGCGCTCGCCCCGGATCTCCACCGGTACCTGATAGGTTGCCCCGCCGACCCGGCGCGGCTTCACCTCGAGGGTCGGGGTCGCGTTACGGAGCGCGGTCTCGAACACCTCGAGGGGGTTGCGGTGGGTCTGGTTCTCGATCAGGGAGAGCGCCCCGTAGACGATCCGCTCGGCGGTCGCCTTCTTCCCCGAGAGCATGACCTTGTTGATGAACTTAGCCAGCGTGCGACTGTGATACTTCGCGTCGGGTGCGACCTCGCGGCGCACCACGCGCGCCCGTCGCGGCATGCTGTCCCCCTTACTTCTTCGCCGCGGACTGCTTCGGCGCCTTGGCGCCGTACTTCGACCGCCCTTGGCGCCGGTTCTGAACGCCGGCCGCGTCGAGCGCGCCGCGAACGATGTGGTAGCGCACGCCGGGCAGATCCGGGACGCGTCCCCCGCGGATGAGGACGACCGAGTGCTCCTGGAGGTTGTGCCCCTCACCGGGGATGTAGGCGGTGACCTCCATGCCGTTGGTCAGGCGCACGCGGGCGATCTTCCGCAGGGCCGAGTTCGGCTTCTTCGGGGTCATCGTCTTGACGACGGTGCAGACCCCCCGCTTGAGCGGCGCACCGGGGCCGCGGGTGACCTTGTTCTTGAGCGTATTCAGCTGAAAGCGCAGGGCAGGCGCCTTCGCCTTCTTCTTTGGCTTCGACCGTCCCTTGCGGACTAGCTGACTGATCGTCGGCAAGGGTTCTCCTCCTCTCCTATGCGTCGTACCGCGTCGTCGAGACAGTGTTTTCGCCGCGCAACCAGATGACCAACAGATACCGCGCCAGCTCGCTGGCGCGGTATCTGTCTCGCCTGTCTTTGGCTGTCGTGGCGCACTAATCCTGAAGTATATCAGGCATCGCCGCTACCGTCAACACCGCTCGCGCCTCCATCCACGGCCGTCCCGCTGGCCGCGCCGGTGTCCCCTGCAGGGAGCGCGGTGCCTTCTTCCTCCCCCTCGCCGAGAAGGACCATCCGGGCGCGCTCCTTGAGGCTCCGCCGCTTGGCCAGGCCAGAGCCAGCGGGAATCAGCTTCCCGATGATGACGTTCTCCTTGAGCCCGAGGAGGCGGTCAACACTCCCCTGGATCGCTGCCTGGGTCAGAACACGAGTCGTCTCCTGGAAGGAGGCGGCGGCGAGGAAGCTCTCGGTGTTGAGCGAGGCCTTAGTCACGCCCAGCAGGACGGTCTGGGCCGTGGCCGGCTCGCCGCCCTCGGCCAGAACCCGGGCGTTGATCTCCTCGTAGGCGAAGCGATCCACCAGCTCGCCCGGCAGGAGCTCCGTATCGCCCGGCGAGTCCACCCGGACCTTCCGGAGCATCTGCCGCACGATGATCTCGATGTGCTTGTCGTTGATCGTCACACCCTGCGACCGGTAGACCTTCTGCACCTCCTCGACCA
Source organism: Chloroflexota bacterium (assembly GCA_035293685.1). Taxonomy (GTDB): domain Bacteria; phylum Chloroflexota; class UBA6077; order FW602-bin22; family CADDYW01; genus JADGGD01. The sequence continues at coordinate 4,829 of DATGMJ010000271.1, read as the reverse complement.
GGTACAACTCGACCGCTTCGCGTCCGAGGATCCGGAGGATATCCTGCGGGTTGGCCGCGCCCTCGGTGAGCAGGTCGCCGGCTTTCACGACTTGGCCGTTCTCGACCCGGATCTGGGCCGTCGGCGGGACGACGTACTCCCGCTCGTCGCGCTCCTCGTAGGCGACGATCACCCGATGGTCCTCGATGCTCACCGTACCGCTGAAGCGCGCAGTGATCACCTCATCGCCGCGCCGGGCGAGCGGCTGGTCGAAGTCGACCTGATCCCCCGGTTCCACGAGGATCTCGAACCCCTCCGGAATCGGATGCTCGTCGTGGTAGACCTCGGTCGAGGTGACCTTGATCCGGCGGGGTTCTTCTGATCGGTTGACCGTGACGACCCCATCGATCTCGGAGATGATCGCCTGTCCCTTGGGCACGCGCGCCTCGAAGAGCTCCTCGACCCGCGGAAGGCCGCTTGTAATATCCACCCCAGCGATGCCGCCGGTGTGGAACGTGCGCATCGTCAGCTGAGTACCGGGCTCACCGATGCTCTGGGCGGCGATAATCCCCACGGCCTCGCCCATGTCGACGAGGTGTCCCCGGGCCGGGCTCTGGCCGTAGCAGAACTGGCACACCCCGTGGGTCGCCTGGCAGGAGAGGGGCGAACGCACGTGGACCCGTCGGATGTTCCGCGCGAGCAGCTCATCGGCGATCTCCTCGGTGATCATCTCGTTGCGATCGACGAGGATCTCACCCGTCACCGGATCGGCGATCGGGCTGGCTGCCAGACGTCCGACGATGCGGTCCCGGAGCGGCTCGACGATGTTAGGTCCTTCCTTCTCCTCGAGCCAGATGCCCGCAGTCGTGCCGCAGTCGCGTTCCTGAACGATCACATCCTGGGCGACGTCGATGAGGCGCCGGGTCAGGTAGCCCGAGTCGGCCGTGCGGATCGCTGTATCCGCAAGCCCCTTCCGCGCGCCGTGGGTCGAGATGAAGTACTCGAGGACGCTCAGCCCTTCGCGGAAGCTCGACCGAATAGGCAGGTCAATGATGCGCCCTGAGGGGGCCGCCATCAACCCGCGCATGCCGGCCATCTGGCGCAACTGCTGAATGTTTCCCTTGGCCCCGGAGGTGGTCATCATATAGACCGATCCGAAGCGGTCGAGGCTCTCCCCGACGGCCTTGGTCACCTGCTCGATCGTATCGTTCCAGATCTCGATCGCCTGGTTGTATCGCTCTTCCTCGGTGATCAGACCGCGGCGGTACTGCTTCTCGATCTCGGCGATCCGCTGGTCAGCCTGGCGAAGCAGTTCGTCGCGCACGGCCGGGATCTGCAGGTCGCCGATCGCGATGGTGATTCCGGAGCGCATCGCGAAGTCGAAGCCCACCCGCTTGATCTGATCGACCACCTCGGCCGTCTTCTCCGAGCCGAACTTGCGGTAGCAGAGACCGACGATCGTCCGAAGCCGCTTGCGATCCTGAACGTCGTTGGTCTCGGGGAGGTAGCGGAGCGCCTCCGGCAGAACCTCGTTGAAGATGATCCGCCCGACGCTGGTATCGATCAGCTCGCTCGCGCCGGTCTCCGGGTTTGTCCGGCGGAGCTTGACTGCGGCGTGCAGGTCTACCACCCCGAGGTTGTAGGCGAGGATCGCCTCATCCGGGCTCGCGAAGACCTTCCCCTCTCCCTTCACACCGGGCTTGATCACCGTCAGGTAGTAGCAGCCGAGCACCATGTCGAGGGTCGGGGCGACGGTGGGCTCGCCGTTCGAGGGCAGCAGCAGGTTCCGCGTCGACAGCATCAGTTCGACGGCCTCGCGCCGCGCGGCGTTCGAGAGCGGTACGTGGACCGCCATCTGGTCGCCGTCGAAGTCTGCCCCGAACGCTGCGCAGACCAGCGGGTGGATGCGGATGGCCTTACCGTCGATCAGGACTGGCTGGAACGCCTGGATGCCCAGACGGTGGAGCGTTGGCGCGCGATTGAGCAGGACCGGGTGATCGGCGACCACCTCCTCGAGCACATCCCACACCTCCGGCCGCAGGCGCTCGACAATGCGCTTGGCGCTCTTGATGTTATGGGCGTAGCCGCGCTCGACCAGCTTCCGCATCACGAACGGCTTGAACAGCTCCACGGCCATGATCTTCGGCAGCCCGACCTGGTGAAGCTTCAGGTTGGGGCCGACGATAATCACCGAGCGGCCGGAGTAGTCGACACGCTTTCCGAGCAGGTTCTGGCGGAACCGCCCCTGCTTGCCCTTCAGCATATCGCTCAGGGACTTCAGCTTGTGGTTGCTAGAGCCGGAGACGGCGCGGCCGCGGCGGCCGTTGTCGATCAGCGAATCGACGGCCTCCTGCAGCATACGCTTCTCATTGCGAATAATGATTTCCGGCGCCCCCAGCTCGATCAACCGCTTCAGACGGTTGTTCCGGTTGATCACCCGGCGGTAGAGATCGTTGAGATCGGATGTCGCGAACCGCCCGCCGTCCAGCTGGACCATCGGGCGCAGATCAGGGGGAAGCACCGGCAGGACGGTCAGGATCATCCACTCCGGCTTGTTTCCGCTCTTGCGGAAAGCCTCGACCACGCGCAGGCGCTTCGTCGCCTTCTTTCGCCGCTGACCGGAGGCCGATGACCCTCGGATCTCCGCGCGCAACTCCTCCGCGAGCTGGTTGAGATCGAGCGAGCAGATGATCTCGCGGATCGCCTCGGCGCCCATGCCAGCGCGGAAGACGTGTCCCCACCGCTCGTGCAGCTCGCGGTAGCGGCTCTCGTTGAGCAGCTGCAAGCGCTGGAGGCTCTCCAGATCGGCCTTCTGGGCCTCCAGCTCCTCCCGCCGCTTGGCGACCTCGCTGACCTGCTGTTCGGTCACTGTGCTGGCCTCGGCGGTCGCGGCGTGACGCAGCTGGTCAATCTCAGCGCCGATGCGTGCCCGCAGGTTCTCCAGGTCCGCCTCGTAATTTCGCTCGATCGCCGCGATCCGATCGGCGGCCAGTTCGTCCAGCCGGTGCAGCACATCGGCATTGACCATCTGGTCGAACCGCACGACCGTCTGATCGCCGTACGTGATATCCCGGGGCGCGGCCTGGTTCAGGAACGCCTGGAGTTCCGTCCGGACGGCCTGTTCCTCGGCTCGGGCCGCCGCGATCTCCCGATCCCGGCGCTCGGTCAGCACGCTCTCCTCGGCCGCCTGGCGCTCGCGCAGCTCGGCCTCGCGCTGGGAGACGGCCGCGTTGATCGTGGCGATGCGCTCCTGGGTCGCCTGGTCGCTCTCGATTCCAAGGGACTGGAGCTGGCGCTCGATCTCGGCAAGCTCGCGCGCGCGGGCTTCCTCGTCGATGTCAATGATGATGTACTGGGCGAAGTAGAGAACCCGCTCCAGGCTGCGCGGCGAGATATCCAGGAGGAGGCCGATCCGGCTGGGCGTTCCCTTGACGAACCAGATATGGCTCACCGGCGCGGCCAGTTCGATGTGGCCCATGCGCTCGCGGCGCACCTTGCTCCGGGTGACCTCGACGCCGCACTTATCGCAGATGATGCCCTTGTAGCGGACCCGCTTGTACTTTCCGCAGTAGCACTCCCAGTCCTTCGTTGGACCGAAGATCTTCTCACAGAACAGGCCGTCCTTCTCCGGTTTGAGCGTTCGGTAGTTGATCGTCTCCGGCTTGGTGACCTCACCGTACGACCACGAACGAATCTGCTCTGGCGAGGCCAGGCTAATCCGGACGGCATTAAAGTCATTGACTTCGAGCATTCTTCCTCCTGGGGATCTTCGGATCACCAGCGTCGCGGCGGCGATCCGAGCACATGACCTGGCGCGGCAGCAGGCCCGAGACGACCCTGTCCATTGCTTGGCCGTCTGGCGGGATCCAGCCCGCACCGGCGGTCATCTGGATGTGTGCTCGGCCGCCCGGTGTCGACGTCATTCCCCCAGCTCCGGCTGGGAGAGGCTGATGCCCAGCTCAGGCAGGGCATCGTCAGCAGACTGGGACTCCTCGACGAACTGAATCCGCTCCTCGTCCTCGTTCAGCACCTCGACTGCGAGGCACAGGCTCTGGAGTTCCTTCACCAGCACCTTGAAGGACTCCGGAACGCCCGGCTCCATGATGTTCTCGCCCTTGACGATCGCCTCGTAGGTCTTGACCCGGCCAACGACGTCGTCCGACTTCACGGTGAGGATCTCCTGGAGGATGTGCGCAGCACCGTATGCCTCCAACGCCCAGACCTCCATCTCGCCGAACCGCTGACCGCCGAACTGTGCCTTGCCCCCCAGGGGCTGCTGGGTGATGAGGCTGTACGGGCCGGTCGATCGGGCGTGGATCTTATCCTCGACCAGGTGGATAAGCTTCATCATGTAGATGCTTCCGACCGTAACCTCCTGATCGAAGTACTCCCCGGTCCGGCCGTCCCGCAGGCGCGCCTTGCCGATCGTGGGCAGGTGTGCCCGCTCCAGCTCCTCGACGATCTCGCTCTCCTTGGCGCCGTCAAAGACCGGCGACATCACCTTGAAGCCGAGCGTTTCGGCCGCCCAGCCGAGGTGGGTCTCAAGGATCTGACCGACGTTCATGCGCGAGGGCACTCCGATCGGGTTGAGAATGATCTGGACCGGCGTGCCGTCATCGAGGAAGGGCATATCCTCCTCCGGGACGATCCGTGCCACCACGCCCTTGTTGCCGTGGCGGCCGGCCATCTTATCGCCCTCGGAGATCTTCCGCTTCTGGGCAATGCTCACCCGGACGAGCTGGTTCACCCCCGCCGGGAGCTCGTCATGGCCGTCGCGCGTAAACACCCGGACGTCGACGACCTTGCCGCGCTCGCCGTGGGGAACGCGCAAGCTCGTGTCCTTGACCTCG
>DATGMJ010000270.1:0-22709 GCA_035293685.1 Chloroflexota bacterium | reverse complement strand
GACCCCAGATGCCTCCCTGGTCCGGCATCGCCTTGCCCTGACGACCGAGGCCGTACGGGTCCTGGACCTCTCGCCCAATCTCAGCGTAGGGGGAGCGCGCGATGTCCGCCCCGCAGTCGAGCGCGCACGGCGCGGAGGGCTCCTCGATGCGAGCGAACTCCTCGCCATTCGGGCCACAGTCGCCAGCGCACGGACACTCCGGGCCGCGATTGGGCGATTGGACACCGTGGCGCCGAATCTGGCGGCGATCGCTCGCCGCATGAGCGATCTCCCCCATCTCGAGAACGAGATTGGACGATGCCTGGGAGAAGCGGGCGATGTTCTCGACAGCGCGAGCCCGGAGCTGGCCCGTCTGCGCGCAGAGGTCCGAGCGGCGCACCAGCGCCTCCTCGATCGCCTGCATGATCTCGTCCACGGCGGCGCGTACCGTCATGCTCTCCAGGAACCCCTGATCACGGTCCGCGAGGGCCGCTACGTTGTCCCGGTCCGCTCTGATGCCCGTGGCCAGCTGCGCGGTCTGATCCACGATCAGTCAGCAAGCGGGCAGACTGTCTACGTCGAGCCGTTCGAGACAGTCGAGCTGGGGAATCGGTGGCGTCAGCTGCAACTTGCCGAGGCCCGGGAGGTCGAGCGGATCATGCGCGCGCTGAGCAGCCTTGTCGCCGCTCACGCTGATGCCCTGATCACGACCGTTGAGGCGCTAGCTGAGATTGATTTCCAGCTTGCCAAGGCCCGCCTGGCGGCTGTTCAGCGAGCTGTCGAGCCAGAGATCGAGAGCGGACCGGGGACGCCTGGGCGGCGCGGGATGTTCCTCAGCAATGCGCGTCATCCCCTGCTCTCAGGACCGGTCGTGCCGATCACCATTCGCCTCGGGGACGACTTCACTGTCATGGTGATCACCGGCCCCAACACGGGAGGCAAAACGGTCGCCTTGAAAACAGCGGGCCTGCTCACGCTCATGGCCCAGGCCGGGCTCCACGTGCCCGCGGACCCCGGCTCGCGCATCCACGTCTTCGCTGATGTTCTTGCCGACATTGGTGATGAGCAGAGTATCGAGCAGAACCTGTCTACCTTCTCCTCGCACATGCGGAATGTTGTGGAGATCGTCCGCGTCGCCGGAGCGGATACCCTCGTCCTGCTCGACGAGGTGGGCGCGGGAACCGATCCATCGGAGGGATCGGCGCTCGCCCGGGCAGTGCTTCAGCACCTGCTCGAGCGAGGAGCGTGGGTTATCGCCACTACCCACTACACCGAGCTGAAAGCCTTCGCGCACGATGTCCCGGGCATGACCAACGCGTCGGTGGAGTTTGACCCAGAAACCCTTGCTCCGACCTACCGCCTGCAGATCGGCCTGCCGGGACGGAGCAATGCCCTCGCCATCGCCGCGCGGCTCGGTCTCGACCCGACTGTGCTAGCACGGGCTCGTACCCTTGTGGGCGAGGGACCGGTCCAGGTGGAGAGCTTGCTGGCTGGCATCAATGCCGAGCGCCAGCGATTAGACGAGCTCGCGGCCGCCCTGGACCGCGAACGACGGGAGCTTCAACGTCTGCGGGCGGATCTCGAGCAGCGCCTGGCGCGGATCGAGGAAGAGCGGCAGGAAGTCCTGCGCCAGGCCCGGCGCGAGGCCGCGGCCGAGCTGGCTGATCTGCGCGCACAGTTGCGGCGTGCCTCCGCCATCCTCCAGCGAGGGGATCACCGCCTGGAAGAGATCCGCGCCGCTTCGCGGGCCCTTGAAGTAGCGGGACGGAGCACCTTTGGCCGTCCTGCCCCGGCGTCCGGGGCGCCGCGGCTCCCCGGCGTACCGGCCGCCGCGACCGCTCCTCCCCTCGCCGCAGGTGACTGGGTGCGCATCGCGAGTCTTGGGAAGCCGGGGCAGGTTGTTACCCTCGATGATGATGGCAGTACCGCCGAAGTCCGTGTCGGGAACTTCAAGCTGCGTGTCGGCACGCACGACCTCGAGCCGCTCGGTAACGAGGTTCCCAGCGAGATGCCCGGTGTCCCCTCTGGTCCAGGCATCCTTAGTCCTGAGCGGCGGCACGTCCCCGAGAGCCAGATCGATCTGCGCGGCTGGCGCGCTGATCAGGTGATCCCTGAGCTGGAACGCTACCTCAACGATGCCTGCATGGCCGGGTTGCCGAGCGTGCGTATCATCCACGGGAAGGGCAGTGGTGTGCTCCGTCAGGTCGTCCGCGAGTACCTGGCTACGAGCGGCTTCGTCGAGCGCTTTGAGCCGGCGGACCCGCGCGAGGGCGGCGATGGTGTCACCGTCGCCTATCTGGCGGTGTGAGGCGTGATCTGTACATCGCGCCGTCCATCCCGGGCACTCCCCTTCCTCTCATCCGGACGCCCCTTTCAGCTTGCTCGTCCTTGACAGGCGGGCACGCGCGGGCTACGATGAGTCCGTCCGCGGTGCACCTGACCAGACGGTCGGCTGTATCCGCGGCCCATGGGTCGGCGCGAGAGACCCCGTAGTTCGGAGCGCGCCGACGGAAAGGTGTGATGTCAACCCTCCGTCGGATCCTCGGGTATGCCCTGGCACGGCCGCACGTCGTGGCGGCGGCACTGGGCGCCCATGTCGTCCAGATTATCCTGGGACTGATCCTCCCGATCCTTCTGAAGACCGCGATCGATAGTGGTCTTTCCAGTCACGACTACCGCAATGTCGTCTTTGCTGCGGTGGCGACGATCGGTGTTACCCTTGCCCGCGCGCTGATCTGGTATTCGGTCACCTACAACTATATGAACCTTGCGAGCGCTGTCTCCTTCGACCTGCGGGACCGCCTCTATGAGAAGCTCCAGCGCAACAGCATCGCCTTCCACCTGCGCTCGCATTCCGGCGATCTCTTCGCCCTCTCCTCGACCGACGTCAGTGCCATCGAGGGCTTCCTGAACACTGGTCTTAACCAGGCGATGAACATCTCGGTCCTCTGCACCGCCTTATTCATCGTCCTCCTTCGACTGGATGCCCATCTGACCCTGATCGCCCTGCCGACTGTTCCGCTGGTTGGCGGTCTTGCCCTTCTCTACTCACAGCTAGCCCGCGAACGCTCGCGGCGCATTCAGAACCTCTACGGTCAGGTCGCGGCCACTCTCCAGGAGAACCTGACCGGCATGCGCGTTGTTAAGGCCTTCGCCGGTGAAGATCGCGAGATCGCCAAGTTCACCGGAAAGGTAAATGATCTCTTCCATGCCTCAATGCGGGCGACAAAGCTGAACTCGGTCGTCTTTCCCACCATGAACCTCATCACTGCCCTGGGGATCACCCTGGTCCTCTGGTTTGGCGGGCAGGAGGTCATTGACGGCCGTCTATCCCTAGGGGGACTCGTCGCGTTCGTGACCTACCTGACGATGCTCGTCAACCCGGTCCGCTCCCTCGGGTCAACGATCAACCTGATCTCCGACGCGATCGCGGCCGGTGAGCGGATCCATCAGGTCCTCGATGGGAAAGATGAGATCGAGCCGCTCGCCGAGTCTGCCCGGAAACCGCCGATGCCGCCGATTCGGGGCGGTATTGAGCTTGAGAATGTGAGCTTTGGGTACCAGCGCGGTCAGCCAGTTCTCAAGAATGTCAGCCTGGTGATCAATCCCGGCGACACGGTTGGGATCGTTGGCCTCACCGGTGCTGGCAAGTCGACGCTCACCGCACTGCTCGCCCGGTTTTACGACCCCGAGGAGGGGCGCGTCCGGATCGACGGGATCGATGTCCGCGATGTCCAGCTCGACTCTCTGCGTCGGCAGATCGGCTTCGTCTTTCAGGACCCCTTCCTGTTCTCCGCCTCGATTGCTGACAATATTCGGTTTGGACGGCCGGACGCGACGATGGAGGAGGTGATCGAGGCGGCGAAGGCGGCGTGCCTCCACGATTTCATTCAGAGCCTGCCTGAAGGGTACGAGACCCAGCTCGGCGAGCGTGGGATCACCCTCTCTGGCGGACAGCGCCAGCGCCTTTCGCTCGCTCGTGCCCTCCTGATCGATCCAGCGATCCTCATTCTCGATGATACGACCTCCGCCCTCGATCCCGTCACCGCGACCGAGGTCTGGCGCCGGGTCAAGGCACGCCGCGCGAACCGGACCACGATCATTGTCGCAACACGCCTCGCCTCCGTCCGCGATGCTGATCGTATCTTCGTGCTTGATCAAGGAACGATCGTCCAGGCCGGACGACATGATGAGCTGATCGCACGCCCCGGCCTCTATGCACGGCTCTGGACCCAGCAGGCCCAGCAGGCCGACGACATCATCGATCACGAGCGGCTCCGGGACGGTGACGGGAAGGTGCCCAGCCATCACGAGGATATGCCTGTTCTCCCTGCGGCCGCGCCCACGACCCGGGACGGCAAGCGCGACGTCCTGGCGCTCAATGTTGAGGATGACTCGATCCAGGGGGTTTCCTACGATCACCGTCTGATGGCCCGGCTCGGCATGTTCGCCGTGCCGTTCAAACGACTCCTTCTCGCCACCGGCGCGGCCATGCTGGTGACCTCCCTGGTCGGGCTGGCCGGGCCGTACATCCAGAAGCAGATCATCGACATCCCTCTCGTCAATGGCAATGTGGCCCAGCTTCACCTGCTGGCGCTCGCCTTCATTGGTGCCGCGGTCATCCAGATGACCTCAGGGATGGCCTATAACTACTTGCTGAACCGAGCGGCCTACGAGGTACTCCGGCTGCTTCGCCTGCACTTGTTCAAGCACCTGCAGGAGCTCTCCCTCTCCTTTTACGACCGATATAAGGTCGGCCGACTGATGTCGATCATGACCGGCGATGTCAACGCCATCAGCAACCTCCTCAGCTCTGGAATCCTGCAGTCGCTCGCGGATGTGATTATCCTCGTCGGGATCATTGGAACCTTGCTCTCGCTGAATCTCCGTCTCTCGCTCCTCTGTTTCGCCCTTCTTCCTCTCATCGCCGTGGTGACCCACGTTCTGCGCGGCTACATTCGCGATACCTATCGGGAATGGCGCCGCGCCTCCTCGATTCTCAATGGTGCCATTGCCGAGGGCATCGCGGGAGTTCGCGTGACCCAGGCATTCTGCCGCCAGGTCGAGAACCGCCGTCGCTTTGACGTCCTGAACCGCAAGTTCCGCGACGCAGTGATGCATTCCACCCGGATCAGCGCATCGTTTGCTCCGACGATGGACCTGATCGGCTCGCTGGGTACAGCCCTGATCTTGCTGGTTGGCGGCTCGATGGTTCTGTCCGGGCAGCTGACCACCGGTGCCCTGGTCGCCTTCCTGTCGTACATGACCCAGTTCTTTACCCCGATCCGCGACCTCTCGGTCCGCTATAATGCCCTCCAGGCGGCCATGGCCGCGTCCGAGCGCATCTTCGCGCTTCTCGATACCCGGCCCGAGGTCACCGACGCGCCGGATGCCATCGAGCTTCCCCCACTAAAGGGGCGGATTACCTTCGAGAACGTGCAGTTCGGCTACACCCCGGAGCGGCGGGTTCTCCACGACCTCACCCTCGACATCCAGCCGGGCGAGCATGTCGCGATCGTCGGCCCCACAGGTGCGGGCAAGACGTCCCTGATCAGCCTTGCCTGCCGCTTCTACGACGTGAGCGCGGGCCGCATCCTGGTTGACGGCTACCCGATCAACCGGGTCACTCAGAAGTCTCTCCGGCGTCAGCTCGGGCTCGTCCTCCAGGATCCTTTCCTTTTTTCGGGGACGATTGCCGAGAACCTCCAGTTCGGGCGGCCGAACGCCACTCGCGCCGAGATGGAGGCGGCCTGTAAGGCCGTTGGCCTGCATGACTTCATCATGTCGCTCCCACTGGGCTACGCGACGAGCCTCTCCGAGCGCGGCGCCGATCTCTCGGCTGGTCAGCGTCAGCTCCTCTCCTTTGCCCGCGCGCTCCTGGCCGATCCGCGCATCCTGATCCTGGATGAGGCGACCGCGAACGTCGACACCGAGACCGAGGTTCGGATCCAGGAGGCTCTCCGCCTGCTTCTCCAGGGGCGTACAGCGATCATCATCGCCCACCGGCTGAGCACGGTGCGCTCGGCCGATCGAATTGTCGTGCTCGAGGGCGGGCGCATTGTCGAAGTCGGGAGCCACCACGAACTCCTGCGCAGCGGCGGCCATTACGCGCGGCTCTATCGGGCGTCGGTCTCGGTGAGTTAGAAGCCAGCGCAAGACGGTCCGAGGAGACCCCAGGAGAAGGTTACGCGATCCCCTACGTGCCCACTCGATGGAAAGACAGCGTTTCCCTTTGTCCCGCTATGCCCGGCCACGCCGCGTATTCACTGCCCAGTCCGGTTGTGGAATGAACGAGTGAGGCGGCGACAGCGGTCCGCCGCCACCTGACAGTAGTGTTCATCGATCTCGATGCCGACACAGCGGCGGCCAAGCTGCCGAGCTGCCACCGCTGTCGTTCCGGAGCCGAGGAATGGATCGAGAACGACATCGTCCAGGTACGAGTACAGTTTGATCAGCCGAGCTGGGAGCTCGAAGGGGAAGGGAGCCGGGTGCCCAACCTTCCGGGGATTCTCACCAGGGAAGTCCCATGTACCTAGGGTCCACCGAAGGAACTCATCACGGGTAATGTCAGAGGCGCGGCCGCGACGTGACCGCCGCCATTCCTGTTTGTAAAAGACTGGGATCATCTCGACCGGCGCCGTAACGAACGGCGCCGAAGGGCTCATCCAGCTCCCCCAGGCCGTACGGCGGGATATATTCTGCTCGTTCCAGACGATCGTCGTCTGGTACTGCCAGCCAGCCTGACGGAAAATCGCGACATAATCCGCGTAAACTGCCTGCTTTCCCCCTTTATTGATGTCCAGGGGGATGTTGATGCAGGCTCGCCCGCCTACGCGCGCCACCCGCAGCAGCGCCGCGGCCCACAGGGCAACCCACTCCCGGTAGCGGTCATAGGGGATGTCATCGCGGTACCCATTGTAGGAGACGTCCAGGTTGTACGGGGGGCTCGTGATGATCAGATCGACGGACTCGTCGTCGAGGATCTCCAGGTGCGTGCTGTCCGCGCAGAAGATGGCGACCTGCCCATCGTGGTAATACGGCTCAACGCCGGGGCGGACGACCGTATCGATCCATTTCCCATTCATACTCGAAATGATATCGGAGCAGTGTCGATGGATCGACCAGATGAGCATTGGAAATGCGGAAGCCCGCTCGAGCGTGTTTCCTCACAATGGGTAGCCAGGTATCTCCGGGCAGGACCTGGTGGTAGAATCCAGGTCCAGATCAAGGGGGGAGAACGCGAGATGTCTGGTTATGCGCACCCGGAACTTCTGGCCGAGACCGATTGGCTGGCCGATCACCTGAACGATCCAATGATCCGGGTCGTTGATTGCCGCTATTATTTCGATGGGCGCGACGGGCGCACGATCTATCGCCAGGGCCACATCCCTGGCGCCGTGTACGCTAGTTACCCGGCCGATCTTTCCGATCCAACGGCGACCCCACCGAATCTCATCCCCCGTCCGGATCAGGTTGCCGAGACCATGGCTCGCCTTGGCATTGGCAATGATACGCTGGTCGTCGGCTATGACGACGAAGGGGGGCATTTTGCGGCCCGCCTCTGGTGGATCCTGGCGTACTATGGACACGAGCAGGTCAAGATTCTCAACGGTGGCATCCTGAAGTGGCAGGCTGAGGGGAGGCCCCTCGCGGCGGGGGAGGTCATACCGCCGCGGACAACCTTCGTCCCCGGCCCTCCGCGTCATTTCATGCGCATCCGGGCTGACGAGCTTCGCTCCGCGCTTGGCCATCCCGATCTCTGCGTGCTCGATGTCCGCCGGCTGAGCGAGTACACCGGCGAGGAGGTTCGCGCTGCCCGCGGCGGCCGCATCCCCGGCGCGATTTCCTTCTTCTGGCAGGATAACCTCAACCCGGATTGGACCTTCAAGCCTGCCGACCAGCTCCGGGCGCGCCATGATGCGGCCGGGGCTATCTCCACACGGCAGATCGTAACCTACTGTCAGGGAGGTGTTCGCGCCGCGCACGCGGCGTTTGTCCTGCACCTTATTGGCCGCAAGAACGTTCGCGTGTATGATGGCTCCTGGGCCGAGTGGGGTAACCGAGACGACCTCCCGATCGAGCGATAGGGCGATTCTCGTGTCATCCCCTGGTCCACCGATCAGGAGCAAGGAGGAACGCGTGTCTCAGCTGCGCATTACCGATGTCAAGGTCATCTGCACCGCTCCGAACGGCATTCGGCTTGTCGTGGTCAAGGTGCTGACCAGCGAGCCAGGCCTGTACGGCCTCGGCTGTGCGACCTTTACCCAGCGGCCCCACGCGGTCGTCACGGCGATTGAAGAGTATCTGAAGCCCTTCGTGCTCGGCCGGGATCCGGACGATATCGAGGACATCTATCAGACGGCGTACGCCAGTTCTTACTGGCGGAGCGGCCCGGTCCTGAACAATGCGCTGAGCGGGATCGACCAGGCACTCTGGGACATCAAGGGCAAGCGCGCGAATATGCCCGTCTACCAGCTCCTCGGGGGGAAGTGCCGGGAGTGCGCACCGCTTTACGCCCACGCGTCCGGCCGGGATTTCAAGGAGGTCGAAGAGAACGTTCAGCGGTGGCGCGAGCAGGGCTACCGCTACATCCGGGCGCAGGTCGCAGTGCCCGGAATGGCCACGTATGGGAGCCGTTCGATAAGCGTCGCCGGACGTCCCACCTGGGAGCCCACGCCCTACTGCCGTCTCGTTCCCCGCCTCTTCGAGCACTTGCGCGCGACGTTTGGCGATGAGATCGAACTCCTCCACGATATCCACGAGCGGGTCCCACCGATCCAGGCGATTGGTCTGGCCAAAGAGCTTGAGAAGTACCATCTCTTTTTCCTGGAAGATCCCTTCGCGCCTGAGGATATCGACTATTTCCGGATTCTTCGCCAGCAGACCGCGACCCCGATTGCGATGGGCGAGCTCTTCGTGAACCAGAACGAGTATGTGCCGTTGATCCGTGACCGTTTGATCGATTTCATTCGCGTCCATATCTCGGATATCGGCGGGTTGAGCATGGCGCGCAAACTGGCCGCTTTCTGCGAGTTCTTCGGCGTCCGCACCGCCTGGCACGGTCCCGGCGACGTCTCACCGGTCGGGCACGCCGCGAATCTTGCTCTCGACATCGCTTGCTGGAACTTCGGCATCCAGGAGCAGACGGTCTTTCCCGAAGAGACCCGCGCAGTCTTCCCGGGCTGCCCGGAGATCCGCGACGGGGCAATGTGGCCGAGCGATCGCCCCGGCCTGGGCATCGATATTGATGAGAAAGAGGCTGCGAAATACCCCTTCCCCGATCTCCCGCTGAATGGAAGCTGGGCGCCGATCCGCCGTCTCGACGGCACGGCGATCCGCCAGTAATGCATCGACCGCAGCGGCAGGACCTGTTTGAGGGGGCACACGATGATCGTCATCGATATGCATCTTGATCTGGCAATGAATGCCTTGAACTGGAACCGCGATCTACGCAAGAGCGTGTACGAGATCCGCCAGGACGAGGCCGGCATGCCGCAGAAGGGGCGCGGCGGTGGTACAGTAGCCTTCCCGGAGATGCGTGCGGGAGATGTCGCCGTGTGCTCGGCTACTCTGCTGGCCCGTGAGAACCCGCGGGGCACCTCCAGCCTCGACTTTCGCGCGCCAGAGATGGCCTACGGATTCGCCATGGGATGCCTGGCCTATTACCGTCAGCTCGAGGCTGAGGGCGTGTGCCGCATCATTACCGACTGGCCTGCGCTCGAGCAGCACGTTCAGGAGTGGACACGCCGGGGGCCGGATCAGACACCGCTCGGCTTTATCATCAGCATGGAGGGCGCCGACCCCATCATTTCTCCGGATCAGGTTCCACACTGGTATGCCGCCGGACTTCGGGTCGTTAGCCTGGTCCATTATGGAGTCAGCCGCTACGCCCACGGCACCGGCGCGCCTGGCGGTCTGACCCCCCTCGGCAGGCCCATGCTCCAGGCAATCGAATCCTGCGGTCTGATCCTTGACTTGACCCATCTCGCTGATGAGAGCTTCTACCAGGCCCTCGAGATCTACCACGGTCCGGTCCTGGCCAGTCACAATAACTGCCGGGCGCTTGTCCCTGGGGATCGCCAGTTCACCGATGATCAGATCCGGCTCATTATCGAGCGCGGCGGCGTGATCGGTGCGGCCTTCGACAACTGGATGCTCTATCCGGGCTATGTGCGAGGCGAGACACCGCGCGAACTCGTTCCTCTGACCAACGTCATCGACCATATCGACCATATCTGCCAGATCGCTGGCAACGCCCGTCATGCGGCGATCGGAACCGACCTCGATGGTGGATACGGCATCGAGCAGTCACCGGCGGGCTTGGACACGATCGCTGACCTGCAGAAGATCCCGGACCTCCTTCGGGCGCGGGGCTACGCCGAGAGCGATGTCGAGGCAATCATGTACGGCAACTGGCTGCGTCTCTTCCGGGACGTCTGGACTGGCTCCGGGCCGCGTGCTGGGTAATCGCGATCCCCGCGATAATCCCGACGCCGCCCACGATCAGCGGCATGGTAATGCGCTCGCCGAGAAGAACGACCGCGAGGATCACTGCGAAGAAAGGGATTGCGTACTGGAAGACAGCCACGCTCGCCGCACTCAGCCGCCTGAGTGCGGCCGTCCAGAGCCCGTAGGTCAGGCCGGTCCCGACGATACCGGTATACAGCAGGAGTGCCCAGACTGTGGGCGGGAGTCGGAAGAGCTCGAGAAAAGCGCCGTTCGCCAGCGCCAGGATAGCCCAGGGGAGCCCGCCAAAGAGGCTGGAGGCCGCGACCACCGCCAGCGGATGTCCCTTTGCCATGGCCCGCCGGCTTGCACCGATGTAGAGCGCCCAGGAGAGGCTCCCCAGGAGGGCCAGGCCAACGCCGATGGGCTGAAGCGCCATGCTCCCCACGCCCGGCGCATCCTCGCCCAGTACGACGACCACCAGCCCGGCGAAGCCGATCACAACGCCGAGGATGACCCCGGGCGGGGTCCGACGCCGTTCGATCGCGATCACGCCCAGCGCGACGAAGAGAGGGCTGACGTTCGAGAGTAGGGAGCTGACCGAGGCCGGAAGGAGGGCCAGGGCACTCATCGAGGCTCCCGAGCTTCCGAAGAAGCTGAGGAAGCCGAGCACTGCCATCGTGCCCGGCCGGCTTCGGAGTTCCCGTCTCAGCTCGCCTGCCTTCCCCTGCAGCGCCAGGAGGATAAACACCGTGAGCCCCGCGAAGATCACGCGGGTGAGAATGAGCTGGAGCGGCTGGACGTCACGGAGCGCCAGCTTGCCAACGGGATGCAGGGAGCCCCAGATCGCCGCGGTGAGGAGCAAGGCGAGGTAGGGCGAAGCAAGAACGCGGCGCAACCGGCCGTCCCTTCCGTAGATCAGACGAGGGGATAGAGTGGTGCTTCGCCCCGAAGGACGCGCAGGACGTCTTCGGCGACAGTCTCGGCCATCAGCCGGAACGCTTCAGCACTACTGCCGGCCACGTGCGGCGTGGCAACCACGTTCGGGAGGCGGAGGAGCGGATGCTCGGGCGAAACCGGCTCCTCCGCGAAGACATCGAGCCCCGCGCCGGCCAGGCGCCCGGCGCGCAGAGCCTCCAGGAGCGCCTCCTCGTCGACCAGACCACCGCGCGCGCAGTTGATCAAAATGGCCGATGGCTTCATCCGGGCCAGCTCCTCCCGCCCGATCAGCCCACGTGTCTCCGGGGTCAGCGGCGCGTGGATCGAGAGGATATCCGCGGCTTCCAGCACCGGTCCCAGGGCGGGCATCAGCTCCACACCCAGCTCGTCAGCGCGCTCCGTGGCAACATAGGGGTCGTACGCCAGGACATGCATGCCGAGACCCTGACGGCAGATGCGCGCAAGCCGCCCGCCGACCTGTCCCAGGCCGACTAGCCCAAGGATCCTGCCCTGGAGATCCATCGCCAGCGCGGACCGGCGCGCCAGAGCGAAATGCCCGTCGCGGAGCATCTGCTGGTAGGTAGGAAGCCGTCGGGCCAGCACGAGCATAAGCATCAGCGCGTGCTCGGCGACCGCCTCAGCATTCGCGCCCGGCGTCGAGACAACCCGGATGCCCTGCGCCCGCGCGGCGGCCAGGTCAATGTTGTCCACGCCAACGCCGTGCTTGCCGATGACCCGGAGCTTCCGCGCACCGCGCAACGTCTCGGCGGAAAGAGGGAAGGTCCGAACAATGATGCCATCGACCTCAGGCAGGTACTGCTCGGCGGTTTCACCAGGATGGTCGGGCAGATAGATCGGCTCGACCTCGCGCGCCAGGCGCTCGATGCCAATCGGATGGATTCCCTCGGTAACGAGGACGCGGGGGCGAGACATGGAAAGTTCCTCCAGTGATCGTGCGCCTATCCTAGCGGCATCCCCCGTAGGGATGCAAGCATCCCCATCGTCGGCATCTCCGGCCTGCCCTCCCTGCGCCGTGCCGGGCTGCGTGCGATAATATGGTAGCGATTGTCCCGGGAGCGGTCACGCCCGGGATCACTGGGGCGAATTTCTCCGATGCCTGATCATCAACCCACCGGGGATGCCGACTGGACCCGATCCACAGCAGGTTCTGGGCGCCGCACTCCTGCAGATCCGCCGTTTTCTGACCTGGATCCCGCACGCTGGCGGGAGTATAGTGATGTCCTCACCGGCAGTCTCTGGATTCTCGGCGCGCGCGACCGTACTGGACCGCATCTCGGCGATTACTGGGGAAACTTCGTTCCCCAGATCCCCTACCAGATCATGCGCCGCTTTACCCGCCGGGGCGAGATCGTTGTTGACCTGTTCAGCGGCATGGGGACAACGCTCATCGAGTGCCGACACCTCGGCCGTCACGGCATCGGTGTCGAGTTGAATCCGGACGTTGCCGCCCGGTCGCGCGAGCGCATCGCGCGGGCACGCAATGCCGATGGGGTTACTACCGTGGTCCTCGTCGGCGATTCCACCTGTCCCGACACCATCGAGCGGGTCCGACAGGAACTGCGCTCCCTCGGGCGGACCCATGCTGACTGTCTTTTCCTCCATCCGCCGTACCACGCGATCATCCGGTTCAGCGACGATCCCCGCGACCTCTCCAATGCCCCGTCGGTCGAGGCGTTCCTCGGTCGCTTCCGCCGCGTGGCCGAGCATGCCCACGGTCTCCTGGCCGCGGGCCGCTTTATGGCGCTGGTCATTGGCGATACCTACAGCCGATCGGAGTGGGTGCCTCTTGGCTTCGAGTGCATGCAGATCTGCCGGGAGGTGGGCTTTCGGCTGAAGGCGATCAACGTCAAAGACATCCATGGAAACGAACGGGGTAAGGGGAAGCGCGAGAACCTCTGGCGCTATCGAGCCCTCAAGCAAGGATTCTACATCTTCAAACACGAGTACGTGATGGTCTTCCAGAAGCCAGTCCCGGCTGTCAGCCGATCTCCCCAGCGGGCGGTCTCACGGGGCTTGGCCCGGCTGGAGAGCACCGATGCCGACGTAGTAGAATGACCGCGCGGAGCGGAGACCATCCGGGAATCCGCGAGGAGGATGAGCCAGGTGAAGATCACCGATCTCAAGTGCGCGGTCATCGGCCAGCACCCGGTCGTGCGCATCGTTACTGATGAGGGGATCAGCGGCTACGGCCAGATCGAGTCGAGCAAGCCGTACCTGAAGCCTCAGGTCCTGTTCTATCGGGACTTTATTCTCGGCGAGGATCCGACCAATGTTGAGCGGGTCATGCTCCGCATTCGCCGTCTCGGGGCCTTCAAACCCTGGGGAAGCGCAGTGAGCGCGATTGAAATGGCTCTCTGGGACATCGCTGGCAAGGCGGCTGGCCTGCCCGTGTATAAGCTCCTGGGCGGGAAGATCCGTGACCGAGTGCGCGTGTATAACGGTGGAGTACGCTTCCCCATGCGCGGCTCCAGTCCGGCTGACTTCGCCGAGAACATGGCGCGGATGAAGGAGGCGCCGGAAGGCTTCACCATCATCAAGCAGGGCATTGGCTATCACGGCCAGATGCTCGCCAGCGATCCATCGTACCGCTACGGTGAGAACATCACTGGCGCGCGCTATCCGAACCGTGGGCCGCTGACCGAGCGCGGCCTGAAGTACGTTATCGCCTGCATCGAGGCGATGAAAGAGGTCCTCGGTGACGAGGTTGGCCTGGCCCTCGACTGCGGGCCTGGCTGGACGGTCTCCGATGCGATCCGTCTGGCTCGGGCAGTCGAGCCGTTCAACATCCTCTGGCTGGAAGATCTCCTCACGGGCGATTACACCCCGTACGTTCAGGCAGATCTCTACCGAGAGGTGACTCGAAGTACCACGACCCCGATCCACACCGGCGAGGAGATCTACCTGCGCCAGAACTTCACCGACCTCATTGAAAAGCGCGCGGTGAGTGTGATCGGGCCGGATCCGGCCGATGTGGGCGGCATCGCCGAGCTTAAGTGGATTGCTGAGTACGCGGATCTCCACGGCATTCTCATGGCCCCCCACGGCGTCCTGGACGGTCTCATCGGCTTAGCGGCCCTGGTGCAGGTCTCAGCAACCCTGCCTCAGAACTTCATTGCCTTCGAGTACCCGGTGGCTCGCCCCGAATGGTGGTACGATATCATCGAAGGGCTCCCTGATCCGATCGTCCGAAACGGCTTCATTGAGGTCTGGGATCGGCCGGGATTGGGGGTCGAGTTCAACGTGTCGGCGGCGAAGGCATACCTCGCTGATGAGGACAGCGATTTCTTCGATTGAGTGCGCGGCCGCGCCGATCTGGCGGTGACGCCGAGGGAAGGTCAGCTTGGAGATTCAGCTTGGCGGTTTGCACCATGTAACCGCCATCACGGGCGATGCCGCGGGGAATGTGCGCTTCTACACCCGCGTTCTCGGCCTGCGTCTGGTCAAGAAGACCGTCAACCAGGATGATGTATCCGCCTATCACCTCTTCTACGGTGACGCGGTTGGTCATCCGGGCACCGAGATCACCTTTTTCGACTGGCCGGATATCGGCCCGTACCTGCCTGGCACCGGTGCGATTGCGGCCATCGGCCTGCAGATTCCCAATCGGGCCGCGCTCGCGTGGTGGGAGCGGCGCCTTACCGCGCTCGGCATCCAGCACGATCAGATCACCGAGCGCAATGGCCGTGCCGTCCTGCCTCTCGTCGATCCCGAGGGTCAGCGGCTTGAGCTGGTTGCCCTGAACGAGGCGGAACTGACCTCGCCTGGCGGGGTGCCCTGGGAGGGGAGCCCGATACCGGCCGCATACCAGATTCGCGGTCTCTCTGCCGTCCGGATCGTCGTCGCTAGCGGCGAGATGACGACTCGCCTTCTCACTGATACACTCGGCTTCCGGCAGACTGGCGCGTACGTCGTGCCGTCAGGGGATGCCGCCGGACGAATGGTGCGCGTCTTCGCGATCGGGCCCGGCGGTCCGGGGGCGGAGGTGCATCTGGAAGAGCGACCGGACCTGCGGCCGGCCCGGCTTGGAATCGGTGGTGTTCACCACGTTGCCTTTCGGACGCCGGGCCGTGCGGAGCAGCAGGCGTGGCGTCAGCACATCAGCGCGGCTGGCCTGGGGGTCACCCCCATCATTGATCGCTATTATTTCACGTCGATCTATTTCCGCGAGCCTGGTGGGGTTCTCTTCGAGATCGCAACCGACGGCCCCGGCTTCGCCGTCGACGAGGACATCGCTCACCTGGGCGAGCGCCTCGCCCTGCCGCCATTCCTCGAGCCGTATCGAGGACGAATCGAGGCCTCGCTTCGCCCGATCGTCCTGGATGGATGAATGGCGCAGAGGAGCGCGCGGGCCCGGTGCATGCGCGCGGCGCTGGCATCCGGGTCGGAAGGTGGCATCGGCAGGTCTCCGGGGAGGAGACTCCGGTGACGTCTCGCCATCCGATTCGCTATATTTGATGTGATAGAAGCACCCGGATACCCCAGAAGGAGCGGGGACCTTTTCGAGTGCGCCAGAGCCATTCCGGCACGGTGTGACGAGAGCGCAAGGCCGAGCCGTGGAGGGTACAATCATGACACGCTCGTCAAGTACGACCGAACCATCTGTATCGGGTGAGCGCGTTCCGTCCGCTCGCCCGGACATTCAGATTCCCCCATATGATCCAAGCAGTTTCGAGGACAGCTGGCGCGAGACCTGGGAGCGGGAGGGTATCTACCACACCCGTGAGATTCCGGGGCGGCCCAAGTTCTACTGCCTTGACTTTTTCCCCTACCCGTCTGGGGAAGGACTGAGCGTCGGCCACTGCCGCAACTACATCCCGACCGACGCCTTCAGCCGCTTCATGCGTATGCGCGGCTACAACGTCCTGCATCCGATGGGCTGGGATGCCTTCGGCGAGCCGACCGAGAACAAGGCAATCGAGCTCCGCCAGTCGCCGCGTCTGCTCACCGACCGCTTTACTGCCAATTACAAGCGGCAGATGCGGCTTGTCGGCATCTCGTTCGACTGGAGCCGGGAGATCGATAGTAGCAAGCCCGATTACTACCGGTGGACCCAGTGGTTCTTCCTGCTCCTCTACAAGCGCGGCCTTGCCTATCGGGCGACGAACTGGCAGTGGTGGTGCCCTGTCTGCCAGACAACGCTCTCGAACCAGGAGGTCCACGCGGGGCCGAACGGTCAGCTGCTCTGCTGGCGCGACCACCCCGGCGTGATCAAGAAGCAGATCCCGGCTTGGTTCTTCCGCATTACCGCGTACGCTGATCAGCTCCTCGAAGGTCTTCGGGAGATCGATTGGCCGGCCCGGATCAAGCTGATGCAGGAGAACTGGATCGGCCGGAGCGAGGGGGTCGAGATCGTCTTTCGCTCCGAGCAGGGCCATCCGATGCCCGTCTTTACCACCCGGCCCGATACGGTCTTCGGGGTCACCTTTGTCGTCATCGCCCCCGAGCACGAGCTGGTCCGGGTGCTGACGACCCCGGACCGCCGCGCCGCAGTCGAGGAATACATTGACCGGGCTGCACGGGCGAGCGAGATCGAGCGCATGTCGACCGAGCGCGAGAAGACCGGTGTCTTCACCGGCGCGTACGTCATCAACCCGCTGAATGGCGAGCGCGTTCCGCTGTTTGTGGCCGATTACGTCCTGCACGGCTACGGGACCGGCATCGTCATGGGCGTGCCGGGCCACGACCAGCGCGACTTCGAGTTTGCCCACAAGTATGGTCTTCCGATCAAGGTCGTGATTGCGCCGCCCGGCTGGAGCGGCGAGCCGCTCCCCGCCGCTTACACCGGACCGGGCCATATGGTTAACTCGGGGGAGTTCGACGGCCTGCCGACCCCTGGCGATTGGCTCAAGCTTGGTCCCGGCGAGCGTCAGGCTCTGGTTGATCAGTGGCACCTGGAGGCGAGCACGCTCGACCGCATCGCCGCCGCGTCCGACAATGGCATCGCCGCGATCGGGCGCGCGGTTGAGGAACGAGGGATCGGACGGCGGACGGTGAGCTACCGGATGCGCGATTGGCTGATCTCGCGCCAGCGGTACTGGGGCGCGCCGATCCCCATCGTTTACTGCGAGCGCTGTGGAGAGGTTCCCGTTCCGGAAGAGCAGCTGCCAGTCGTCCTGCCGGAGATGGACGATATCGCCCCGTCCGGCGATGGACTGTCACCGCTCGCCCGGGCAGCGGACTGGGTCAACACCACCTGCCCGCGTTGCGGCGCACCGGCCCGGCGCGAGACCGATACGATGGGGGGATTCGCCTGCTCCTCCTGGTACTATCTGCGCTTTACCAGCCCCGACTACCAGGACGGACCGTTTGATCCCGCCCGGATGCGCTTCTGGATGCCGGTGGACCTCTATGTCGGTGGTGCCGAGCACGCGGTGATGCACCTGCTCTACGCGCGCTTCTGGTACAAGGTGATGCACGACGCCGGTCTGGGCGTGCCGGGCACCGAACCATTCCGCAAGCTGCTCAACCAGGGGATGGTTCTGGCTCCCGACGGCCAGCGGATGTCCAAGTCGAAGGGCAACGTGATCACCCCGGACGAGATGGTCGCCCGATACGGCGCCGACAGCCTCCGGGTCTACGAGCTGTTCATGGCCCCCTTCGAGCAGGACGTTCTCTGGAGTGATGAGGGCATCAACGGCGCCCGACGATTCCTGGGTCGGGTGTGGGATCTCATTCTTCGTACTCATGCCGAGGCGGCGGGGGAGCGCTTCACTGCCGATGATCCCGAGCTCACGCGCCTGCTCCACCAGACGATTCGGCGCACCACGCGCGACCTTGAGCGGTTTCACTTGAACACGATGATCGCCGGACTGATGGAGTTCACCAATGCCTTAACCGAGCGATACCGCTCGGGGCGCTGGCGCACCCGTCCATTCCAGGAGGCCACCGAAAGCCTTCTGCTCCTCCTCGCGCCGGCCGCGCCCTTCCTGGCCGAGGAGCTCTGGCACCGCACCGGCCACACCGGCAGCATCCATCAACAGCCGTGGCCGTCCTGGGATGAGGAGCTTGCCCGCGAGCGCACGGTGACCATTGTCGTTCAGGTGAACGGCCGCGTGCGCGACCGACTCGCGGTTGAGGCGGACACGCCCGCCGATGTGGTGCAGAGCCGGGCGCTCGCGCTTCCCAAGATTCGGCAGTACGTTGCCGACCCGTCTGCCGCTCAGGTGATCTACGTCCCCGGCCGGATCATCAACATCGTGACGCGGTGAGGCCGGCCCCGGCTAGGCCGGCCTCAGCACGAGCATATGCTCCAGATCGTCGAGGATCGCCTGACGATCGAAGAGCATGGGGTGATAGCGGCCCTGGAGCCAGAGAGGGATAAAGTCATCATAGTGCGGGCTGCCGGGGAGGCCAGACTGACCTGTCGTATGGACGGAGCGGCTCTGCGAGAGGTCGCCCAGATCAACGATCTGACGGTAGGACGGCACCCATTCGGTCGCCGCATAGCTTCCTGGCGCCAGCGCGATCTGGCACGGCGTATCGCCGTCACCTCCCACGGGATAGGGCCCGCGGCAGAAGAGGCGATCGAGCGGCTTCACCCGACCGAGAACGTGATCGAACCGCAGTTGGTGGAGGCGCCCCCAGCGCCAGGTATCCAGGTCATCGCCCAGGCGTGCCCGAAGCTCTCCGAGCGCCTGGGCCAGGCTTGTACGCTTCAGGGCTACCCACGAGTCGAAGGTCGTATGTCGGGTGAGCCAGGAAGGGTCAGCCCGCTGTAGGAGCTCGATCAGATAGCCGGTGACCCGGGCCGGATAGGCGCTCCCGGCAATCCCCTCGGCCGGCTCGCTCCCGATGTACCGTCCCCGAAGCGATCCCAGTCGCGTCCCGAAGACGTTCTGGAGAAGGCGCTGATGGAGGGCAACATAGATCGTGGCCGCCGGGCTCTCCGGCGTCAGGCGGAAATCCCAGTGGCGCAGGTGCGCCAGGGCGCGCGCCTCCACGGGATCATCACTCTCCACGTCGGCATACGCATTCACGATCCGGCGCGCCGCCTCGGAGTACAGGTCAAGCTGGATGGCCGCGATGTCATCGAGCGTGTGCTTCTCACGCGCCTGTAGGAGGTTCTCGATTCGCAGTGCCCGAAAGCCGTCAATCCAGTCATGGGAGAGGTGGTGCGGATAGGAGTCGTCGACCAGGCGATTGTTCGCGGTGACGACGTATCCCGATGGTGGATTGAGCACGCTCGGCAGCTCATCAAAGGGGAGCAGGCCGTCCCAGTCGTAGCTCGCGTCCCAGCCTGGCGATGGAAGGAGACCGGTTCCTTTCCGCCGTCGGGGCACGCGGCCGGAGAGCTGGAAGCCAATGTTCCCGGCCCGATCTGCGTAGACGAAGCTCAGCGCGACATCCATCTCGGCCAGAGCCGCACGGAACTCCTCCCAGCTGGCGGCGCGGTTGAGCTTGAACCACCCGGGAGCCGAGACACCGGCCTGGAGCACCGGACACTGGACCGCCAGGAAGCGTGTCTCGCCGGGGAGCAAGGGGGTGAGCGACGGTCCGTGCCGCGTTTCCTGCACCTCCTCAATCACCGGCTCCGATCGGCCCCGCACCCGAATCTCCTCCCGGCGGATGCGGAGCGGTTCCCAGCCATCCGGGGTCGCATACTGCGCAGGGTCCTCCGGGTGCAGTCGCTCGACGAAGAGGTCCTGCGTATCGACGAATGAAGCGGTGATGCCCCAGGCGATCTGCTGGTTATGCCCGATCAAGACAGCTGGGATACCGGGCATCGTAGCGCCGATCACGTCAACGCCAGGACCGACCAGGTGCGCCTCGTACCAAAGCGATGGCATCTGCGGGCGCAGGTGGGGGTCACTGGCGAGAATCGCGGCGCCAGTCGCTGAGCGCGACGGTGCGATTGCCCAGGCATTGGACATCGCACTCGAGAGGAGGCCAAGCTCACGCTGGGCAGTCTGAAACTCCTCCAGCAGGGAGACGTTCAGCCCGCCATAGCTCATTCCCGGCGGAACGGTGAGCGGGTGCCCCGCCGGATAGCCCGGCTCCAGCTCGGCAGCGATCTCCGGCCCCAGCCGCTCGACGAGCTGGGCCCGAAACCACTCGGTATCCCAGTTGGTAGAGAGCAACCATGCGAGCATCTTGCCGATCGCTAGGGTATCTGATGGATCCCACGGCTCCGGGCGAAAGCGCAGAAGGCGAAACTCGAGTGGCAAGCGCGCGCGATGCACCGTGAGGAAGGCGTTGATCCCCGCGGCATAGGCGTCCGCCAGCGCCCGGTAAAATGGATCGAGTGCCGCCAGCTCGGCCTTCGCCACGTGGACCAGCCCCAGCCGGCGGGCGAACCGGTCGAAGGTCAGGGTTGTTTCCCCGAAGATCTCCGACAGTCGCCCCAGGGCAAGGCGCCGGTTCAGCTCCAGATGCCAGAGCCGATCCTGGGCGTGGACATATCCGAGCGCAAAGTACAGGTCGCCCTCGGTTGCCGCGTAGATGTGCGGCACGCCCGCGTGATCGCGAATCACTTCCACATCCAGGGCGAGCCCGGCCAGGGAGGTGACACCATCGAGGGGGGTCTGGGGCTGTCGCAGGAGCAGGCGATAGAGACCAGCCAGTCCTGCCCCGGCGACGGCCAGGATCCCCGCGCCAGTCAGCGCACGCTGAGCAATACTCATGGCTCCTCGCCGTCCTCTTCCATCCCTTTCGCCATGAGGAAGCCGCGTGCCCGCTCGGTCAGCTTATAGCGGTGCACCAGCTTCCAGAAGCGAGGCGAGTGGTTGGGCTCGAGGAGATGCGCGAGTTCGTGGATGATCACGTAATCGAGGACCCAGCGTGGCATCTCGGCCAGACGGTGGGAGAGGCGAATCGCCCCGGTGGCCGGCGTACAGCTTCCAAAGCGGTGATTCTGGTTGGTCACGAAGCGAATGTCGCCGATCGTGAGGCGGCCAGCAAAGTACTCGCGGTTCAGCTCCTCGGCCCGCCGGCGCAGTGCGTCATCGGTGTTCAGGGTGCGGCGGCGCCGCGCATTCACCACGCGCTGCTCCATGCGCGCCACCCACTCCTGCTCTTCCTCCGGCGTCAGGCCTGCTGGCAGGTAGACAACCAGCGTATCGCCCTCCTCGCGTGCGCTGATCGTCCGGCGCCGCCGCGCGCTTCGAATGATGCGAATATTCATCCTTCCCCTGCCCCCGGGCTCGACCCCTTCCATCTCCACTCCCGTGCTCTCCTCGGAGCCGCCCACGCCGGAGGATAGCAAAGCAAACTGATCGCGGTCAACGCGGCACTGACCGCCTGACGCGGTCAATCGGGACGCCGTGCGAGCCAGCCTTGCAGTTCTGTCTTGACCGGCGCTAGAATCTCTCCTGGAAAGAATGCGGAGAGACGAGGAAGGAGAGCCGGGTGGCGCCGGGGGGCCCTCCAGAGAGCGGGCGGTCGGTGCGAGACCCGCGGTAACTGGCGTCACCATTACCCTCTGGAGTCGCCGCCTGAACGCCGGGTACTCTCTGGCCGGGGCGTGATCCCCCGTCTGGATAGACACCCGGTCCAGTAGGCGCGTGCCGGGGTGCGCCCGTTATCGCGCGTTTGAGGTCATCGGGGGAAGGGTGTGCTCAGAGTCCTCCGATCGACGAAGCGCGGTGGTACCGCGAGGGCATGTCTGGCCTCTCGCCCGTGTGGCGAGAGGCTTTTTCGCGTAGAGTGCTTTCACGTATAGAGGATGACCCGCCCGAGGCGGGAAGCAGAGGGGACGAAAAGGACAGGGTATCATGAGCAGCAATACGGAACGGCCGATGCGATTCGGCATCGCACCCGAGGTGCTGGCCGCCTTTCCCGACTACTGCGTGGGGCTTGTTGTCGCTACAGGGATCGATAACCGCCGATCGGCCGACCATGCCGCGGCGGAACTCGACCAGGCGAGTACGCTCGCCCAGCAGACCTTGGCCGACCAGCCTATCGCCGCCAACCCGCGTCTCAAGGCGTGGATCGAGGCGTTCCACCAGGCTGGCATCGATCCGGTTGCGTTCCCCCCGTCGGTCGTTGCCCTTGCCCGTCGGGTCGTCGAGGGCGAGGGTATTCCCCGGGTCAATCCGGCCGTTGATCTCGCCAATGCCGTCAGTCTGCGCTTTCTCGTGCCGGTCGGTGCCCACGACCTGGACCGCCTGCGGGGAGACTTCCAGGTGCGCTACAGCCGCGAAGACGATATCTTCACTCCCCTCGGTCATACCGGGGCGGAGACGGTCGCTCCAGGCGAGATCGTCTTCGCCGACGACCAGGCGGTGCGTACCCGCCGGTGGATCTGGCGGCTCGGGGAGAAGGGGAAGGTGACCGAGAATAGCCGCGCGATCATCTTCCCCATTGACGGCTTTATCGGACGGACCGAT
>DATGMJ010000269.1:0-5074 GCA_035293685.1 Chloroflexota bacterium | reverse complement strand
CCAGGCCGAGAGCACAGCACAACCGATAGCGGTTCGCCTGGACGTGTACAGGATCATCGCCGCAGTCTAATCCCAGATTCAGCGAGGCCAGGGGACCAGTGCTGACACCGCCATGCCGCGTGCTGACAGCCGCCACGATCTCCGGCCCGGCGGCGAGCTCGTCAATGGTGTAGAACGCAACCTCGCCAACCTGACATCGCTTCATCGCCGAACGGTCTCCCCCGCTGCTCCAGAGCATAGCGAGCACGGAGCGCCGCCGTCAACACGACTACAAGCACGCCAGGGAGATGATCTGGCCCGGGGTGAGAGAGGGTGCAGGCCTACCCCGGGCCAGGATACCCCCGGCGTCGTGAGGGACACCGGGTCTTCGGTCAGTCTCTGAATATCAGTGCAGACCAATCAGCAGGACGAGAACCCGCAGACGTAGCACTTGCGGCATCCTTCCTCATACACTAGCGAGATCTGGCCGCAGGCAGGGCAGAAATCGCCGGTCGTCCGTGGCGGTAGACCATTCGCAAGGCCGGCGTGTCCATTCCCCGCAGGCGAGCCCTCGCTCGCACCGTTCGCCAGCGACACCGACAGCACCCCCGGTTCGCGGGTGCTCGTCAATCCCACGTGCTCGGCCAGCACCTTGGCAACAGCATCAGCCAGCGATCGGACCCGCGCGTTGCCGAAGCCAAGAGAGTTGCTTCCGCCAATCCCGGCGAGCTGGTCAATAACCGCCTCAGCGATACTGCGCGGTGACAGCGGCGACGGGATTCGAAACGCGAGGGAGATCAGCCGCCCCAGCGCCTCGGCATCGGCCGAGATATCCGAGCCGGCCCGCCCGACCGTAACAAAGACTTCACAGATATTCCCGTTGGTATCGCTGTTCACGGTCACGAAGGCCGTCCCGACCGGTGTCGGCGCGCGGTAGGTCGCCCCGGTGAGGACGTGCGGCCGCGGGCGCAAGCGCGGCACCTCATCCGCGGCGGCGGCCGTTGATGCAGCCTCCCCGCTCGGGCGCTTCTCCTTTTCCTTCTCGTCCAGGTGCATCAGCACGGCATCGCGCGATCCATCCCGATAGTACGTCACGCCCTTACAGCCGAGCTCGTAGGCAAGCCGGTAGAGGCGGTCCACCTGCTCAACGGTATGATCGCGCGGGGCGTTTACCGTCTTGGAGATGCTGGCGTCGGTGTACTGCTGAATCAGCGCCTGGACCCGTACGTGTTCCTCGGGCGTCAGATCCGCCGCCTTGACAAACCATGGGGGAGTAGGCTTACCCGGATGCGCTTCGTGCCACTGCTTGTAGAGCGGATGATACAGCACGTGCTCGCCGGTTCGATCTCGCCGCAGCATGACAAAGTCATAGACCGGCTCGATGCCCGAACTCACCCCGGCCAGGAGGCTCGTCGTTCCGGTCGGGGCCTGGGTTAGTAACACGGCGTTGCGGATGCCCTGGCGGGCAATCTTCGCCCGAATGTGCTCGGGGAGACGCTTGATGAACTCGCCCTGGAGATACTTCTCCCGATCGAAGCGCGGGAACGGCCCCTTCTCCGCCGCGATGTCGCACGACATCTCGTAGGCGGCATCTCGGATCGTCCGGTAGATCCGCTCGATCACCTCGAGCGACTCGTCGCTCCCGTAGCGCAGCTCCATCGCCAGGAGCGCATCGGCAAGCCCCATGGTCCCCAGGCCGGTCCGGCGCGTCCCGAGCTGAGCCTCACGATTCTCCGGGATGAAGTAGTCATTCGCGTCGATCACATTATCGAGGAACCGGATCGCGACCCGGGCGTGCTCGGCCAGCGCCGCGTAATCAAAGACGCCGTCCCGGACAAATGCCGCGAGGTTGAGCGCACCGAGGTTGCAGACACCCCACGGGGGAAGCCCCTGCTCACCGCATGGGTTCACGCAGCGGATCGTCTCGTAATACCAGGTGTTGGACAGCCGGTTGTAGCGGTCCATGAAGACCACTCCCGGCTCGGCCGATGCCCAGGCCGACTCACAGATGAGGTTCCAGAGATCCCGGGCCCGCACGGTCTTGTGCACTCGACCGTTCCAGACGAGGTCCCATGGAGCATCCTGGGCGACCGCCTCCATAAAGGCATCGGACACGCAGACCGAAAGGTTCGCGTGTTCGATCATGCCGGGCCGTCTCTTGACAGTAATAAACTCCTCAATGTCCGGATGGTTGTCATCCAGCATGAGCATCAGTGCCCCGCGGCGCGAGCCGCCCTGCTGGATCACGTCACCCGTCGCGACCGAGTACAGCTGGGCCCAGGAGCACGGACCCGACGCCGTGCCGTTCACCGTCCGGATATAGGAACCCCGCGGGCGAAGGGTTGAGAGGTTGACCCCGACTCCCCCGCCCCGTGCCATGATCTCGGTCATGATCTTGAGGTTGTCGAGAATGCCGCCGCGGCTATCCTCCGGGCTCGGGATCACGTAGCAGTTATAATAGGTCACCGCGTGGCCCGTCCCGGCACCGGCCAGAATGCGCCCGCCGGGCACGAACTTGAACCCGCGCATGACCTCGTAGAAGCGGCGGCTCCACTCCGCTCGCTTCTCCTCGGTGGGCTCGACCGCCGCGATCGCCGTCGCCACGCGTTTCCACATATCCTCCGGGTACCGCTCGATCGGCGACCCATCCCGATCCTTCAGGGAGTAGCGGTCGAGAAAGACCTTCGCGCGAATCCCCTCCAGCACCGTTCCTTCCGTGACGGTCGCGTTCTGACTACCGGTTCCCGCGCTCACCCTGGTGCCTCCTTCCCACTGTTCCCAGCACTGACCATGCCGGAGACCGGAGCACCCGGCCGCTCAATCGGCCAGCCATCCGCACGGGGATCCGCCGCCTCTGCCCAACCAGCCAGCTGTCCGGCGGATCCACCCCTCGCCGCACATCCGAACGAGTGTTCAACCTGGTCCGATTGTACCACACGACCGCGTGCCCGTCACCCCCAAGCCGTGCTTTGACCTCCGCCTCACTCGGGTGGGCGATGCTCCCGTACGCTAGCGCACCACCGACCGCACTGCAAGAAAGAGCTCCGTAAAACCTGTCGGCGTTCCTCCGCGGGACCGCCGGACCGGCGGCATCGCCCACCTGCGATCCGACCGAGCACAGCCGCTGGAAGAATTCGTTTTCCATATAAACTAATATGCCAGGCCGGCTGCGGCACCGCGCCGTCGGATCGAGAGCATCATACCGCGCCGCCCGGGCGACTGTCAAGTCTGCCTGATTCCCCGGGATAGTGACATAATATCATTTCACAACATTACACTATGCAGTGTCACGACAGTATGCCACCCGCATGAGCGCGACCAGTTCCCATTAGCCAGCGCGGTATAGTTGTTATTTTTAGAATAACGATTCAGTCAGCAGGCGGAGCCGATCGCAGGAAGGCAGACACCCCGGGAACGCAATGGGGCTTCAGCCAAAACATTCACCATGGGGGACACGAGAAGCGGCGGGTCGCCTGAACGATGTTAGCTTCAGTTCCAGTGGGGCTGGTCGAGGTCAAACTGGAGGCGCATCTGAACCCGCGACTCGGCACGACGGCGCTGGAGTGCGCGCAGCGCCTCCACTTCGGCCACGAGATCCTCCGCCGTCTGCAGTCCTCGGACACTGCTCGCGTAGCAGATGTAGCCGATCTCATCGAGACAGCTCAGCTGGGAAAGGGCCAGGTCTGCGATCTGTCGCGACTGGACCTCGCTCACGCCGGCGCGGATGAGTTCGGCTTCGACGTGATCTACCACGTCCTCAACAGCATTAGCCGGGATCGGGCGCTTGTAGCAGGCCTGCCGGAGCGAGCGCAGGAGCTTGGATCGGTCGTAGCTCTCGACGCGGCCATCGCGCTTGACGACGGTCAGTGCAGGGGGTGGGAGGGTTTCGTAGGTGGTGAACCGCTGGCCGCACGACTGGCAAACCCGCCGTCGCCGAACCGCCCGGCCCACGACCCGCGAATCAAGGACCCGCGACGAGCCATCGGCACAGTAAGGACAGCGCATGGAATGTCGGTCCTTCCTCCCAGACCATCCGAGGCAGATGCGCAGACGAACGGACGGCGCGTTCCGGCCCGACACGATACCACGATCGAACGGGAATGGTCAAGCGCCGCCGCGCCGCCGCAGTACCTCGTAGAGAACGATGGACCCGGCGACTGCCGCGTTCAGCGCCGCGACGTGGCCCCGCATCGGGAGGCTGACCAGGAGATCACACGCCGCTCGCACCAGCCGCCCGAGCCCCCTCCCTTCCGCGCCCACCACCAGCACCAGGGGAACATCCACTGCGAACTGGTCATAACGGAGCGGAGCGGCCGCATCCAGTCCAACGATCCAGTACCCCTCTCCTTTGAGTTCCTCCAGTGCCCGCGCGAGGTTCGTGACCCGTGCGATCCGCAGGAACTCGACCGCGCCGGCAGAGGCCTTCTCGACTGCCGGGGTAACCCCGACCGCCCGATGCAAGGGGATGATTACCCCGGTGATCCCAACCGCATCCGCCGTTCGCAGCAAGGTTCCGAAGTTCTGAGGATCCTCGAGGGCATCAAGCGCCAGGATCAGGGGAAGGCCTGGCGCCTGCCGACCGGCGGCGATCAGCCCATCAAGGGTTTGATACCGGTACTCCGCGACCTCAGCGGCGACCCCCTGATGGTTTGCCTGCCCGCTTAGCCGATCAAGAAATCGGCGGTCAACCCACTGCACCCGGATCCCACGCTCAGTCGCCAGGCGGAGAATCTCGTCGATGATGCCGGTGCGGTGGATACCCCGCGAGAGGTATACCACCTCGACTGCACGCCCGGCCCGGAGCGCCTCGACAACCGGATGACGCCCCCAGATGCATTCCACACCCGTGCTCGCGACCAGTCTCAGCGCGCCATCCGCCAGGTCGTTCCCTCCGGCCGGTCCTCGACCACCACCCCCAGCCGCTCGAGATCGTCACGGATGCGATCGGCCAGCACGTACTGCTTCGCCGCGCGAAGCTCCTGGCGGACCGATACCAGCAGGTCGATAAAGGGGCGCGCCTCGACACTCGGCCGCGGCTCCGCAAGGGTAAGCCCGAGGACGCCGGCCAGGGTCAGGATAGTTTGCTGAGCACTGG
>DATGMJ010000268.1:0-7813 GCA_035293685.1 Chloroflexota bacterium | reverse complement strand
CACGCTACCTGGTGTGGGGGTCTTCAACATGGCGGTGCGCGAGGAAGGCGGCGAGGTGATCTTCCTGCGCACGGTGGTCGCTGGAGTGGCCGACCGCAGTTACGGCATTCAGGTGGCGCGGTTGGCCGGCCTCCCGGACCGAGTAACCCGGCGAGCCGCAGAGATCCTGCGCGAGCTCGAGGCACCTGGCGCAGCGACCGCGGGAGAGGAAACCGAGCGATCGAGCCTCCTGCCAGTTCAGATCCCGCTTCCCGGACTCGGCCTAGCGCCGGAGAGCCCGATCGATCTGCTCAATGAGCTCCTCGCCCTCGATCCAGCCGAGCTGACCCCGCTCGAGGCGCTGAATCGGATCTGGGAGATTCAGCGCCGCGCTGGGCGCCGCTAGGGCGCGGGGAGGCGGAATGGAGCCGGAGGCCGAAGCAGCCGCCATGTCTGTCCCCCGGCGGCCCAACCGCCGTCCGATCGCTGTCCTTGCGCCGGAGGTTGCCGAGCGGATCGCCGCGGGCGAGGTTATCGATCGACCGGCGGCGGTTGTGCGTGAACTCGTAGATAACGCACTGGATGCGGGCGCCACGACGATTATCATCGAACTGCGCGGCGGCGGGCTGGAGCTGATTCGGGTCAGCGACGACGGGGAAGGTATTCCCCCCGAGGAAGTCGAGCTCGCTTTTCAGCACCACGCGACCAGCAAGATCACGACACTCGATGACCTGCGCGCGCTTCGGACGCTGGGCTTTCGCGGCGAGGCCCTGCCGAGCATCGCCGCTGTCGCCGATGTCGAACTGCTGACCCGCACCGCAGGGTATGAGATCGGCACGCTGATCATCCTGCGCGGTGGTCGGGTCGCTCAGCGACTCGCACAGGCGCGACAGCGTGGTACTACTGTTTCGGTTCGCCACCTCTTCCGGCCCGTCCCGGCCCGCTTGAAGCTCGTCACGGATCGCCGACGCGAGTCGCTCCTGGTCGGCCAGCTCGTGCGCCGGTACGCCCTGGCCCGCCCCTCGGTCCGATTCTCACTTCTGCTAGACGGCCGCCTCTCGTTCCAATCTCGCGGGAGCGGGCGAATTGAAGGAGCCGTGGCCGATGTCTATGGCCCCGCGATCGCTGAGGGCCTGCTTCCAATCCCGGCTGTGACGGTCGGCCGTGCAGCGATCTACGGTGTTATGAGCGGCCGGGCTATCACCCGTCCAACCCGGGATCACCTGATGCTCGTCGTGAACGGTCGGCCGGTCGCTGTTCGCGGCCTCCTCGCCGCGCTGGAGGAAGCCTATCGACCCCGGCTGCCGCGCGGTCGTCATCCGATCGCCGTGCTCGTCCTCGATGTTCCGCCGGCCGAGATCGATCCGAACGTTCATCCGGCCAAGGCCGAGATTCGCCTGGCCCGGGAGGCAGAGATCGCCGCAGCACTGGCCGCAGCGGTGCGGGCAGTCCTGGATCAGGCGCCGCTTCACCCGTCAGCCGATGCCCGCCTGGCGCTCGAGCCGGCACAGTATCGGCTTCCGCTCTCCTTCCACCGCATCGCTGAGGGCAGGGAAACCAGATGCCTCGGCCAGGGCGAGGCGGAGAAGCCCGGAGCATTCCTCCAGCGGCTTCGAATCCTCGGCCAGGTCCACGCATCGCTTATCCTCGCCGAGAGCGATGACGGTCTTCTGCTCATCGATCAGCACCGTGCCCACGAACGCGTCATCGCTGAGCGGCTGCGCC
Source organism: Chloroflexota bacterium (assembly GCA_035293685.1). Taxonomy (GTDB): domain Bacteria; phylum Chloroflexota; class UBA6077; order FW602-bin22; family CADDYW01; genus JADGGD01. The sequence goes on along the minus strand of DATGMJ010000268.1, from coordinate 6,109 downwards.
GAGATCGCGACCGGGGCGAACAACAGGTCCAGACGCTCCTGGAGCCCGTGGTGCTCGAACTGAAGCCGCATCAGGGCTCGCTGCTGGATCAGCGCCGGTCCGAGCTCGAGGCGCTGGGGCTGGACTGCCAGCGCCTCGGCGGTCGATACTTTCTGCTCCGAACCGTCCCGGCCGCCCCGGGCCCGGAGAGCCTCCTGCCGCACCTGCAAGCGCTCCTGGAGGAAGCACTGGTTGCGGGGGAGGACTGGAGGGATCGTCTCGAGGCGGCGATTGCCTGCCGTGCGGCCGTGCGCCGTGGGCAACGGCTCGAGATGAGCCAGCTGGAGACACTCGTCCGCGATCTCGGCGAGACGTCCGCGCCTGCTGTCTGCCCCCACGGAAGTCCACTGATCCTCCGCCTCAGCCGGGGGTTCCTATCCAGGCAGTTCGGGTGGTAAAGGCGTGCGCCGTTGTCAGCCGGCCGATGCGAGTAGCTCGCTGATCCACCGGGCGTGCTCGGCGTCGTGCTCCCAGGTGTTTCCCGCGATCCAGTCGATCACCGGACGGACGTCAGCCGGCCGCGCGGCCGGCTGATAGTGGGAGTAGGGACGGAGCAGGTCGGCGTCATCGAGCTTCTCGACCGCCGCCAGAACGCGCGCGTGCGCGTCGCGGAACGCCGCCAGCACCTCAGCGGCCGGGCGATGCTGATGCAGCCGGTGGATCTCGGCGTTCACGCGGTCGTAATTCTCGCCAGCGGCGGCGACAAGGGACGGATCCACGCCGATCGCCGCGTCGCGGTCGCGCCCTTCCAGGAGGGCAAGCAGCGACTCGTTCCAGACCGCAATGTGAATCAGGTGATCCTTGACCGACCAGCCGTCCGGGCCCGGAGCCGCGAGGCGCTGCTCGTCGAGGCCGGTGATCAGCATCTCCAGGCGGGCCCGCGCATCCCGGATCCGCTGCCGTATGACTGATGCACGGGGAGTATCGAGCGCGACGGTGTAGCCAAACGTGGGGCCGAGGTCCACGCGTTCGGTGTGCACGTGGGTGTTTGTGGCCTGGACATTGAGAGCGCGAGCCGGACTGCGGCCAACCGCGCGGGGCGCCAGATGCCAGGTGCCAACGTGGAAGACAATGGCTGTGTTCCCATCCGTGACAAAGGCGCGAATCGCCTCCGCCCGGAGATCGGCCGCGCTCAGGCGCGGTGATGCCACCACAACGATCATGGGCTTTCCATCGAGGGTAAGGAAGAGCTGATGATGGTCGAGATGGCGATTGAGGTAGACAATGGGATGGTCTGACGGCTCGAGTGTGACAATGCTGGCAAAGAAAGGGAAGTCGGTGCTGGTCAGGATGACCTTCTCCTGGCCAACGATCGTTCCGAACTCGGCGAACCCTGCGGGCGTCAGCGGCTCGGGAACGAGCCGCACCACTCGCGGACCGCCGGAAGCGACCTCTCCCATGTATTCAACCTCCGGGAATGGGCTTATGGTAGCCGATCGGCCGGCGGTCGTCACGCGCTCCAACGCCCGGGACCTCGAACTCCGCGGACATCGGCGCTATAATCCTCCGCGTCAGGCGGCCAGGCGCCGTTCCCCGGATGTTGGAGGAGGATCCGCGATGGCACCGCGCATCACTCGCGTGACCGTGCACCGGTACGCGTACGAACTGGTTGACGTCGGCTACGATTATAACGGCTTCAACATGGTCTACCTCAAGGGGAGCCGCATTCGACCTCACGGCTACGTGATCACCATCGAGACGGACGTTGGCATCACCGGCGAATGGGCGGGCGGAACGGCCGAGGCTTATGCGCAGATCGGATCAATCGCCCATTACCTCATCGGTAAGAATCCCCTCGAGCGCGAGCGGATCTACAACGACCTCAAGCGGGCGCTTCGCAAGAATGATCGCTTCGGCATCGCGCCGATCGATATCTGTCTGTGGGATATCGCGGGCAAGTTGTACAACGCCCCGATCTACCAGCTCCTCGGTGGCTATCGGCGGCGGCTCCCGGCGTATGCAAGCACCACCCACGGTGACGAGAACGGCGGCCTCAGCAGTCCAGAAGCGTACGCTGACTTCGCGGTGCGTTGTCGCGAGATGGGGTATCCGGCCTTCAAGATTCACGGCTGGGGAAATGGGCCGGTCCAGCGCGAGGTCGCGACCGTCCTGAAGGTGCGGGAGAAGGTTGGGCCGGCGATGGACCTCATGATCGACCCCGCCTGCGAGCTGAACACGTTCGCCGATGCCCTGCGTGTCGGTCGGGCCTGCGATGAGGCGAACTTCTTCTGGTACGAGGACCCGTTCAAAGACGGCGGTATCTCCGCCTTCGCCTACCGCAAGCTCCGCCAGCTTATCAAGACGCCCCTCTGTCTTGGGGAGCACGTCCGAACGCTCGAGCCGCACGTCGACTTCATCGTTGCCGAGGCGACTGACTACGTCCATACGGATGCCACTTATGACGGCGGGATCACCGGCCTGATGAAGATTGCCCATGCCGCCGAGGGATTCGGATTGGACGTGGCGATCCACGCCCCGGGCCCAGCCCACCGCCACTGCTTTGCTGCGCTTCGCAACTGTAACTATTACGAAATGGGCCTGGTCCATCCCCTGCTGAAGACGACTAAACCCCCGGTCTACCGCGACTATTCTGATGACCTCGACTCGATCGATGCCACCGGTCACGTCACCGTCCCGGAGGGGCCGGGCCTCGGCGTAGAGATCGATTGGGACTGGGTCCGGGCGCACGAGGTCGACGTCGTCACCTACGGTCCGTAAGCCGGCAGCGAGGCCGGCGGAAGGACACGGCCCTGCGGAGAAGGGAGGAGGGAACGTGCGTGCCCTGCGCATTATCGGCGAGCGGCAGGTGATCGTGCGAGAGAAGCCCGATCCGCGTCCCGGCCCAAACGAGGTGGTTATCCGCATGCAGGCTTCGGCCATCTGTGGAAGCGATCTGCACGCGTATCGTCACCCGCGGCCGGCCGATCTGGAGGGCGACCTGGTGCCCGGTCACGAGCCGAGCGGTATTATCGTCGAGGTTGGCCGCGATGTCCGAGGGTGGTCGCCGGGGGATCGCGTGCTGGTGTACTTTCGGCGGACCTGCGGCGAGTGCTGGTACTGTCGGAGTGGGCATCGGAACGTGTGCGTGAACCGCCGAGCATCATACGGGGTCGGCGCCGACGGCTCGGATGCCGAGTACATGGCCGTGGAGGCCGCGTCGCTGATGCGTCTGCCAGATGATTTCAGCTTTCTCGACGGCGCGGTGATGGCGTGCCAGGCGGGTACGGCCTACTATCCCCTCTCGCGCCTCGGGGTTAGTGGACGCGATCTCCTCGTGGTCTCGGGGCTCGGCCCGGTGGGGCTACTCGCGACTATGTTTGGCCAGGCGATGGGGGCACGCATCGTCGGCATCGACCCATCGCCCGGCCGGCGTGCGCTGGCGCAGCGCCTCGGCGCGTACGAGACGCTGGATCCGACGGTCGGTCCGGTCGGAGAACAGCTCCGGGCGATTTACCCGGATGGGGCCGACAAGCTCATCGAGACCTCTGGCTCCAATGCGGCTCACGCGGCGATCGGCGACCTCCTCAAGCCGCTGGGGCAGGCCGCAATCGTTGGGCTCGGCTCCGCCGATTTCCGCATCCCGCTCATGCAGCTGGTCCACCGGCAGCTCGTGCTCTTCGGGACGAGCATCTACCCGGATACCCAGGTCCCGGAGATCTGGGAATTCCTGCGTCGCCACCGTCTTTCTCTGGCGGATGTCGTCACCCACGTACTTCCCCTCGACGAGGGGCCGGAGGCCTTCCGGATCGCCGACAGCGCGACAGCGGGCAAGGTGTGCTTCCGATTCGACTGACAGCGCGGCCGTCAGGATCCGCACCTGACTGGCTCGTGTCAGCGGGCCGGTTCGACCATGATCGGTAGATCAAGATCGATCTGGCTCCGGGGGCCGCTCCAGCCCTGCGCCTCGACCATGAGCCGCTGGAGCGTCCGGGCATCATAGATGCCGAAGGCAAGGTGATACTGATCGGCAGGGAGATCGCTCGGAAGACGGATCGGATGCACATCAACCACCGGCTCGCCGACTAGCCAGGTCGAAGTGGGATACTGTCCATCAATCGGCATGCTGTCGTGCCCAGCCACTTGCTGCTGGTTCCGGTCGATCAGGTGCGTGAAGACGGTGTAATCGTAGCTGATCGGATGATCTGCCTGCCAGACCAGGGTGAGCATGAGCGTCTGACCGGCGCGGAGATGGTCGGCACTGACCTGGTAACCCAGCAGTCGAATGATCCCTCCAAACACTGGCTCTCCGAGAGACCGGAATGCAGTCAGATCGAGAGGCATCCGGCGGATGACGTGCATCTCCTGGAGGACGATCTGCTCGGCCTCCCAGCCGCTTCGCCCATCCTGACGGAGGTGCTGGAGCGTCCGCGGGTCATAGAGAGCCACTTGAAGCTGATAGACCATGGGCGGCGCGGCGGTCGGGATCGCGAGGGTATGCTCGTCAATCGTATAGTGGTCGGTCCGCCAGCTCGAGGTCGGGACGCCGCCGGGGTGGACGCGATCGTCCTGGGTCAGCAGGCCCTTATCCCCGACCCGGGCGATCATCGCCAGGGATCGGTAGTCCCGATCCAGCGAGTGAAGTGCCCGCCAGTACAGGCGAAGGGTGAGTGATCCTCCCTGAGGGACGATGGATGTGGAAAGGTCATACCCGAGGAACTCGACCTTATCCTCCAGACGCACGCGCATTGGATGGCCCGCGCCGATCACCCGGTCGAGTGGCGAGCGTCGGGCAAAGATGGCTGCGTAGGGGGCCGGACTCGTCGCGCGCAGGGCGAGGAGCGCCAGGATGCCTCCCCCTAAAACAACGACGCCGCGCCGATCGAGGGGAGCGCTGGGAGGCGGTGCCGCGGCAGGCTGCGCGAGGGTCTCGAGTGTGCGGTGCGTCACCGTCTCGGGCACCATGCCCGGGGCTGACTGCCGTCTGATTAGCCGCTGGCCGAGGTAGTATCCGCCGAGCGCGAGCAGGATGCCCAGACTGGCCGCCGCGATGGTCCAGCCGGCCTGACGGACCGGTGTGTCCACGAACTCGAGCACGAGGATATGCTGTCCAGCCGGGACATCCGCTAGCAGAAGCCCCTGTCCCGGGCTCGGGCGGACCGCTACCGGCCGCCCGTCGACGTCGACCTGCCAGCCCGGGAAGAGAATGAGATCGAAGCGGAGCGTCGCGGGCCGCGGCAGGGAGAGACGGTAGCGCTCGGTGTATCCCCGGCTTCCCTCGAATACCACCGTGCTCCCGGCAGGGAGGACGGCACGGTCAAGACGGCCGATCCGATCGAGATTCGCGGGCAAAGGCGCGCGGGGGCGCTCGGTCACTGTGCGTGGATAGTACTCGCCGGTACTGGTCGTGCCCACCGCTCCCCCCTGCCGCTCGAAGCCGGTCACGTCGGCCGCGGTCAGCGCGCCGTATACCAGGAAGGGCTCGCGGGGGTAGAGGTAAACGAGCGATGGCACGATGACCAGGGCCAGCGCTGCTCCGACGATGCCCACCGCTCTGGCGCGAGCGGAGCGCCCTTTCTGTGCTGAGATCATCGCCGGACCTGCCGCGATCGAAGGGGCTGATCGACCTGGTTCCGCATCGCACCCTCCTGCAAGGGCCAGGGCCAGGTGGACCGCAACGCCGGCGAGGAGCGCGGTCGCGAGCCCGCTCAGCTCGAGCACGCGCCAGGGGAACTGGGTGTAGGCTAGCAGGGGAACCAGCCGCCAGACCGGTGTCGAGATCGGTATGGTGAGCACGGCGCTTCCGACCAGGAGAGACCAGCCAAAGATCAGGTGGGCCAGGGACGCGTCGGTAAGGCCGATATCGCCAGACCGTCGGGCGGCGCGAACGATCAGGCCGGCGAGGGGAAGCGTGGCAAGCGAGAGAGTAAGCTGTCCCCAGCCCAGGTGGAGGTAGGGCGGTGGGTTTGCCGCGGTCTGGTCAACCACCGCGGGCGGCGCAAGGAGCGTGGCGAGCGTGATAAACGAATGGCGGACGTCGTAGTCGTCGGTCCTGAGGCGGTACAACTGCACCACGTTCTGCTCGGCCAGGGCTGGAAGCCAGAAGAACGCGGTCAGGCCGAGTGCGAGCGCG